>NZ_JBEYID010000023.1:0-153510 GCF_040635605.1 Streptosporangium sp. NPDC006930 | reverse complement strand
GGTGAGGCTTCGGAGTTGGTCACGGCGTTGGGCACCTTGCATGCGCGGGGGGTGGCCGTTGACTGGGAGGCGTTCTTCACCGACGCCGCCACCGCGGCCGGAGTGGAGAGACCACGCCGGGTCGAACTGCCCACCTACGCCTTCCAGCACCGCGACTACTGGCTGCACGTCCCCAGTTCCGGCGACCCTGAGTCCGTCGGCCTCGACACGCCAGGTCACCCCCTTCTGGGTGCCGCCGTCGAGCTGCCCGACTCCGGTGGGCACCTGCTCACCGCCCGTCTCTCGGCCCGTACACACCCGTGGCTCGCAGACCACGCGGTGGGCGAGACGGTGCTGTTCCCCGGCACCGGGCTCGTGGAACTCGCCGTCCGCGCCGGAGACCAGGTCGGTTGCGACAGGATCGAGGAGCTCACCCTGGAGGCCCCGCTGGTCCTGACCGGCCAGAGCGGTGTCCAGGTGCAGGTCGTGCTCGGCGCGCCCGATGACTCCGGGGCCCGCGCGATCAGCGTCTACGGACGTGCCGAGGAGACCGCGGCCGACGAGGCGTGGACCCGGCACGCCACCGGCCTCCTCACCTCCTCGGGCACCACCGGAGACTTCGACCTCGGCCAGTGGCCGCCGCCCGGTGCCGAGCCGGTGGAGACGGACGGCCTCTATGACCGGCTCGTCGACCTCGGCCTCCGCTACGGTCCGGCCTTCCGCGGCCTCAGGGCGGCCTGGACGCGTGGCGACGAGGTGTTCGCCGAGATCGCGCTGCCCGAGGGCGTCGCCGCCGACGCCGCGCTCTTCGGCGTCCACCCGGCGCTGCTGGACGCCACCCTGCACGCCCTTGCCCTCAGTGACGCCTCGACGGAGCACGCCGCGCTGCCGTTCACGTGGTCGGAGGTGGAACTGCACGCCGCCGGGGCGTCAGGCCTGCGGGTGCGGATGGTGCCGACCGGAGGCGACTCGCTGCGCCTGGAGGCGGCCGACGAGGCCGGGCGTCCTGTCGTGTCGATCGGCTCGCTCGTGCTGCGGCCCATCGGTTCCGCCGACCTCGCCGGCGCACGCACGGACCCCGGGCGTTCGCTGCATCGGGTGGAGTGGGTCCCGGTCGAGGCCGGGACCGTACCGGCGCGGGAATGGGCGCTGCTCGGCGGCGACGTCCCCGCTGCCGGGGAGGCGCTGCGCGCGGCCGGGATCTCCCCGGCCTCCTACGCCGGGATCGAGGAGCTGGTCGCGGCCCTCGACTCCGGTGCGACCGTTCCCGACGTCGTCCTCGTGAGCGCGGAGAGCGTCGGCGAGACGACCGCTCATGACCACGCCCATGCTCACGCCGCCGGACCCCACACCGACACCGAGATCGACACGGAAACCGGCACGGAGGCTGTGGCGGGGGCCGTCCGCTCGGCCGTCCACCGGGCGCTGGACCTGGCTCGGGCCTGGTCGGCCGACGACCGCCTCGATGGCTCCCGGCTGGTCTTCGTGACCCGGGGAGCGATCTCCGCCGGATCCGGTGAGACCGCCCGTGACGTCGCGGGCGCCGCGGTGTGGGGCCTGGTCCGCTCCGCCCAGGCGGAGAATCCGGACAGGTTCGTCCTGGCCGACCTGGACGGTCACGCCGCGTCGGCGGGACGGCTTCCCGCCGCGCTCGCGACCGGCGAGCCGCAGGTGGCGCTGCGGGAAGGAGGAGCCGTGCTGGCCGCCAGGCTCGTCCGGGCGACCGGCGCCGGGCTCGTGCCGCCCGAGGGCGCCGCCTCCTGGCGGATGGACAGCCTGGACAAGGGCACCCTGGAGAACCTGGCCTTCCTGGACGCGCCCGCGGCCGTCGCCCCGTTGGCGCCGGGACAGGTCAGGGTCGAGCTCCGCGCCGCCGGGGTGAACTTCCGGGACGTGCTCAACGCGCTCGGCATGTATCCGGGCGAGGCGGGCGCGATGGGCCTCGAAGGAGCGGGCCGCGTCGTGGAGGTCGGTCCCGGCGTCACCGCGTTCGCCGAGGGCGACCGGGTGATGGGCATGTTCGACGGCGGCGCGTTCGGCCCGCTGGCCGTCACCGACCACCGCCAGCTGGTCGCCGTACCCGGCGGCTGGACCTTCGCCCAGGCCGCGTCGACGCCGGTCGCCTTCCTCACCGCGTACTACGCGCTGGTGGATCTGGCGGGCCTGAAGGCGGGGGAGAAGATACTGATCCACGCCGCCGCGGGCGGAGTGGGCATGGCGGCCGTGCAACTCGCCCGGCATTTCGGAGCCGAGGTCTACGGAACCGCCGGAACCGGCAAATGGGACGTCCTACGCTCCATGGGGCTGGACGAGGCCCACATCTCCTCCTCGCGCACCCTGGACTTCGAATCCTCCTTCCTCGCCTCGACCGGCGGGGGAGGGGTCGACGTGGTGCTCAACTCGCTGGCGGGCGACTTCGTCGCCGCCTCGCTGCGGATGCTGCCGCGCGGCGGCCGTTTCGTGGAGATGGGCAAGACCGACGTTCGCGCGATCGAGGCCGTGGCCGCCGAACATCCCGGGGTCCGCTACCGCGACTTCGACCTCGTCGAGGCCGGGTACGACCGGATCGGGGAGATGCTGCGTGCCCTCCTCGACCTGTTCGAGCGGGGGGTGATCCGGCCGCTGCCGGTGGCCGCCTGGGACATCCGCCGTGCCCCCGAGGCGTTCCGCTTCCTGTCGCAGGCCAGACACGTCGGCAAGGTCGCGCTCACCCTGCCCGTGCCGCTCGCCCAGGACGGCACCGTGCTGGTGACCGGCGGCACCGGCGGCCTCGGCGGCCTCGTCGCCCGCCACCTGGTGACCGCCCACGGTGTCCGCAACCTCCTGCTGACCAGTCGTGGCGGTCCCGCCGCCCAGGGGGCGGAGCGGCTGCGTGCCGAACTGACGGCCCTGGGGGCGAACGTCGAGATCGTCGCCTGCGACGCGGCCGACCGGACCGCCCTGGCGAAGCTGCTGGCCGGGGTGCCCGCCGAGCATCCGCTCACCGCGGTGGTGCACGCCGCGGGCGTACTGGACGACGGGACGATCGCCTCACTCACCCCCGACCGGGTGGACAGGGTGCTGCGCCCCAAGGCGGACGCCGCGCTGAACCTGCACGAGCTGACCCGCGACCTCGACCTGTCATTGTTCGTACTGTTCTCGTCGGTGGCCGGCACGTTCGGCAGCACCGGGCAGGGTAACTACGCGGCGGCCAACGCGTTCCTGGACGCGCTGGCCGGGCTGCGGCGCGCGCAGGGACTGCCCGCGCTCTCGCTCGCCTGGGGCCCCTGGGCCGAGGTCGGCGGCATGCTCGGCACCCTCACCGACGCCGACATCGGCCGGATGGCCCGCGACGGTGTCGTGCCGCTGACACCGGAGGAGGGCCTGGCACTGCTCGACGCCGCGGCGGGCAGGCCGGAGTCGGCGCTGGTGCCGATCCGCCTC
This sequence comes from Streptosporangium sp. NPDC006930, assembly GCF_040635605.1. Lineage (NCBI taxonomy): Bacteria > Bacillati > Actinomycetota > Actinomycetes > Streptosporangiales > Streptosporangiaceae > Streptosporangium > Streptosporangium sp. NPDC006930. Next base: position 150,108 of record NZ_JBEYID010000023.1, on the reverse strand, counting down.
GACGCCAAGGCGCTGGCGGCCAAGGGCGACCGGCTGCCGCCACTGCTGCGGGGTGTGGTGCGCGCGCCGGCCCGCCGTACCGCGACGGCCGCCGGGGGTGGACAGACCGGTGCGGACCTGCTCGCCGGCCTGGCCGCGCTCCCTCCGGCCGACCGTCACCGGATGCTGCTCGACCTGGTGCGGGCCGAGGTCGCCGCCGTGCTCGGCCACACCTCCACCGACCAGGTGGAGGCCGACCGGGCCTTCGACGAGATGGGCTTCGACTCGCTCACCTCGGTCGAGTTGCGCAACCGGCTGAACACCGCGACCGGCAGGCGGTTGCCCGCCACGCTGGTGTTCGACTACGCGAACCCGACCGCCCTCGCCGACTACCTGCGCGCGGAACTGGTGCCGGACGAGGCACCGACCGAGGCGCAGGTCCTGCGGGAGCTCGACCGGCTGGGCCGGGTGCTCACCGAGATCACACCCGACGAGGAGACGCGGTTCACGATCGCCACACGTCTGGGAGGTCTGCTGGCCCAGTGGCGCGGAGACAGGCCCGAGCCGTACGCGAACGGCACGGCCGTCGGCGAGGGCGTGGAGTCGGCGAGCGCCGACGAGCTGTTCGCACTGATCGACAAGGGGCTCTGAGCCCCGTGTTCCCGAATTTTCCTGCCGTGATGAACGGTCTCTCCGTACCGAACGCCCCAGCGGTGGGCGCCCGGCTCGACGTGTGGGGAAGGTGACGTGACATGGCGGACGAGCAGAAGCTCCTCGGCTATCTCCGGCGGGTGACCGCGGACCTCCAGCAGGCCCAGCAGCGGCTGCGCGAGGTGGAGGCCAAGGACCGCGAGCCGATCGCGGTCATCGCGGCGGGATGCCGATTCCCCGGGGGGGTGCGCAGCCCCGAGGACCTGTGGCGGCTCGTCGCGGAGGGCCGCGACGGCGTCTCGGAGTTCCCCGGCGACCGGGGCTGGGATCTGGAGACCCTGTACGACCCGGAGCTCACCCGGCCGGGAACCAGCTACACCCGCGAGGGCGGTTTCCTCTACGACGCCGGAGACTTCGACGCGGGCTCCTTCGGTATCTCGCCGCGTGAGGCGCTCGCCGCCGACCCGCAGCAACGGCTGCTTCTCGAGGTGTCGTGGGAGGCCTTCGAGCGGGCCGGCGTCGACCTGACCTCGCTGAAGGGCAGCCAGACCGGTGTCTTCGTCGGCGCCTTCTCCAGCGGTTACGGCACCGGCCTGGACGCGCTGCCGGAGGGCGTGGAGGGCCACCTGCTGACCGGCAACTCCACCGCCGTGATCTCCGGGCGGGTCGCCTACGTGTTCGGGCTCAAGGGCCCGGCGGTCACCGTCGACACCGCGTGCTCGTCGTCCCTGGTGGCGCTGCACTGGGCGTGCGAGTCGCTGCGGCGCGGGGAGAGCACGCTCGCCCTGGCCGGAGGGGTGACCGTGATGGCCACGCCCGAGGCCTTCGTGGAGTTCAGCCGCCAGCGGGGTCTCGCGCGAGACGGCCGCTGCAAGGCGTTCTCCGACGACGCCGACGGTACGGGGTGGGGTGAGGGCGCGGGCATGCTGCTGCTGGAACGGCTGTCCGACGCGCGCCGCAACGGTCACCCGATCCTCGGGGTCATCCGCGGCTCCGCGGTCAACCAGGACGGTGCGAGCAACGGCCTGTCCGCACCGAACGGGGTGTCCCAGCAACGGGTCATCCGCCGCGCGCTGGCCAACGCCGGTCTGGCCGCGTTCGACGTGGACGCCGTCGAGGCGCACGGCACCGGGACCACCCTCGGCGACCCGATCGAGGCGCAGGCCCTGCTCGCCGCGTACGGCGGAGACCGTCCGCAGGACCGGCCGCTCTGGCTGGGCTCGATCAAGTCGAACATCGGCCACACCCAGGCCGCCGCCGGGGTCGCGGGCGTGATCAAGATGCTGATGGCGTTGCGTGCCGGTGTCCTGCCCGCCACCCTGCACGTGTCCGAGCCTTCCTCCCACGTGGACTGGACGGCGGGAAACGTCCGGCTGCTGACCGAACCCGTCGAGTGGCCGGACGACGTCGACCGGCCCCGCCGTGCGGGCGTCTCCTCCTTCGGTGTCAGCGGCACCAACGCCCATGTGATCGTCGAGCAGGCCCCGGCCGCCGAAGGCCCGTCCGGGGAGCCGGGAGAGGCAGGGGAGGCAGGGGAGGCAGGGGAGACCGTGCCGATGCTCGCGCTGCCGGGCGGCGCGGCGGCGTGGGCGGTCTCGGCGAAGAGCGCGCCCGTCCTGCGAGCACAGCTCGACCGGCTTCTCGTCTACGCCGAGGACCACCCCGGACGGCCGGTCGCCGACATCGGCCTCGCCCTGGCCGCGCGCACCGCCTTCCCGCACCGGGTCGTGGTCGTGGGACGCGACCGCGAGGAGTTGCTGGCAGGAGTGCGCGGGCTGGTCTCGGGCGACACCGTCACAGGCCCGGTCACCGGCGCGGTCACCGGGGTGGCGGCCGGGACGCCGGGCAAGACGGTGTTCGTCTTCCCCGGTCAGGGCTCGCAGTGGGCCGGGATGGCCACGGAACTGCTCGCCGCCTCCCCCCTCTTCGCCGCGCACATCGCCGACTGCGAGCGGGCACTGGCGCCGTTCGTGGACTGGTCGCTGTCCGGTGTGCTGCGTGGGGAGGCGGGGGCACCCCCGCTGGACAGGGTGGACGTGGTCCAGCCGGTGCTGTGGGCGGTCATGGTGTCGCTCGCCCGGCTCTGGAGCGGCTACGGAATCCGCCCCGACGCCGTGATCGGCCACTCCCAGGGTGAGATCGCCGCCGCCACGGTCGCCGGGGCGCTCTCCCTCGGCGACGGCGCCCGCGTCGCCGCCCTGCGCAGCCGAGCCATCGGCGACGTGCTCGCCGGGCGCGGGGGCATGGTCTCCGTCGGGTTGCCCGTCGATGAGCTGACCGCGCGGCTGGAGCCCTGGCGGGACCGGATCTCCGTCGCGGCGGTGAACGGGGCCCGCTCGGTCGTGGTCTCCGGCGTCCCGGACGCCCTCGACGAGCTGATCGACGAGCTGACCGGGGAGGGCGTGCGGGCCAGGAGGGTTCCCGTCGACTACGCCTCACACTCCGCGCAGGTCGAGGAGTTGCGCGAGCGCCTGCTCGGTGACCTCGGGCCGATCGAGCCCCGCTCGGGCGAGGTGCCGATGATCTCCACGGTGACCGGCGACTGGATCGACACCACCGGCCTCGACGCCGAGTACTGGTACACCAACCTGCGCCGCACGGTCGGCTTCGACGGCGCCGTCCGCGCGCTCGCCGCGCAGGGGTACGGCGTGTTCGTCGAGACCAGCCCGCACCCGGTGCTCACCATGGGCCTGCAGGAGACCTTCGACGCGCTCGGCCACGACGCCGTCGTCACCGGCACCCTGCGCCGCGACGAGGGCGGGCTGCCCCGGCTCCTCGCCTCCGCCGCCGAGCTGCACGTCCGGGGCGTCACCGTCGACTGGTCCGGCCTGTATCCCGGGGCCCGCCCGGTGGACCTGCCGACCTACGCCTTCCAGCGGCGACGTTACTGGCTGGAGTCCTCACCGGCCGTGCGGGCCCCGGCCGCCGACCCGGTGGACACCGCCTTCTGGGAGGCGGTCGAGCACGGGAACGCGCTGAGCCTCGCCGACGACCTGCACCTCGCTCCCGATGTCCTGAAGGAGATGCTGCCCGCGCTGTCCTCCTGGCGTCGGCGCACGCGGGAGCGGGCCACGATCGACTCCTGGCGTTACCGGGTGGCCTGGCGGCCGGTCGGCGAGCCGGCGGGTGGCCCGCTCACCGGCTCGTGGCTGGTCGCCCTGCCCGCGGACGGCACCCCCGCGGTGGACGCGGTCGTCGCGGGGGTCGCCAGGAACGGCGCCCGGGTGATTCCCTTCGAGGTGGGCGGGCAGGACCGCGCCGCGCTCACCTCGGCGCTGCGCGACCGGCTCGCCGACGAGTCCGTAACCGGTGTGCTCTCCCTGCTGGCGCTGGACGAACACCTCCACCCGGTGCACCCGGGACTCTCACGCGGCACGGCGGCGACCGTCACCCTCGTCCAGGCCCTGAACGACGCGGGCGTCACGGCGCCGTTGTGGGCCGTGACCTCCGGCGCGGTGGACACCGGCCCATCGGGGGCCGCGGAGACCTCTCGGGCGGAGCCAGGACGAAGCGGGGGCGCCGCCCCGTTCCAGGCGCAGGTCTGGGGGATCGGCACCGTCCTCGCCCTGGACCACCCGGACACCTGGGGCGGCCTCGTCGATCTGCCCCCCTCTCCGGACGAGCGGGCCGTCGACCGCCTCTGCGGCGTGCTGGCAGGGCCGGGCGGAGAGGAACAGCTGGCGGTAAGGCAGAACGGGATCCTCGCCCGCCGGATGGTGCGAGCACCGCTCGGCGCGGTCGAAAGCGCCTCCGGCTCCGGCGGTGCCCGGCGACTGAGCGGTACCGCGCTCGTCACCGGTGGAACCGGCGGGGTCGGCGCGCACGTGGCCCGCTGGCTGGCGGGCCGGGGCGTCGAGCACCTGCTCCTGACCAGCCGGCGCGGCCGCGCGGCCGAGGGCGCCGTCGAGCTGGAGGCCGAGCTCGCGGCCCTGGGCGTCACGGTCACGATCGCCGCGTGCGACGTCGCCGACCGCGAGGATCTCCGCCGCCTGCTGGACTCACTGCCCGCCGAGTACCCGCTCCGCGCGGTGGTCCACGCGGCCGGCGTCGTCAGGGACGGCGCGCCGCTGCCCGGCACCACGGTCGAGGAGTTCGCCGAGGTCGGGCTGGCCAAGGTGGCGGGCGCGCGTCACCTGGACGAGCTGCTGGGCGACCGGCCGCTGGACCTGTTCGCGCTGTTCTCCTCGGGGGCGGCCGTGTGGGGGCAGGGGGGACAGGCGGCGTACGCCGCGGCGAACGCGTTCCTGGACGCGCTGGCCGCTCGGCGCCGCGCCCGTGGAACGGCGGCCACCTGCGTCGCCTGGGGTGCCTGGGGCGGCGGCGGAATGGTGGACGACGAGGTCGGCTCCCGGCTGCGCCGCCTCGGCGTGCGTGCCATGGAGCCCTCCGCGGCCACGGCCGCGCTCGGCCAGGCCCTTGACCACGACGAGTCCCACCTGGTGGTGGCCGACATCGACTGGAGCCGGTTCGCCCCCGCGTACACCCTCTCCAGGTCCCGCCCGCTGCTGCGCGCCCTTCCCGAGGTCACCGCGATCCTCGACGACGGCGACGGTGAGGAGGAGGCGGACGGAGCGCCGTTGACGGCGAGGCTCTCCGGGCTGCCCGAGGAGGAGAGACTGGACGTGCTCCGCGAGGCGGTACGGGTGCACGCCGCCAGGGTGCTCGGCCACCCCGGCCCCGAGGCGGTCGACGCGCACCAGAACTTCCTGGAGGCGGGCTTCGACTCCCTGACCTCCATGGAACTGCGCAACGGCCTTGTCAAGGCGACCGGGCTGCGGATGCCCGCGACGGTGGTCTTCGACTATCCCAACCCCTCCGACCTGGCAAAACATCTCCTGGGCGAGCTGGCGGCCCGCCTGGACGGTGCCGGGGAGAACGCGCCGGGCGGGGCGGATCCCTCGGAGACCCCCAGCGCGTTGTTCCACGAGGCCGCCCGCGCGGGGAAGATGCACGAGGCCATGGGGCTCCTGCGGGCGATGGCCGACCTGCGTCCCTCCTTCTCCTCGGTCGGGGAGCTCGACGAGATCCCGCCGCCGGTCAAGCTCGCCTCCGGTCCCGGCACATCCGCGCTCTTCTGCTTCAGCACCCCCATGGCGCTGGGCGGGGCGACCCAGTTCGCCCGGCTCGCGGCGAACTTCCGCGGTGTACGGGACCTCTTCGCGCTCACGGTGCCCGGTTTCGCCAAGGAGGAGAGGCTCCCCGGCACGGTCGACGCCGCGGTGCGGGTGTGGGCGGAGTCCGTACGCCGGGCCGCGGGGGACGAGCCGTTCGTGGTCCTCGGCTACTGCGCGGGCGGTATCTTCGCGCACGCCGCCGTCGGCTACCTGGAGAGCATCGGGATCAACCCGCGAGGACTGATCCTGCTGGACACCTTCATGCCCGATGACAAGGTCATCGACGACATAGGCATGCAACTGGTGCGGGGCATGTTCGACAGGGAGGCGTCGTTCGGCCCGTTCACCAGCGCACGGCTGGCGGCGATGGGCCGCTACTACCGCCTGTTCCGTGAGAGCACGGTGGGCGAGGTGCGCGCGCCCATCCTGTTCCTGCACCCGGACACCCCGCTGACCGGCTTCGACGGTGAGATACCCGTCACCGACGACTGGCGCGCCTCCTGGCACACCGACCACGTCCTCCGTGAGGTCGAGGGTGACCACTACACCATGCTGGAGGACAGGTCTCCCTCGATGGCCCGTGCCATCGAGGGCTGGCTGGAGTCGCTGGAGTCGCCGCCCGGCGACCGCTGAGAACCGTGCCGCCGGGCTCACCCGGCCCGGCGGCACCTTGGGTGCACCAGCGGCCTCTCGGGTACCGACACCGCTCGCCTTCCGGAACAGGAGACCACGACCGGGCCGACGGTGATCGGCTCGGAGCAGGAAGATCGGTCTGGAACAAGAAAAAGACCGTCAACGACTCCCGAGGGGGCGTTGACGGTCTTTTCGCCATGATCAGTGGCGGATGGTGGACGATACAGGGATTGAACCTGTGACCTCTTCCGTGTCAGGGAAGCGCTCTCCCGCTGAGCTAATCGTCCTCGCTGAAAACCAGAGGTGGAGACGGGATTTGAACCCGTGTAGACGGCTTTGCAGGCCGTTGCCTCGCCTCTCGGCCACTCCACCGAGTGGGGGGCGGATGCCCCTTTTCCGAGCGGAAGACGGGATTCGAACCCGCGACCCTCACCTTGGCAAGGTGATGCTCTACCACTGAGCCACTTCCGCGTGCTTCCGGGACCGGCCCGGACTCACTGTGAGAACTCTAGCGAATACCCGGCGACTCCCCAAACCGAATACGGCCGCTATCTTGAGATGTAAGGAGCCAGGTATGGTTTCACCAGTTACCGCGACTCACCTTACGCGAGAGAGTTGGCAGCATGCGCGACAACGAGGTCGTGACCATCGGGCCGGAGCCGCTGAGCTTCGAGGAGGTCGTCAGGGTCGCCAGGCACGGTGCCCCCGTACGCCTCGGCGACGACGCCGTGGCCGCCATGGCGGCGGCCCGCACCCGGGTGGACGAGCTGGCCGAGAGCCCCACCCCCGCCTACGGCGTCTCCACCGGGTTCGGCGCGCTGGCCACCCGGCACATCGACCCCTCGCTCCGCGCCCAGCTGCAGCGATCCCTCGTACGCTCGCACGCCGCCGGGTCGGGCCCCGAGGTCGAGATCGAGGTCACCCGGGCGATGATGCTGCTGCGCCTGCACACCCTGGCCACCGGCCACACCGGCGTGCGCCCGAAGACGGCCAGGGTGCTGGAGGGCCTGCTCAACGCGCGGATCACCCCCGTCGTGCACGAGTACGGAAGCCTCGGCTGCTCCGGTGACCTCGCGCCGCTCTCCCACGTGGCCCTCACGATCATGGGCGAAGGTGTCGTCCGCGACGCCGTGGGGGAGCGGGCCGACGCCGCGGAGGCGCTCAAGCAGGCGGGGATCGAGCCCGTGGAGCTCGCGGCGAAGGAGGGGCTCGCGCTCGTCAACGGCACCGACGGCATGCTCGGCATGCTCATCCTGGCGATGGACGACCTCACCCGCCTGTTCAGGACCGCCGACGTGAGCGCGGCCATGAGCGTGGAGGCGCTCCTGGGCACCGACCGCGTCTTCGCCGCCGACCTGCAGGCCCTGCGCCCGCATCCCGGGCAGGCGGCCAGCGCCGCCAACCTCAGGGCACTGCTCGACGGCTCGCAGATCATGGACTCCCACCGGGACGGCACCTGCACCCGCGTCCAGGACGCATACTCCCTCAGGTGCGCCCCGCAGGTCGCGGGGGCCGCCCGCGACACCCTGGCGCACGCCGCCCTGGTCGCCGGGCGGGAGCTGGCCTCCGCGATCGACAACCCGGTGGTCCTCGCCGACGGCCGTGTGGAGTCCAACGGCAACTTCCACGGGGCCCCCGTCGGCTACGTGCTCGACTTCCTGGCCATCGCGGTCGCGGACATGGCGAGCATCTCCGAGCGCCGCACCGACCGCATGCTGGACGTGGCCCGCAACCACGGCCTGCCCGCCTTCCTCGCGGACGACCCCGGCGTCGACTCCGGCCACATGATCGCTCAGTACACCCAGGCGGCGGTGGTCTCCGAGCTCAAGCGCCTGGCCGCGCCCGCGAGCGTCGACTCCATCCCGAGCTCCGCGATGCAGGAGGACCACGTCTCCATGGGCTGGTCGGCCGCGCGCAAGCTGCGCCGCTCGGTGGACGGCCTCACCCGGGTGCTCGCGGTGGAGGTCTTCACCGCCGCGCGGGCCCTGGACCTGCGCACCCCGCTGCGGCCGGCCCCGGCGACCGCGGCCGTCGTGGACGCCCTGCGCCAGTCCGTTCCCGGGCCGGGCCCCGACCGCTTCCTCGCTCCGGAGATCGAGACGGTGGTCCAGCTCGTCGCGGCCAACGCGATCGTCGCCGCAGCGGAGACGATCACCGGTCCGCTGTCGTAGGGCCGGTACGGCGCCGCCACGGGCCGGCGGCTCCCGGCCCGCCGACGGGGCCGGCGGGCGCGGCCGCCGTCACCGGCTCCCGTCCGCCGCCCGCACCCTGGTACGGCTGCCGGCCGGAGCAGCGGGACAATAGGGAAGTGCATGATTCTTTTGCGCATGTCACCGGATATCTGGCAACCGGGCTCCGGGACCTCACCACCGATCTCGCCGCGCTGGACGGCGAGGGGTGGTGGGCCGTCGTGGTCGACTACGAGGGCAAGGTGACGTGCGCCCGGTTCGGCGACGTCCGCAGGGCACCGCTGCCCGCGCCGCGAGGCCCCTGGCGGGGGCCGCACCCGTCGTCGTGGCGCACCTCCCTGGACCGGGCCGCCTACGAGGACGGCGTACGGCGCGTCCGCGCCCACATCGAGCGTGGCGAGGTCTACCAGGCCAACCTCTGCCGGGTGCTGACCGCGCCGCTCCCCGCGGGGGAGGAGCCGGACCCGCTCGCCCTGGCCGTACGGCTGGCGGAGGGCAACCCCGCCCCCTACGCCGCCACGGTGAGCCTGCCGGGACTGGCCGTCGTGTCGGCCTCCCCGGAGCTCTTCCTGTCCAGGAACGGCGATGTGGTCGAGTCCAGGCCGATCAAGGGAACCGGGGTCACCGCGGGGGATCTGCTGGAGAAGGACCACGCGGAGAACGTGATGATCGTCGATCTCGTCCGCAACGACCTGGGCAAGGTCGCGGTGGTCGGTTCGGTGAGCGTGCCCGCCCTGTGCGAGGTGGAGGAGCACCCGGGTCTCGTGCACCTGGTCTCCACGGTCCGGGCGCGGCTCGCGCCGGAGTACGGGTGGCCGGACCTGTTCTCCGCGACCTTCCCGCCGGGCTCGGTGACCGGGGCCCCGAAATCCTCGGCCCTGCGGATCATCGATGAGCTCGAACCAGAGCCGCGCGGGCCCTACTGTGGGACCGTGGGCTGGGTCGACGCCGACCGGCGGCGGGCCTGCCTGGCCGTGGGGATCCGCACGTTCTGGCTGTCGTCCGACGAGATCCGTTTCGGTACCGGCGCGGGCATAACCTGGGGGAGCGACCCGCGACGCGAATGGGACGAGACCGAGTTGAAGGCCTCCCGGCTCATCGCGCTGGCATCAACATCAGGTTCAGAAGGAGTCGGATGAACGTACCTATATGGCTTAACGGGGCACTTGTCGCTCCGGATCAGGCCACCGTCTCGGTATTCGATCACGGCTTGATGGTCGGTGACGGGGTGTTCGAGACCATCAAGTGCGTGAACGGCACCACGTTCGCGCTCACCCGCCACCTCGACCGGCTCACGCTCTCGGCGCGGCGGATGGATCTGCCCGACCCCGACGTGGAGGCGATCGCCGACGGGGTCCGCGCCTGCCTGGCCGAGGCCCCGCCCTGGAAGCTCGGCCGCGTCCGCGTCACCTACACCAGCGGCCCGGGACCGCTCGGCTCCGACCGGGGCGACCAGGGCTGCACGACCGTGGTGATCGTCGACGAGCAGAAGCCGTTCCCGGCCACCGCCGACGTCACCGTCGTGCCCTGGCCGCGCAACGAGCGCGGTGCGCTCGCCGGGGTGAAGAGCACCTCCTACGGCGACAACGCCAAGGCGCTGTTCTACGCCAAGGCCAGGGGCGGAGGCGAGGCGATCTTCGAGAACCTCGCGGGCGACCTCTGCGAGGGCACCGGCAGCAACATCTTCGTCGTACGCGACGGGAGGCTGCTCACCCCCACGCTCGCCTCGGGCTGCCTGGCGGGGGTCACCCGCGCGCTCGCCCTGGAGTGGTGCGGGGGCATCGAGGAGGACGTCCCGCTCTCGGCCCTGTACGAGGCCGAGGAGGCGTTCCTCACCTCCACCACCCGCGACATCCAGCCGATCCGCGCGGTCGACCAGACCGTGCTGCCCGCCGCGCCCGGCCCGATCACCGCCAAGGCCATGCGGGTCTTCGCCGAGCGCTCCGCCGCCGACCTCGATCCCTGAGCGACCCCTGAGCCCCGGCTCCCGGCTCCGGTGAGGGCGCGCCCTCACCGGGCCGGTCGTCCGGCTGCTCGCCGATCCCGTATCCCGCACGCGCCCCCCGATCGACGCGAGGACTCACCTGCCGCGTCGATCGGACATCACCGCTGAGACGCGACGATGTGGCACGTGTGGGAAACGGGGCTAGTAGGACACCTGGGTCTGCGCGTTCAGCTCCTTGATCTTGACCTTGGAGGCCGGATCGGTGAGCGGGTCGTCGATGCGGAGCACGTCCAGGCCCCTGGTGATGTCACTCGAGTAGATGTGGCCGTTGTAGTAGTACGCCGACCAGGATCCGCCGAGCCCCGGGATCGGGCCCCGCTCGAAGAAGCCGATCTCCCGGGGCTTGTCCGCGTCGGTGAAGTCCCAGACGGACACCCCGCCCTGGTACCACGCCTGGACCATGATGTCCTTGCCCGGCACCGGCAGCAGCGACCCGTTGTGCGCGACGCAGTTCTCCTCGGCGGCCTGCTCTCTCGGGATCTTGAAGTAGCCGCGGAGCGTGAGCTTGCGGTCCTTGCCGAGGTCGTACACCGCGTTGGCGCCCTTGGTCTTCGGGGTGTTGGAGTCACAGGTCGCGCTGACGCCGCCGCCCAGCTCGTCCCCAAAGATGATCTTGGTGGCGTCGTTGTTGAACGTCGCCGAGTGCCAGATGGAGAAGTTCTCCTTGTCGCTCACGTGCTGGAGCACCTTGGGATTGACCCGGTCGGCGATGTCCAGCAGGATCCCGTCGCCGAAGCAGGCGGCGGCGGCGAGGTCCTTCTCCGGGTAGACCGTGAGGTCGTGGCAGCCGCCGATCCCGTCCTCGGGGAGCTGGTCGGAGAGCACCGGCTTCGAGACCACCTTGGCGGTCTCCGGAGCCTTGACGGGCACCTCGACCACGGAGATCTTGTTGTGCGGCGCGGGGCAGGTCGTCGACTCGGGCTCCGGGCCAGGGGAGGAGATGTAGAGGTAGACCTTGTCCGAGCTCTTGCCGGGCACGAGGGTGTGAGTGTGGGAGCCGCAGTCGGTACGGACCGCCGAGACGAACCTCGGGTGGCTCTTGTCCGAGATATCGAAGATCCGGATGCCCTCGAAGCCGTCGGACTCCGGCTCTCCGCGCTGGGCGTCGCACTCGGTGCCGGCCCGGACGGAGTCGATCGAGAGGAACAGCAGGTCCCCGCTCACCGAGATGTCGTTCTGCTCACCGGGGCAGAGCACCCGGCTGACCACCGAGGGACTCGACGGCTCGGAGATGTCGAAGACGGTGAAGCCGTCGAAGTTGCCGACGAACGCGTAGTCCCCCTGGAAGGCCAGGTCGGTCCCCCACGCCTGGGGTCCGTCGAGCGGGGCGCCGGGAGGCACGTTGGCCACATGCGTGATGTTGTCGCTGTGGATGCCGTCACCGGAGATGTCGGGAGCGGAGGTCGTCTGCCCCGTGGAGCTCGGGCTCTCCTCCGGCGTGGCCGGAGGGGCCGAGGTGGCGGCGGACGGTGGCGAGGCCGCGGGGGTCGGATCCGCCCCGCACCCGGCCACGAGAAGTAACCCGGCCAGGCCGAATGCCACGATCGGTCGCACGGTGCCCCCAATATGTCGGTCCACTTGCCCCATTATTGAAGCTATGCGGAGGATGCGTGTGCCGAGTCAGGTTATCGCCATGATCATGGTGATATCGGTTCTCGGTGGATGCGCGGAGACCGGATCGGAGCGGCCTGCCCCGCTCGTCGCCGAATCCGGCGTGTCCGTGATCATCCCTGGTGGCCCTGGAGAGAGCGGTCGCACGGCGAGACCGGGCGAGAGGCTGGGAGAGTCCGAGGCGCGCGTCACCGCGGCCGACGTGAGGTTCGCCGAGGGCATGATCCCGCACCACCGGCAGGCGCTGGAGATGGCGGCGCTGGTGCCCTCCAGATCGTCGTCCCCGTCCCTGCGAAGGCTCGCCGAGCGGATCACCGCCGCGCAGCGACCCGAGATCGCGGCCATGACCTCATGGCTGAAGACGGTGGGAAGGACTCCGGGCGAACACGGCGGCCACGACGCGCACACTCTCCCGCTGGAGGAGATGAACCGGCTCAGGGCGGCCAGGGGGACGGCCTTCGACACGCTTTTCCTCACCCTCATGATCACTCATCACGAGGCGGCGGTCACGATGGCCGGGCTCCAGCTGCGCGAGGGCGCCGACCGGGCCATGCTGGCCACCGCCAAGGACGTCGTGGCGGGCCAGGGCATCGAGATCGCCCGGATGCGGGACCTGCTCAGATCCGGAACCTGACGTGCTCCCCGGCCTGAGGGGCGGAGCGCCGCGGACGATTTCGGTAGCCGGGCACGGCCCCGCGGGGCGCGGGTCAGGAACTCCAGAGCATGTTGCTGAGCTCGGCGTCGAGGTCCATGAAGTCGGTCTCGCGACCGGCGGGGACCAGCTCGTAGGTCCGGTGCAGGAACTCCGTGAGCGGAGCCAGCGGCACCTCGAACAGGGCCTGGCCGAACGGCGAGGTGAGGCTTATGTGCAACGTGCGTTCGCCGTCGGCGCGCGCCGGCCACACCTGGACGTCCCCGTCGCCGACCCGCCGCACGATGCCGACCGTCAGCAGCTCGCGAGCGAAGATCCACTCGACGGGCTCGTCGTTGCCCACGTGGAAGGCCATCCTGATCGCGTACGGATCACCGGCCGTATAGCTGAGTCCGGCGAGCAGGGGGACGGTGGTACGGTCGGGGACCACAAGCCGAAGGCCTAGCTCGGCAGAGACGGTGGCGCTGTTCATCGTCAGCCAAACCTTTTTCGTCGTCGGTCCCCTCTGCGGGGCTTTCACTGCTCTCACTGCTGCGAACGGCTTCGTCCCTCGTGAGCTACCACGCGGAACAAAGAAACCTGTAGGAAAGATTCCGCCTCCACGCCCTTCTGTAACACACATCACAGCGCGACATTTGGGCATCTACCTGGCTAAACATCACCAACAGGGCCGTATTTGCAAGGGTTTTGCGTCTCGTTTTGGTCACCGTCGACTCCCTGGCAGGGCGTCTCGGGTGATTCGGGTCGAGCGCGGGTCGTTCGGTGCTTCTACGGATCAGGACGATGCTATGACACCGTAGCCCCCCGCCGGATGCATCCTCGGACCTTTGCCTCCCGACCGTGTCGTCTTTCAAGATCATTCTAGTGGCGAACACCGCTTCGCGAGTGCTCCCGGATTGCTGTATGGTTTTCCACGTCGGCACCGTGAGGGGCCGCACAGGGCGGGCGATTAGCTCAGCGGGAGAGCGCTTCGTTCACACCGAAGAGGTCACTGGTTCGATCCCAGTATCGCCCACACTAGCAAGTCGCAGGTCAGGGCCCCTCGGCTGACACCAGCCGAGGGGCCCTCCTCTGTTCATGACAGGGTCGTGCGGCCACGCCGCCTCGGGGATGCCAGGGAAGATCCGACCCGGCCGCCACGCCTCCAGAGGTCTCCGCCTCTCCGCGTCCGGCCCCGCTCTCGTGGTGAGCGGCGCGGAAGGAACGACGAACGTCGCCCGCGTTCAACGGTGTCCGATTTGTCCTCCAGGTCCGCATGCGACCAGGCGGGCGTCCTGGGTTCCCCCGTGCGCGCCCCAAGTGGTGGGATGGCCAAACCCCGGGCGTGCGGGCTGGTCCCCCTCGCTACGGCCGGTACGGCCTCGGGGCCGAAGCGTTCTCGGGTTGTGAGACCTGACCGTCCGCGGGGTGGCGACGGTAGGGGCGCGGCGACGATATCGGTCCAGCCGATCAGGCGAGCCAGGCCGATGGCCGGGTCGCGCGGGTTCGCCATGATCCGGCCGCGGTGCCGATCCGGATATCGGCTCGGGTGAGAAGACGGTTCACGGGCTACGCCGAGAGCGACCTCCCGCGATCCAAGGTCGTCAAGGCATCGGTTTCGCATCCGAGCCCGCCGCATCGCCACCGCGAGTGAAGCGGCGGGCCTCCCGGCCGTCCGGCGCTGTGGGTCCCGAGCGGCTTTCCCGAAGTCGTGGAACTCGTGACGTGACCGTAAAGCCGGTTCTGGTTCGGCACCGCAGACGACGGCAGCGCCACCCGATCCGTCAGTCGGACGGCCGACCTCAATGCCCCCACCATCAAGGGAAAGTATCAGTCAAAATCCCTATCTAAACGGCATTGGGTCACGGGTCTGAGGAAAATTCTAGTTCTTATCGTCAACGCGCGCCCGGAGCCGATTCCGTGGATATAAACGAGCGGGATACTCCTCTCCAGTAAGGAGCGCGATGGGTGCCCGGTTGCTGACAGACGAGCAAATCGAAAGGTTCGTCCAGGACGGATTCGTGAAGGTGGAGGGCGCGTTCCCCAGAGATCTTGCCGCCGAGGCGTGTGGCCTGCTGTGGAAGCAGCTCGACATGGATCCGGACGACCCGGGGACGTGGACCAGAGAAGTGGTCAGACTGGGGCTCCAGGAGGCCGAGCCGTTCGTGCGCAGTGCCAACACTCCGGAATTGCACGCCGCTTTCGATCAATTGGTCGGGCCCGGACGATGGACGCCCATCGAGAAGGTCGGCACATTTCCGGTGCGATTTCCCCGGGCGAAGCCGCCGGAGGAGGCCGAGGACTACGGTTGGCACATCGACGCCAGTTTCCTGACAGCCGAAGCGGAGGCGGCGAACGCGCTGAGTTGGGAGGGCGAACTGGCGCTCGTCCCACCCAACTATGACAAGATCCTTCGCTGCAACGTGACCTCGCGGGGCCGGTCGTTGCTGCTGCTCCTGCTCTACACCGACACGGGCGAGCGTGACGCGCCGACGCTCCTGCGCGTTGGTTCCCATCTGGACGTGCCGCCGCTGCTCGCGCCGTACGGCCCGGAGGGGACCTACCTGGAGGCGGCGGGCGTGGGAGCGCACAGGCCGCTCACCTTGGCCACGGGCGAGGCGGGCGATGCCTACCTCTGCCATCCGTTCCTGGTGCACACGCCCATCTCCAACACGGGCCTGCGCCCCCGGTTCATGGCCCAGCCGTCGCTGCTGCCGGTCGGGGAGCTGGACCTCGACCGGGCGGATGGAGAGTGTTCACCGGTCGAGCGTGCGATCCGCCTCGGCCTGGGCAGGGAGGACGAGCGTTAGCGCCATGGAAGAACGGACGAAGAATCCCCCGTGGCAGAGCCTGGTGGGGCTCGTCTTCGGAGGCATGGCCACGCAGGTGGTGGGCCTGGCGGCGCGGCTCAAGCTGCCCGACGCGATCGGCGACGGCGAGCGCGGCGCGGCCGACCTCGCGGCCGAGTACGGCATGCGCGAGAACGCGATGCTCCGGCTGCTGCGCGCGCTGGTCGCGCTGGAGGTCCTGACGGAGGCGAGTCCAGGCCGCTTCGGCGTCGCCCAGGTGGGCGAGCTCCTGCGCGCCGATCGGCCCGGGTCGATGTACGCGCTCGCTCGGATGATCACTGAGCCCGCAATGCTGAGCGCCTGGCAGAACCTGGAGTTCAGCCTGCGCACGGGCAGCCCCGCCTTCGAGGAGACGTTCAAGACCGACTTCTTCGGTTATCTGGCCGATCACCCCGAGCTGTCGCGGCTGTACAACGCCGCGATGAGCCAGGGCACGCTGAGTGTGGCCGAAGCGGTCGCGAAAGGCTATGACTTCAGCGGATTCGAGACCGTCGTGGACGTGGGCGGTGGAGACGGCACGCTGATCTCTGCCGTGCTGCGGGCGCACCCGGGGCTGACAGGAGTGGTCTACGACAGCGCCGCGGGCGCGTCAGCGGCGAAGCAGACCCTTGACAGAGCAGCAGTGGCGGAACGCTGTGCGGTCGAGACCGGCGACTTCTTCGCCGGCGTTCCCGGCGGTGCCGACCTCTACCTGCTCAAGAGCATCGTGCACGGCTGGGACGACAACCGGGCGGGGACGATCCTGCGGCACTGCCGGCAAAGCGTCGCCCCCCACGGACGGATCCTGATGATCGAGCACGTTCTTCCCGACGAGGTACCACCGGACGCGAATCCGTTCACCTATCTCAACGACCTCAACTTGCTCGTCAACGGCCACGGCCTGGAGCGGACTCGTGCCGACTTCGAGCGGCTGTGCGACAGCGGCGGCCTCACCCTGACCGGGATCGAGCCACTGCCGCCAACCGGCTTCTGCTGGATCGAGGCGCGGCCGGGGTAACCTGGGGGCCTCGACGACAAGGACGGGCAGATTGGTGTACCTGTACGAGACGGCACGGGTGGATCACAGCGACCTCGCCAGCGGCTCCGTTCTCCACTCCGCCCCCGGCATGCCCGCCTTCCCGGTACGGCTCGCCGCGGAGATCTTCCAGCGAGCCCTGGCTCTGCGCGGTGGCGCGGAGCCGGCCGTGGTGTGGGACCCCTGCTGCGGGAGCGGCTACCTGCTGACCGTGCTGGCCCTCCTCCACCGCCCGCGCGTCAAGGCACTGCTCGCCTCCGACCTTTCTGAGGACGCACTCGGTACGGCACGGGCCAACCTGGAGCTGCTGACCGAGAGCGGCCTGCAAAACAGGGCGGCGGAACTGGCGGATAAGGCGGAACGCTTCGACAAACCCGGCTACGCGCAGGCCGCCGAGGCGGCGGAGCGGCTCGCCCGCCGGCTGGCCGCGGGCGGCGGCCCGGTGCCCCACCGGCTCCGGCGGGCCGACGTCTTCGACCCTGCCCAGCTGGGCGCGGCGATCGACGGTCACGAGCCGGACATCGTGATCACCGATCCGCCCTACAACGAGCAGACCAACTGGCAGGGAGGCCATCAGGACAAGGACCTGCCGGCGATGATGGCGGCGCTGGGGGAGGTCCTGCCACCGCACACGGTGGTCGCCGTGGCCGTCCGGGGCCGTCGCGTGCCCGCGGGGGCGGGCGTCCGCCCCCGTCAGCTGCTGCGGATCGGTACCAGAGCGGTCGCCTTCTTCGCCGCCGCCGACCTCACTGCCGCCGGCCGGTCCTCGCCACGGTGATCCGCTGCCGGGACGCCTCGTAGAGGATCGCGGTGGCCGCGTTCGCGGCGTTCAGCGAGCTCGCCGCCCCGACCATGGGGATGCTCACCATCGTGTCGCACGCCTCGCGCCATGTGCTGCTGAGCCCGCTGGTCTCGTTGCCGACCAGCAGGAGCGTCGGCTGGGTGAAGTCGAAGTCGAAGACGTCGCAGTCGCCGTGCTCGTCGGTGCCCACCACGACGATCGGCTTGCCGCGCTTACGTTGCGCGACCACCCAGCCCAGCACGTCGCTCGGCGCGGGCACCCGGACCGCCGGCAGGGAGAACAACGAGCCCGTGCTCGCCCTGACCGATTTCGGGTCGTACACGTCGGCGGCGTGACCGGCCACGATCAGCCCGTGCGCGCCCAGGGCGTCGGCCGAGCGGATGATGCTGCCGATGTTGCCGGGGCTCGTCGGGCGATCGAACACGACGCCCAGGAAGTCGTCCTCGACCGCGATGCGGCCGAGGTCGTCGTCGGGCATTCCCACGACGGCGACGGCCTCGGGCGGCGCCTCGTTCTTCTCGCCCAGATCCGCCAGCATCTCGGGATCCATCGCGATCCGGTCGACTCGCACCGTGCGCAGCAGCTCCTCCAGCCACTTCGAAGGATTGCGCTGCTCGTTGTGGATGAGCGCGTGGACGGGCCAGCCGTGTTTCACCGCGAGCGAGATCGGACGGACTCCCTGGACCAGGAATTCGCGGGCTCGGGTCCGCTTGTTGCGGTTGGTGAGCAGAGACTCCCACTGCTGGAACCGAGCATTGCGCGTGGTGATTCGCCGAATCGCCGGCACGTGTGTCCTCATCGGTCGTAGCGGGTCGCCGTAGGGCGGCTCGCTGGTCGGTAGCCGTCCGGCGGGTGGGCACTTCTGTGTCCTGGGCCTTGAATCCTGCCGAAAGACAGCACCCCGCTGGTTGGCCGGGAGAATGGAGCGCTCGGGCGAGGACGTGGGGCCGGCTCGTCGGCATCCGCTTTGGCCGCCTCAAAACCGGCGAGCTCCCCGAGGAGGCAACCGCCTGATCGCATCATCCTTGAATCGCTACGACTTGACACAGTTATGACCTGGGATGTCTTTCAGCCCGACCGACCGCTCCAGTAGGTCACCCTATGCCTTCACCACCTCCAGCTCGGGCAGTGGGAAGACGAGTCTCCCGCCGGAGCGCAGGAAGTCGCGCTCGCGGGCGATCACCGGCTCCCGGTAGATCCAGGGGAGGACCAGGAACTGGTCGGGGCGGCGTGCCTTGGCCTCCTCCTCGGAGACGATCGGGATGCCGGTGGCCGGGGTGTAGCAGCCGAACTTGTCGTGGTTCACCTCGGCGATGCACGGCAGGTCGGCCTCGCCGAGCCCGCAGTACTGCAGGATCACGTTGCCCTTGGTGGAGGCGCCGTACCCGAGGGTGAGCAGGCCGTTCTTCCGCGACTCGGCGAGGAAGTCGAGCAGGCGGTCGCGGTGCTCCACGGTCCGCCGCGCGAACGAGGCGAGCGGGAGGTCCTTCTCTCCGCCGCGGATGGTCGCCAGGGCCGCTTCGTTGACCTGGGAGCGGGCCGTACGCCTGGCCAGGACGACCGACAGGCTTCCGCCGTACACCGCGTTCAGCTCGGCGTCCAGGACCTTCAGCCCCGCGCGCTCGGCCATCCACTCGATCTGGCGCAACGCGTAGTAGTCCAGGTGCTCGTGGCAGACCACGTCGTAGGCGGTGGCACGGAGCATCGCGGGCATGTAGCTCTGCTCGATCACCCAGATGCCGTCGTCGGTCAGCAGCTCCCGTACCTCGCGCATGAAGTCCAGCGGGCGAGGCAGGTCGTAGAACATCGCGATGGAGGTGACGACCTTGGCGCGGCGTCCGCCGAGCAGGTCGCGGGAGAAGAAACCGGTGATCCGCTCGATGTGCGGGGGATAGAACTCGGCGAAGGCGGAGGCCGCGGGATCCACGCCGACCAGGGTGGGGCCGTCGGCGGGGTAGGCCGACAACAGGGTGCCGTCGTTGCTGCCGATGTCCACGACCATGTCGCCGGCGCCGAGCTCGACCATGTCCGTGATGGCGGCGACCTTGCCGCGCAGGTGCTCGACCATGGAGCGGTTCAGACCTGACCGGTAGCCGTAGCGCTCTCCGTACATGAGACCGAAGTCCGCGGTGTGGCGCAGCTGCACCAGTCCGCAGCCGCTCGGCGAGCAGACCACCAGCTCCAGCGGGACCCGTGGCACAGGCTCGTCGAGGGTACGCGGGAAGACGCCGGTGAGCGCCTGCGTGCCCAGGTCGAGCACGGGCAGCAGGTCGGTGTTGTCGCAGATGCGGCAGCGGTCGATGACCGTCATGTGCGCCTGGTCTGTCATGTCTCTCCAAGACGTGCTCGGCTGTGATCTTTGAGCCAGCAGACCACGTCCGAGGCGTCCGGCCAGTCGGCCTCGGGCTCGGTGACCACGGGGAACTGGTCATCGACCCGGTCGCTGTCGAAGGTGGAGCGCGAGCCGACGGCGTCCCTGATCTCCCTCAAGGTGATCGTCGTCCGCGCGCCCAGTTCCCACAGCCCTTCGGCGTCGAGATGGTCGGCCACCCACCGGCCGCACCAGTCGACCGGTGCGAAACTCTGCCGTGACGACCCCGCCGCGTAAACCGGTTGGTCGCCGAGGATGTCCTGTAGGACACCCTTGGTGTAGCCCGTGCCGTACATGGGGCCCAGGCGGACGATGAGCCGACCCGCGCAGAGCTCCTCGGCCTCGGCCCGGTGCCGGCCGTAGGGGGTGTCCAGCTGGGTGCGCGCGGAGATGGTGCTGATCTGGAGGAACCTCTTCCACTCCCAGTCGCGCAGGAACGCCTCGGTCTTGACCACCGTCTCGCGGTGGTCGTCCTCGGGGTGGTGGCGCGCCCAGTAGCGGCGGGACGGGCAGGCCGCATTGATCAGCACGTCGAACGGGCCGCTGCGGCGTGCCTCCTCGTAGTTCTCGCGACCGACGGGCACCGCCGCGCCGCCGAGGGCGCGGACGATGGCCGATCCGACGAAGCCCCGCGCGCCGGCGACGGCGACTCTCACACGCGCTCCAGGGTGTGTGGCAAGGGCTCGACCTGCACCAGCGGCGGGTCACACTCGTCCCACGGCTTGGTGAGCATGGCGATGAACGTCAGGGACGAGATGGCGTGCACGGCGTGCATGACCCCGATCGGTGTCCTGGTGCACACCCCGCGAGAGACGTGGATGAACTCCTCGGGGCACTTCGGGTCGTTGGAGTCGTCCTTGGTGACCAGCACGCCTTCACCCTCGACGAAGAGCAGGTATTCGACAAAGTGCGGATGGTAGTGCAGGCCGCGGACCTTTCCGGGGTGCAGGTGCAGCATGTTGAATTCCAAGATGGGGTCGGGCGGCACCCAGGTGAAAATGCCGCCGCGCCCGTCTCTGACGGTATCCAAGTTGCAGGACGGTTTGAGGACTTCGATTTTCATACAACTTCCACTCGGCTCGTTCCTCTGGGCACAGGAGTAACCGAGGTTAACGTGCCTTAGCGGGATTGGGGCTGAGGGAAATGCTAGATTTTGGCGCCGGCCGACTGTGGCGGCGCCCGCCCAGGGCGGACGCGCCAGGCGCCTCGGCATTCACTAGTAAATTCACTAAACTGTTTTCCTGATTCGTGATGTCGGAAAGAATATTGCGTATCGTGAGCCGTGATATGGGCAATGTGCCCGTTTCAACTATGGCTGGATGACAGTTGACCGTCGGCGTAAGGTGATACCTCGCGCGGATGTCCTCATGGCTGGAGATTATCCTGACTAAGCGCGCACTGATCACTGGGATTACCGGCCAAGACGGCACTTATCTCGCGGAGTACCTTCTCGCGGCCGGTTATGAGGTATTCGGGATGATACGGGGTCAGGCGCCGCCTGCCACCCGTGACAGGAAGCGGCCCAATCCGGAGGTCAGGCTCGTCAGCGGTGATCTGCTGGACCAGTCCAGCCTGATCGCGTCGATCGAGAAGGTGCAGCCGGCCGAGGTCTACAACCTTGGTGCGCTGTCATATGTCCCCATCTCGTGGCAGCAGGCGGCGACCACGGCGGAGATCACCGGGATGGGCGTTCTTCGCGGTCTGGAAGCGCTCAGGATCGTCAGCGGGGTAACCGCCTCCCAGACTCCGGGGCCGGGGCAGCCGCGCTTTTATCAGGCATCCTCGTCGGAGATGTTCGGAAAGACCAGAGAAACGCCACAGAACGAGCTCACGCCGTTTCATCCGCGCAGCCCGTACGGCGTGGCGAAGACGTTCGGCCATTACACGGTGCAGAACTACCGTGAGTCGTACGGCATGTTCGCGGTCTCCGGCATTCTGTTCAACCACGAGTCGCCGATACGCGGCGCCGAGTTCGTGACACGGAAGGTGTCGCTCGGTGTGGCCGCCATCAAACTCGGCCTGCGCGACTCCCTGCAGCTGGGCAACCTGGACGCGGAACGCGACTGGGGTTTCGCCGGCGACTACGTGCGGGGCATGGCGTTGATGCTGGCGCAGGACGAGCCGGAGGACTTCGTGCTGGGCACCGGCGTCACGCACAGCGTGAAAGAGCTGGTCGCATCGGCCTTCGCGCACGTCGGTCTGGATTGGCGCAAGTACGTGGTCGTGGACCCCCTGCTGCTGCGTCCGGCCGAGGTCGACCAGTTGTGCGCCGACCCGGCGAAGGCGGGGGAGAGGCTCGGCTGGAAGCCCGCCGTCCCCTTCGAGGAACTGGTCGCCATGATGGTGGACAGCGATATGCGGTTGCTGCGGGACTCGCGCCACGACCTCAACTCTCAGGTGCCCGAGGTGGCCTCGTCGTGGTGAGCCCTCGTGCCGGACGGCCCAAAGACCTAAGGACACGTGATGACCTCAGCAGATCTGGATAGCCACCGTAACCTTGCTGCCCACGGAGGTGGCGAAAGGGAGGGATTCCTCTCCTGGTTCGCGGAGCGGACCCGGATGTCCGGCTGCCACGTGGACCGCGCGCCGCTGACCGAGCTGCGCGGATGGGCGTTCGACGAGGCCACGGGGAACCTGGCGCACGAGAGCGGTCGGTTCTTCGTGGTCGAAGGGCTGCATGTCCACACGAGCTACGGCGCGGTTCGCGAGTGGAGCCAGCCGATCATCAACCAGCCGGAGATCGGTATCCTTGGCCTGTTGGTGAAGATGGTGGACGGCGTGCCCCACTGCCTGATGCAGGCCAAGATGGAGCCGGGCAACCTCAACACGATGCAGCTCTCGCCGACCGTCCAGGCCACGCGGAGCAACTACACCCGCGTCCACCGCGGCAGCCGCACGAAGTACCTCGAGTACTTCACTCACCCGCCCGCCCGGCGGGTCCTGGTCGACGTCCTGCAGTCGGAGCAGGGCTCCTGGTTCCTGCGCAAGCGCAACAGGAACATGGTCGTCCAGGTCAACGAGGACTTGCCCGTCTCCGACGAGCACTGCTGGCTGTCCCTGCGGGAGATCAGGAAACTACTGCGGATCGACGGGCTCGTGAACATGGACACCAGGACCGTGCTGTCCTGCCTGCCCGCCTTCTTCTCCCACGTCGGCAGCACGCTCGCGGAGGAGGAGGGGATGGCCGCGGCGTTGGCCCGCTCCGTCAACGGGCAGGGCACGGCCCATCACGGCATGGTGGGCGTCCTGAGCTGGTTCACCTCGGCCAAGAGCCGCCACGAGCTGGCCGTCCGCCGGGTGCCTCTGCGCGGGCTGCCGGGTTGGCGCGACACCGGGGACGAGATCACCCATGATGACGGACGGCACTTCAGCATCATCGGGGTCACCGTACGCGCGAACCACCGCGAGGTGACCGAGTGGGACCAGCCGCTGTTGCACCCGCAGGGGCGCGGACTGGTCGCCTTCGTGGTGAAGAACATCGACGGGGTGGCGCACCTGCTCGTTCACGCGCGCTTCCAGGCGGGCCTGCTGGACGCCATGGAGATGGGGCCCACCGTCCAGTGCAACCCTGAGAACTATCCCGAGGGCCCGCCGATCTTCCTCGACTACGTGCTGAGCGTCTCCGCCGAGCGGATCCTGTACGACACGATCCTCGCCGAGGAGGGCGGCAGGTTCCATCACTCGCAGAACCGCTACCTGCTGGTGGAAGCGGACGAAGACTTCCCGCTGGAGATACCGGAGGACTTCTGCTGGGTCACCGCCCACCAGCTCACCGCCCTGCTACGGCACGGCTACTACGTCAACGTGGAAGCACGCAGCCTGCTGACCTGCCTGCACAGTCTGGGGTGAGCGTCATGTCCACGCATCCGATCAGGCTCGGCCTGCTGGGCTGCGCCGACATCGCCTGGCGTCGCACCCTACCGGTGATCCAGTGCGAGCCCGCGGTCGAGTTGGTGGCCGTCGCGGCCAGGGACATGGCCAAGGCCAAGGTGTTCGCCGATCATTTCGGCGGCAAGGCCGTGGAGGACTACCAGGCGCTCCTGGAACGGCCGGACATCGACGCCGTCTACATCCCGCTGCCCGCTGGACTACATCGCGAGTGGATCGTCAGGACGCTGAACGCGGGCAAGCACGTGCTCGTGGAGAAGCCGCTCACCACACGATACGTCGACACGGTCGAGGTTCTGGAGCTGGCCGGGGCACGAGGGCTGACGCTGATGGAGAACCTCACATTTCTCCGGCACGGCCTGCACGCCGCCGTCCAAAACCTGGTGGCCGGCGGGGAGGTCGGCGAGCTGCGCATGCTCAGCGCCACCTTCGGCTTCCCGCCGCTCAGCCCGAAGGACATCCGCTACCGGCCGGACCTGGGCGGCGGCGCCCTGCTCGACGTCGGCGTGTACCCGCTCAGCGCGGCCCAGCGTTTCCTCGGCCCCGATCTCGAGGTGGTCGGCGCGACGCTGAAGGAGGATCCGAAGTACGGTGTCGATGTGGCGGGCAACGCGTTGCTGTCCACGCCCGACGGCAGGACGGCTCATATCGCCTTCGGATTCGAGCATGTCTACCGCTGCGATTACGCGCTGTGGGGCAGCCAAGGGCGGATCTTCGTCGACCGCGCTTACACGCCTCCGCCGACCTGGCACCCGGTGATCCGGCTGGAGCGCCAGAACGAGGTGCGGAAGGTGATCCTGCCGCCCGAGGACCAGTTCGCCAATACCCTCCGCGCGTTCCTTCGCGCTGTGAGCGCTTCCGAGCCGTCGGCCGACGCGGAAGTGGCGATCCGCGTTCAGTCGCGGTTGGTCGATCAGATCAGGGACCGGGCGCGTTCTCCGTACCGCGGCGGCCAGGCCGGCACATCGGTGACGTAATTACCGGACGACCACCGGCGGATGCCGTGGTCCCCAGGTCGAGCGCCACTCGGACACCGCCGCCAACCGGCATATCAACACCGATTCCATCACATCTGGATCAGTGACCGATTCGGTTTTCCGCAACCAATGTTAGTAAATCCACTAGAGCGATTTCAAGATCATTGTTGGCCCGGTCTTCCGTGTTATTGTTGCCATGTATTCCTAACTGCTTGAGTTAGGCCTAGTTACCCAGACCTTGACAGATGAGTTTCTTGTGGGGTATGGGTTGTAAAGTCGTGCCTGGACGCGTTCTGTGTTCTCTGTGTAGCGACACGACATCACTATGTAATACGGCATGACCGGATCTCTGTCCGGCGAGAGGGGGATGCCATGTGAGAACAAGTTAGAGACGAGATCGTCGATCACATCGACAGGCGTCGATAGGAATGGATAAGGCCGATAGATAAGAGGATCATGCAATCCAACTCTACTACCCCCTTATCGGAACTACACGTCAAAATCATAGAAAGTATCGCCGCAGGTGAACGAACACTCAAGATCGCCGGCAAACTCTATCTGAGTCGCCAAGGGGTCGAGTATCACGTCAGCAAGCTCTTGCAGCAGCTTCGGGTGCCGAACCGTCCGGCGCTCGTCGCCAAAGCGTATTCGATGGGAATTTTACTTCCCGGCACGTGGCCGCCCGAAGCTCCGCGGAAAGACGGCCGCATCCCGCCGCCCCGGCTGGAGAGATTCACCGTTCCTTAGGAGCCGGAACGAGATCGCCGGAAGGCTTCTGCCATGATGTCGTGGCCGACCCGTTGAAGCGCGCCGGGTCGACGCCCGCGACTCCAAATACAAGCTCTCCCATTCTGCTCCGGACACATCCGGACCGTTGGACAGGACAAATTCGCGTCGCTGTGCTCGCGTAGCCGCTCCACCACCTGGCGGGTGTGCTCCAAAGCTGCCTCACCGAGAACACGCCCGGGGTCTCGAAGCGGTTGTGCCGGGGTGACCAGGGATGCGACACGACGACGAATGGAGTTTTTGGATGTTTGTCCCGGACAAGTCGGGCAGGCCCTGCGGGCTGCGTCTGGTAGGTGAACTTGTTGCGACCGCGCGTGCCGTGGATGTCGACGAGCGCGGCGGGTGATGAGATCCGTCGGCAGGTTGTAGAGCGGCTGTGAGTGGCAGCCCGCTCCCACGGCCGATGAGGCCGGATCCGGTTTCGGAGACCGGGTGACTGTGGCGAGTCGGGGGCGACCGAGCGAGAAGGGCTCCCCGCCCCTGTGACTCGGAGAACCGTGGTGCACTCCCTGCGAGCCGATGAGATGTCCGGCCGGACGACAGCGTTGGCCGGCATGTCCACGCCTGTAGCACGAACCGGTTCAGGCGCGGCGGTCTCGGTTCTGTTGGTTTCTCCTCGACGGGTGGTTTGTCCATCGGGAAGCCGCGGACCGCCCCTCGTCTCGATCGCAGCGCCCGCCACGAGGTCTTGGCCCACTGTGACCTTCACGTACCCGACGACGGGGATCCCTCCGCCTCGGGGTGCCGGCCCGACCGTGTAACGGCGGTGCAGTCGTTTCGCGTCGGTAGCGAACGTCCCCGCGCTCCCGAGGGCGTCGCCGCCCGGCCCATACCACCTTCGGGAAGAAAAACCGGTGGTCGGCGAAAGGTGTCCGCCGTGGCGCGATGCCGTTCTCGGTTTCCCGCGGTGACACCGCGCCGCGGAAGGTGGGCGGCGGATCTCCTGCAGCCGGTCGGCATGCCTGTGGAAACAGGCCCGGCCTTCAGGTGGAATAGGCGTGCGTTCATGTTATCCGGCGTGCGCGTAACCGGCTCGGCAATACACTGGGAATTCCCCTATAAAACGACGACAAGGCCGGCCTCGAATTTTTAACGCCAACGGGTGGAGACTGAACGATGCGAGACGACGGCCCGCGGGACCGACCGATGGTGGTGGCGATTTGCGCTTTCCGCTGCGAGAACGTGCTCAAACACGTGCGTCATAACCTGGCGCAGTTGTCGGGAGACGAGTATTTCGTGCTCCTCGACCGGCCTATGAGCCCGGAGGCGGAGAAGGCGGTCGCCGAGGTGCGCGCGGCGGGCGGAACCATGCGCGTCGTCGGTGCCACCCGAGGGCTGTCGGCCTCCCGCAACGAAGTGCTCGCGGAATGGCCGGAGCATCATGTGATGTTCGCCGACGACGACGTCCGGCTCGACAAGGCGGCCGTCACCGCCGTCCGTGAGTCCCTGCGCGCCGGTGCTCACATGGCCGGCGTCCGGCTGTGTCGGCCGTCGTGGCGCCTGCCGTGGTACTTCACCTCGGGGCAGTTCCACCTCGTCGGCTGGCACCGCGACGAAGGCGAGATCAAGATCTGGGGAGCATGTATGGCGGTGGACACCGCCTTCGCCCATGCCCACGGGCTCCGCTTCGACCTGAAGCTCAGCCGTACCGGCAAAAGCCTCCAGTCCGGTGAGGACACCACCTTCATCAAGCTGATGAAACAGGCGGGCGGGCGGGAAGCGCTGCTGCCGGAGTACTCCGTCGTGCACGACGTGGACCGCGGCAGGCTGCGGCTGCGCTATCTCCTGCGGCGGGCTTACTGGCAGGGGAGGACGGAGGCCGGCAGGAACGAGACGGTCCCGGGACTGCGCAAAGAGTGGAACAGGCACCGCACCGCAGGCTGGCCACTGGCCTGCCTGTACGGTGCGGCCACCGCCGTCGGCGCGGTCCACGAGATCCTGCTGAGACTGCGTCGGCCCCGCACGCCGACGTCCTCCCGGTACCGGTCCGACCAGGTGTGATCACAGGCTGCCGATCACGTCCACGCTGGACTGGGCCTCCAGTATCTGCTTCCAGTACTGGCGCACGCCCTCCTTGAGACTGATCGTCGCCCGCCACCCCAGCGAGGCGGCGGCCAGGGAGGAGTCCAGCCATGTGCTGCGCTGGTCGAAGTACCGGCCGCGCTCCCTGATCACGGTGAGCTCGCGCCCGACCGCGGCCGAGACGATGTCCAGCAGCCCGGCCAGGGAGGTGGGCACGCCGGAGCCGACGTTCAGGATGGAGGGCACCTTGTCGGCCCTGTCCTCCCTGACGCACTGATGGAGCATCCCCAGGAGCCTGATGGTGTCGTCCACGTGTACGTAGTCCCTGACCACCTGGGGGTCGCCGATGAGGCGGACCGGCTCGTCGCGGGCCGCGGCCGCGAGCCAGTTGGCGAGCACGCCGAAGCCCTGCGTGGGCCGCTGGCCGGGTCCGTAGACGTTGCCCAGCCGCAGCACCACCGGCTGCACCCGGTCCGCGTAGCGCAGCAGATCGCGCTCCAACTGCAGCTTCGCCCGGCCGTACGCGGAGGTGGGCCCCGTGGGGGCGGACTCGGCGTGCGGCGGCCAGGCGTGCGGGGCGTAGACCGTGCCTCCCGAGCTGGCCAGCACGAACAGCGGCCGGCGGCCCGATTTCGCCAGTTCCTCCAGCACGCTGATGAGCAGCGCCCGCTCCGCCAGGATCTCCCCGGGCTGGTACTCCGCGAGGGCCGGGGTCGTCCGCGTCGCGAGGAAGAAGGCGATCTCGGCTTCACACAGCCCCGGAGCGGGACGGCCGTCGGCCACGGGCGGGCAGGTGCGGTTGAACGAGGCCGGCTCGTGCCCGGCCCGGCGCAGCCCGGACACGAGCCGGGATCCGATGAATCCGGTAGCCCCGATCACTGCCGACGGGCGCTTTCGCACGTGCGCTCCTTCCTCTCGGTCAGTAAGAGCCGGTACTCAACTCGGCCAGGGAGGCGGTGATCGTGATCCGCTCTCCCTCGGTGGGAACGGGCCTGGAGGAGCGGATCGCGCGATACGCCCTCTCCAGATCCGGATGCACCCCGAAGGGGCGGCGGTAACCCGAGTCCTCCATGACGAAGGCCACGGCGCATCCCAGGCCCAGTGCGGGCAGGACATCGTGATCGACCCGGTTGCCCACCATCAGCAGGTCGGCCGGAGGCACGCCGAGATGGTCCAGGGCCATCCCGAGCAGCGCCGGGTCAGGCTTGGCCACCCCCACGAGCGAGTCGAGGAACACCGCCTCGCAGGCGGCGCTGACCCCCCAGGCAGAAAGGACGCCGGCGCACTCCGGTGGCTGGTTGGCCACGATGACCGTGCGCATCTCCCTGGACAGCCTGGCGACGGCCCGCACCGCGCCGGGAATCTCCTGAGCGAGTTCGCCCCAGGCGCCACGGACGCGTATCCAGCTCTCCGCCGCCTCCTCGGAACGGGCAAGGATCTCATCCCCCGAGTAGTGCCGCTCGACCTGTTCGGCAAAAGTCCCGAGGGTCATTCCCTGGTCGGTGGCGCACAGCCGTTCGAACGTGCCCTGGAGCCAGGCGAGCTCGAAAGGCTCGTCATAGTAAATGACTCCGCCGACATCCAACGCGGTGGCACTGTATCCAGTCACGACAACTCGCTCCAGCATCATCAAGGCATCGTGGCGAGTCTTGCACGGCTATTATTCAATAATCGACTGTGACCATGGATTTTCCGACAAAACTAGTTGATTCCCTATTCTCCGGCATAAAGTCGCGACTCGTCTCCCGGCCCCCTGTATCGTCTGTGGCCGGGAGCTTTCCCCGGGGGAAGTAATGCGGGTGAAGGGAGAACCTTCACCGGCGGAATTCCGGCGCAGGAACCCGAATTCCACGGCACGCGATTTCGAGACCGCCGAGGTAGGGCGCGCCGGCCCGGTGGCGCCAGGACGAGGCACGAACGGACCCGCGCCGGACGCGCCGGGGCTCGACATCCGGACGACGCCGACGACGCGACGATGGAGGGTGGCTGTCCGCAGTACATCCCCGGCCTGTGCCGCGGGCCTGTCCGGCCTCGTTGCCGCGTCGATCACGCGTATCACTTCAGTACGGCGCGAAGGGCCTCGGTGAGCTGTCGCGCGCTGGGCAGCAGCGCGTGATCCAGCGCGAGCGCGTACGGGATGACTGCCCCGTCCGGCCGTGACACCCGCTTCGGCGGGGCGACCAGCGCGAACTCCTCGGCCGCCGTGGCCAGGATCTCGCCGCCCAGGCCACACGCGCGGTTGGAGTCGTCCATCACCACCAGCCGCCCGGTCTTCGCGACGGACGCACCCAGCGTCGCCCAGTCGATCGGGTAGACGGTCCTGGGGTCGACGACCTCGATCGAGACCTCGTCGGCCAGCTCGGCCGCGACCTGCAGGGCGGTCTGCACCAGGTGACCGATGGCGACCACAGTGACATCGGTGCCCTCGCGGTGGACCCTGGCACTGCCGAGCGGAACCGGCCCCGGTTCTCCGGTGATCTCCTCGGCCGTTCCCATCAGGAGCGTGGGGGCGAACACGGCGACGGGATCGGGGTCGCGGATCGCCGACAGCAGCAGACCGTAGGCGTCCGACGGCGTTGCCGGCACGACGGTCTTGATTCCCACGTGCGCGAAGAGGCTGTAGGGATGGTCGGAGTGCTGCCCGGCCATGCCTGAGCGCGAGCCCGAGCCCGGCACCAGGTATGTGACGGGAACGCTCACCTGGCCGCCGGTCATCAGCGAGAACTTGTGCGCCTGATTGGCGATCTGCTCGAACACCAGGTACAGCAGGGACGGGATCTGGTACTCCACGACCGGGCGCTGGCCCGCCATCGCCGCGCCGGTCGCGAGGCTGGTGAAGCCCTGTTCCGACAGCGGCATGTCGACCACGCGGTCCTCGCCGTAGGCCGTGGCCAGCCCTGACGTGATGCCGGTCAGGCCGAGCCGGACGTCCTCACCGAGGACGAACACCCGCTCGTCGCGGCCCATCTCGTCGCGCAGAGCCTGGTTCAGCGCGGCGATGTACGTCAGATGCGCCATCAGAGCACCGCCCCGGTTCGTGTCTTCATCTGGTTGGCGTAGAGGTAGAGCAGCGCGTCTCCCGGATCCGGCGTGGGACTTGATCGGGCGAACGTCACGGCGTCGGCCACGAGCGCGGCGACCTCCTCGTCCGCGGCGTCGACGACATCTGCCGGGAGACGGTCGGCCTGCAGCGTCAGCGGGTCGCGATCGCGCCAGCGGGCGACCTCGTCGTCGTCGCGGTAGTTGAGTCCCACCTGGTGCTCGAAAGAGTGATGGCCGTTGAAGCGGTAGGTCCGGCACTCCAGGAAGTAGGGGCCGGCGCCGCGCCGGCAGCCGTCGACCGCCTCGGCCGCCGCCTCGGCCACCGCCTCGACGTCCATGCCGTCAACCGTGCGCGCTGTGACGCCGAAGCCGGCGGCCCGCTGTACCGGATCGCCCGCCAGCGCCGTGGTCACCGGCAGGCTGGTCGCGTACCCGTTGTTCTCACAGACGAACACGACAGGCAGTGACCAGAGCGCGGCCAGGTTGAACGCCTCCAGCACGACCCCCTGGCTCAGTGCCCCGTCGCCGAAGAAGCTCACCGCCACCTGATCGCGGCCGGCCCGTCTGGCCGCCCACGCCGCGCCGACCGCGATGGGTGCGCCCGCTCCCACGATCCCGTTCGCGCCGAAGATCCCCAGGCCGACGTCGGCCGCGTGCATCGAGCCGCCGCGGCCGCGGTTGAGGCCCTCGGTGCTGCCGCACAGTTCGGCCAGCATCCGCTTCGGATCGGCCCCTTTGGCCAGCACGTGCCCGTGTCCCCTGTGTGTGCTGGTGATGACGTCGTTCACCGCCAGGCTGGAGCACACGCCCACCGCGACCGCCTCCTGGCCGATGTACGGATGAATTCCACCCACGAGTTCCCCGGAAATGGCCATTTCAAGGCAGCGCTCTTCGAATTCGCGGATCAGGCGCATCTCTCGATAAAGGTGACGGGATCGTTCCGGTGCGCTCGTCAAGGAACTCCCTTTCCCGATGAAGGCATGGCATCACTGTACGCGGAGGAAATCTCCGGAAAACTGAGGAGAACCCCAAATATCAGCGCTGGGCGCGAATCGGACTACCGGCCGCCGCCCACGCGTAAACCCGGGCGATCCCTTCGCCGAGGGAGGTGCGGGCGCGCCACTTCAGCTCGGCGGCCGCGCTGCTCACCTCCAGGGCGGAGCGCAGCGACTCGCCGGCGCGGGGGTGGGCGAACAACGGCTCAGGGGTACGGTCGGCGACCCGTCCGATGACCTCCAGGACGTCCAGGACGGTGGCCGGTTTCCCGGTGCCGATGTTCCATACTCCGGGCCCCCCGTGGTCGATCGCGGCGAGGAAGGCCTCGACGACGTCGCCGACGTAAACGTAGTCGCGGGTCTGCCTGCCGTCGCCGTACACGGTCGGCCGTTGCTCACGCAGGACTTGGCCGCAGAAGATCGCCACGACGCCGGCCTCTCCCGAGGGGTCCTGGCGCGGGCCGTAGACGTTGCCGAGCCGGAGCACGGCGTGGCCGGTGCCGTACAACCTGTTGTAGAGGCCGATGTACTGCTCGGCGCAGTGTTTGGCGGTGCCGTAGGGGGACTCGGGCTTGGGCGTGAGCCCTTCGGGGGAGGGGCTCTCGGTGGCGGTGCCGTACAGGGCGCCGCCGGTGGAGGCGAAGACGACCCTGGCGCCGACCGCGCGCGCGGCCTCCAGCACGTTGACGGTGCCGACCACGTTGATCCCCGCGTCCGTCGCGGGCGCGGCGACCGAGATCCGCACGTCGGCCTGGGCCGCCAGATGGCAGATCACGGCCGGGCGGACCCGCTGTACCACCCCGGTGAGCGCCGCGGCGTCCGTGATCGACTGTAGGTGGACGACGACCTGCGGGTCCACACGTCCGGCCAGGCCGGTGGACAGGTCGTCGAGAACGGTTACCGCATCACCTCGCTCGGACAACGCGTCCGTCAGATGTGAACCTATGAACCCGCATCCACCGGTCACGAGCACGCGCATGCTACTCCTAGGCTCCCACGAGCTTTTCCAGGACGCCGACGACGTCGGTGGGCGGGGGCATCTCGGCGATCTCCCTGGAGATCTCGCCCGCACCCCGGGTGTACAGGGGGTTGTTCAGCAGTTCCCGGCCGGCGGCGGCCAGAACGTCAGGGCTGTCCTCCCGGGGGGGCAGCGTGATCGCGGCGTGCGCGGTGGCGAGCATCTGCGCCCACCCGACGGACCTGCTCTCCTGCGGGATGATCAGCTGCGGCACCCCGGAGTTCAGCGCGGCCAGCGCGGTCATGGTGCCGGAGTGGTGGACGATCAGGTCACAAGTGCGCAGCGCCGCGTCCAGCGGGAACCAGCCGGCGTGGGCGATGCCGTGCTCGCCGCGCAACCTCTCCGCCACCTCGTCCGGCGTCGCGACTATCACCTCGACGTCCAGGGCCGTGAAGACGTCGACGAGACCGAGGAGGAAGGCCAGGCTGTGGTTGGTGGTCGCGAGGCTGCCCGCGGTTATCACCACCCTGTGGCGTTCTCCCCGGTTGAACATCCATGGTTCGAGTGGACGCTGCTCGTTCGTCGGGGTCCACCGCAATGGCTGCACGGGGCCGGCGCCCTCGGGCCGGAGGCTCGCTGGGAAGATGTCGACGGTCAGGTCGAAGGCGGGGATGTGCTCCAGCCCCAGTTTGTCCAGCTCGGGGCGGAGTTCCTCCTCCACTCCGGGATGGACGCCTTCCCTGTCGGCCGTGTTCCCGGTCAGCAGGTGCCGTACGCACGGCAGTCCAAGCGGGCCGGCCAGCATGGGCGCGGCATAGGAATGCGGGCCGCCGATGACGAGGTCGGGCTGCCAGTCGGTCACCAGGTCGTGCAGGCGGTCGAAGCCGGCGGCGGCCAGCCGCCCGAACATGCCGCCGACGAAGAGCGGTATCTCCGCCTCGTTCTGCGGGACGCGCAGGTCGTTGCCCGCGCGATCCAGTGTCATCAGCTGCGTCAGGGTCAGCGCAGTCATCGAGAACGCCGGTACGCCGATGCCCACGGCCGCGGACACGGCCTCCGGTGAGGAGGCGAGGATGATGTGATGGCCGCGCGCCCGGGCGGCGGTCGCGAGGGGGGCGAGGCCGAATACGCTCGACTTCGTCGGTCCGGCGATAAAGAGTATCTTCACAAGTCCTCCGATCCGGGTCGGCTAAATGTATATTCAACCGGGCGGCCGCCGCACAACGCCCCGGAAAGATTAAGTGTTTTCCTAGACTCCTTGATCATCTTTAATTGGATGCTTTCAAATCGGTCCGTCAACATATTTTATGGTGCTCTGTGCCAGGGCTTCGTGGAGGGCTCGGCATAACCGGCCGAAACTGTGGAAACGGAAACGTGCGATGTCGACGACAGGGCCGGGGCGTCGATCGGGCCGGAGGGCGGGACCATGGTCGGCCTGTTTGCCGGCTTCGGTGCGGATTCGGAGCGAGGCCGCGGAGCGTCCGCCGGTGTCCACCGATATCCCTTGATGTCCAGGTCGTAGTGATCGACGCTCTGCGTGAGGTGTTGACAACACCGTGAAACCGAAGGAGATCGTGATGAGCACGTGCCGGGTGTGCGACGGCGACGTCGTGGAGTTCCTTGACCTCGGCCGCCAGCCG
The DNA here is from genome assembly GCF_040635605.1 of Streptosporangium sp. NPDC006930. Taxonomy (NCBI): domain Bacteria; kingdom Bacillati; phylum Actinomycetota; class Actinomycetes; order Streptosporangiales; family Streptosporangiaceae; genus Streptosporangium; species Streptosporangium sp. NPDC006930. The sequence goes on along the minus strand of NZ_JBEYID010000023.1, from coordinate 115,950 downwards.
CTTTCCGACCATTTCCGAAGCGGACCCGGCCTGCCCGGCGAGTTCTTCTACCGCCTCGCCGTCGGCGTGTGCGAGGACTGCACGATGGTGCAGCTCGTGGAGGAGGTGCCGAGGGAGAAGATGTTTCACGAGGACTACCCGTACTACTCCTCCGGATCGTCGGTGATGCAGAAGCACTTCGAGGACACCGCGCGCCGCTTTCTGAAGACCGAGCTGACCGGCCCAGATCCCTTCATCGTCGAGATCGGTTCCAACGACGGGGTGCTGCTGCGCACCATCCACGAGGCCGGCGTCCGGCACCTTGGATTCGAGCCGTCGGGCAAGGTGGCCGACGTGGCGCGGGCGAGCGGCCTGCGGGTGCGCGGTGACTTCTTCGAGGAGGTGAGCGCGATCGAGGTTCATGAGAGCGAAGGCTCCGCCGACGTCATCTACGGAGCCAACACGATCTGCCACATCCCCTACCTGAAGTCCGTCTTCCGCGGCGTCGACGCGCTGCTCGCCCCCGGCGGCGTCTTCGTCTTCGAGGACCCCTACCTGGGTGACATTCTGGAGAAGAGGTCCTTCGACCAGATCTACGACGAGCACTTCTTCTTTTTCACCGCACGCTCGGTGCAGGCGATGGCGGCACGCTTCGGGTTCGAGCTGATCGACGCCGAGCGGCTGCCGGTGCACGGCGGCGAGGTGCGCTACACGATCGCCCGCGCCGGGGCGCGCCGCCCCTCGGAGGCCCTTGCGCGGCTGATCGCCGAGGAGGACGCGCGCGGCCTGTCGGACCTGCGCCGGCTGCACCGCTTCGTCGCCGACATCCACGGCATCCGCGACGATCTGGTCGGCCTGCTGCGCCGGCTGAAGGACGAGGGGAAGACAGTCGTCGCGTACGGCGCGACGGCCAAGAGCGCCACCGTGACCAACTTCTGCGGCATCGGCCCCGACCTGGTGGCGTGGGTGTGCGACACGACGCCGGCCAAGCAGGGACGGCTGACACCGGGGATGCACATCCCCGTCCGGTCGCCGGACGCCTTCGCCGCCGAAGCCGCCGACTACGCGCTGCTGTTCGCATGGAACCACGCCGAGGAAATCATGGCCAAGGAGCAGGAGTTCCGCAGGGCGGGCGGGCAGTGGATCCTCTATGTCCCCGAGGTCCACATTGCAGGCGCGTGAGCTGGCAGTCGAGGGCGCCTTCGTGTTCGCCCCGGCTGTGTACCCGGATGAGCGAGGCTTCTTTCTCTCGCCGTTTCTGAAGTCGGTGTTCGCCGAGACGGTCGGGCATGCGTTGTTCCCGGTGGGCCAGATCAGCTACAGCGTCTCCCGCAGGGGCGTCGTGCGGGGTGTGCACTTCACGGCCACCCCGCCGGGCACGGCCAAACTCGTCTGCTGTCCCCGGGGGCGGGTGCTGGACGTGGTCGTGGACGTGCGGGTCGGTTCCCCCACGTTCAGTCAGTGGGACTGCGTCACCCTCGACGCCGCGAACCGCGACTCCCTCTACCTTCCCGTGGGCGTCGGCCATCTGTTCGTCGCGCTGCAGGACGACAGCATGATGTCTTACACCCTGTCGCAGGAGTACGTGCCGGAGAACGAGCTGGCGCTGTCGCCCTTCGACCCCGCGCTGCGGCTCCCCTTGCCCGAGGGTATCGAGGTCATCCTGTCTGACCGCGACCGGGCGGCACCGAGCCTCGAACAGGCTCGGAGCCTGGGCCTGCTGCCCGACTACCGGCGTTGCCGTGAACTGACGGCGAAGTTTCGGCAAGAGCCCGTGTCATCGCGATGAGAGCCTCGCGCAGGGGCAGCCGGGGACGCCATCCCGTGACCGAGCGGAAGGCGGTGGCGTCCACCGCCACGCTGGCGAAGTCGGTGCGCGGGGCGCCGGCGGGGGGCGGGACGGAGACCACCGGCACGGGTGGCCGCCCGGTGTGCGCGGACGCCAGCTCGGCGATGGTCCTGAAGACCTCGCCGATCGGCTCGCTACGACCCCGCCCGAGCAGCCAGTGACGGCCGGTCAGGGAGTCGGCGTGATCAAGCGCCGCCACGAAGGCGTCGGCCACATCGCGGACGTGGAGCAGGTCCCTCTCCACCGTCCCGTCGTGCCACATGTCGATCGATTCGCCGGCCAGGGCTCGCCGCGCCATCGTCGCCAGGACCCCCCGGTCGGCGCCGCCGCCGCCGAACACCGTGGGCAGTCGCAGGGAGAGCCCTCGGACGACGCCCGCGCGCGAGGCCCGCTTCAGCAGGTTCTCCGCCGCCTGCTTCTGGCGGTCGTAGACGGTCTGGGGACGATCGGGCTCGGTGCCGTCGATAGGCGTCTTGAACACCAGGCCCACCTGGGAGACGGAACCGGCGAAGGCGACCACGGGGGGCCGCCGCCGGGGGGACGCCCGGAGGCAGTCGAGGAGATCGCGCATCACGCCCACGTTGACCCGGGCGCTCGCGAAGGGGTCGGCGCCGCGCCAGCCCGCGGCGTCGAGCACGAGATTGACCACCGCGTCCGCCCCTGCCACCGCGGCCGAGAGGTTACCGGGGACGGTCAGGTCGGCCGTGCGCGTCTCAAAGTCGGCCCGACCCGTCGACGACACCGCCGCAGGCCTGCGCGCGACGGCCCGCACGGTGACGGGGCGTTCGGCGAGCGCCGCCAGCACCGCGGAACCCACGAACCCGGAGGCGCCGAGCACCGTGATCAGCGGCCGGGTCATCTTTCGTTCCGGTAGAGCGCCTGCCAGTAGTACGGCCACGGGACCGTCCGGCCCTCGGCGACGCAACGCCAGTCGTCACCGGGCAGATAGGCGGTGACGAACTTACGTGACTGGGACTCGACCACCTGGTTGTCGTGAATATCAATGATGTCGCGCAGAAGTCCTGTCCGCAGCGCCAGGGTGACCACCTCGTTCCCCTGGGAGTGGCCGTCCAGATTCCTGTCCATATACTTCCCGACCGGATTGTTCACGTAGAGGTGGTGGCAGCTTTCCGCGATGCGGGCGAGATACGCGTACACCGTCTCCGCGTTCATCTCCGCGAATGAGTCGATGTTGACACAAAGCTCGAAGCGGTGGTCGCGAAAAAGGGTGGTCACGTCATCCACAGAATGGAAATGGACCTTCGCGAACTGCCTGTCGTCCAGAACGGCGCGTAGGTAGCCGCGGGACAACGGCAGCAAATTATCCAGGTCGATGATGTGGTAACCGGCGACATCGTGATTGGACAGCATCGCGTGGCAGGTCCGGCCGTAACCCGCGCCGATCTCCACGACCGTCGCGCCGTCCAGCTCGGTGCCGGCCGAGATGAACTCCACCTCGAACACGGCCTGTAGGTAATCCAGGCAGACCGTCTCGCCGTCGTACCTGATGGCGATGGGGTTGCCCAGCTCCCGGTTGCGGATTCTGCGGAGCCTCATCCAATTGGCCGCGCTCAGCTCGGAGCTCAAGGCGTGAATCAAAGTCTTCAAATATCGCACGCCATTGACTCGCGGATCCCAAAGTGCGAGTTTGAAGTTCACCTCGTTCGACTTGAAGTTGGCGAGGTCCGCTACCGCCTCTTTTGTCATCCGAGTTTTTCCGTACCGCTCCCAAAGCGGACTCCGGTCATACATGTTGTCCATGGCCATCCTCACAGGGGTCGCGAGAAAACGATAGCAAAGAATGCTGTCAGGGCCGGTTGGCGAGTTGCATACTAGATGTTCCACTAGATGTTTCCGGCACCATTGATCTGGATTTTCGCCGACCGTAGAGTGAGTGGTCATTAGGTCGGATGACATTGTTTCGGCTTTATGATTGGAGCTCAATGCCAAGCACGGTCTTGGTCATCGGCGGCGGTCCTGCTGGCTCCACGGCGGCGGCCCTGCTGGCCAGAGCGGGTCTGTCGGTGCACCTGCTGGAGAAGGAGACGTTTCCCCGCTACCACATCGGCGAGTCCATCGCGTCCTCGTGCCGGACGATCGTCGACTACGTGGGCGCGCTGGACGAGGTGAACGCCTGCGGCTACACCGAGAAGACCGGCGTGCTGCTGCGCTGGGGCAAGGAAGACTGGGCGATCGACTGGGCGAAGATCTTCGGCACCGGGGTGCGCTCCTGGCAGGTCGATCGCGATGAATTCGATCATGTCCTGCTGAACAACGCGGTGAAGCAGGGCGCCACGGTGGTCCAGGGCGCCGCGGTGAAGAAGGTGCTGTTCGACGGCGACCGGGCCGTGGGCGCCGAATGGGTCGATCCGGTCTCGGGCGAGTCGCGCACCGGCGCGTACGACTTCATCGTGGACGCGTCGGGCCGGGCCGGGCTGATCCCCTCACAGCACTTCAAGCACCGCCGTCCGACGGAAACGTTCAAGAACGTCGCCATCTGGGGTTACTGGCAGGGCGGCTCGCTGCTCCCCGGATCCCCGTCGGGCGGCATCAACGTCATCTCCGCTCCCGACGGCTGGTACTGGGTCATTCCGCTGCGCGGCGACAGGTACAGCGTGGGGTTCGTCTGCCATCAGACGCGGTTCCTGGAACGGCGCAAGGAACACGAGTCGCTGGAGGCGATGCTGGCGTCGCTGATCGAGGAGTCCCCGTCGGTGCGCGGCCTGCTCGAAAACGGGACCTATCAGCCCGGTGTCCGCGTCGAGCAGGACTTCTCCTACGTCTCCGACTCCTTCTGCGGTCCTGGATACTTCGCCGCGGGCGACAGCGCCTGCTTTCTCGATCCGCTGCTGTCCACCGGGGTGCATCTGGCGCTCTACAGCGGCATGCTGGCCGCGGCCTCGATCCTGGCCACCGTCGAGGGCGAGGTCGGCGAGGAAGAGGCCCGCGCTTTCTATGACTCCCTGTACCGCAACGCCTACGACCGGCTGTTCACCCTCGTCGCCGGCGTCTACCAGCAGCAGGCGGGCAAGGAGGCGTACTTCGGCCTGGCCGACGCGCTGGTGAACGAGAGGGGGGAGATCGAGTACGAGAAGGTGGACGGGGCCAGAGCCTTCGCCCAGCTCGTCGCCGGAATCGCGGACATGGACGACGCCATGGAAGGCAGGCACGAGAGCCAGGCCGACTCCTCCACGCACGCCGACAACTCGGTTGACCAGCTCTTCCTGGCGGCGGAACAGGCCAGGCTCATGGCCACGGGTAACACGCCGAAGGCTCCTGTCAGTGAGGCGCCGGGCAAGCTCGACGCCCACGACCTGTTCGACTCCGTCACCGGCCTGTACCTGAGAACCGTCCCCACACTGGGCATCGGCCGGACCCGCTGAACGAGGAATCCGTATGCTGAATCGACGGCGTTTCGTCACCCTCGGGGCCACCGCGCTGGGTGGTGCCGCGGTCCTGCCGCTCACCGGGGACCTGTTCTCTCCGCCACCGCCCACCGCGAACGCACATCACGCCGGCCACGGGGGGAGCGCCGCAGCGGTGGACGCCACCAACGTGACGTTCACCCCGTTCACTCAGCGGATGCCCGTGCCCGCGACGCTCAGGCCGTCCCAGAGGACCTCGGACACCGACATCTACACGCTGCCCGTCAGGGCCGCCGAGGCGGAACTCGTCCCGGGCCTGAGCACCCCCGTGCTCACCTACGGCGGCCAGTTCGTCGGCCCGACCATCCGGGCCAGGACAGGCCGCCGGACGCGGGTGACCTTCACGAACGAGCTGGACGGGCCGACCAACGTGCACCTGCACGGCGGCCACGTCTCGCCGGAGAACGACGGCCACCCCATGGACCTCATCCCGCCCGGGCAGACGAGGGCCTACGAATATCCGAACGCGCAGCGTGCCGCGACGTTGTGGTACCACGACCACACACATGGCCTGGAAGCCGACCACATCTACCGCGGCCTGCACGGCTTCTACCTGATCGAGGACAGGGCCGAGCGGCGGTTCAACCTGCCCGACGGCGCGTACGACGTGCCCATCATGCTGCGCAACGCGCAGTTCGACGAGGACGGCGCCCTGGTCTTCGGCCACCCCGACAACCGGACCACCATCCTGGTGAACGGCAAGGCGCAGCCGTACTTGCCGGTCGCCGCGCGCAGGTACCGGTTCCGGCTGCTGAACTCCGCCCTCAAGCACGTCTTCCGGCTGAACATGGGCGGCGTGCCGATGACGAAGATCGCAACCGACGGAGGGCTCCTGCCCGCACCGGTGGAGCGGACGGAACTGGAGGTCTCCTCGGGCGAGCGAGTGGAGATCGTCGTGGACTTCGCCCCCCACCTGGGACACGGCCCGCTGTATCTGTACGACGGGGAGAACCCGATCCTGCGCTTCGACGTGTCGCGGGCGCACGGCCGCTCCGACCACAGCGACGTGCCCGACAACCTGGTTCCGCTGCCGGCGCTCGCCGCCGCCACCGTCGAACGCACGATGGTCATGAGCATGGACATGTCGGTCAGGCCCCCCATCGGCCTGATCAACGGCAGGCCGTTCGACCCCTACAGGGTGGACACACAGATCAAGCAGGGCGCCACGGAGATCTGGAACATCGTCAACGCCGACGTGTCACCGTTTCCCTTCGACCACCCCTTCCACACTCATCTGCTGCAGTTCCAGGTGATCGGCAGGAACGACGGCCCGCCGCTGCCCGAGGACGCGGGTCTCAAGGACACCGTCTACGTGTCACCGATGGGGTCGGTGCGCATCCAGATGACCTTCGACACCCCTTACCTGGGCCGTTACATGTACCACTGCCATTTCCCCGAGCATTCCGCGCTCGGAATGATGGCCCAGATGGAGATCATCCCCTGAGGAGACGGACTCGTGCGCACACCAGGTATCTTCATCGGCGCGCTTGGGACCTTCATACCCCCGACCGTGAGCGTGGAGTGGGCCGTCGCGAACGGCCACTATCCCTCCGAGGACGTCGAGATGCACGAACTCGGCGGGACCGCGATCGCCGGTGAGATCCCACCCCCGGAGATGGCCCTGCGTGCCGCGCAGCAGGCGGTCAAGCGATGGGGCGGTTCACCTCTGGGGTTCGACCTTCTCCTGTACGCCAGCACCTGGCACCAGGGGCCGGACGGCTGGCCGCCGCACTCCTATCTCCAGAGGCACCTGGTGGGCGGCGACCTGCTCGCGCTGGAGATACGGCAGGGCTGCAACGGCATGATGGCCGCGATGGAACTCGCGGCCGGCTGTCTGCTGGCCGTACCGGAGCGCAGTAGCGCGCTGCTCGTCGCCGCGGACAACTACGGCACGCCGCTGGTCAACCGCTGGCGGATGGGGCCCGGATTCATCGGCGGTGACGCCGCCTCAGCCCTCGTACTGACCAAGGGACCGGGGTTCGCGAGGCTTCGCTCGGTGTGCTCCAAGACGATCCCCGAGGCCGAGGCGCTGCACCGCGGTGACGAGCCGCTGTTCCCGCCAAGCATCACCCGCGGGCGGCCCACGGACTTCAGTGCCAGGATCGGCCAGCAGTTCGCCACTCAGAGCCCCGCGGCGGCGGCCATGGCCACGATGCCCGAGCAGATGACGGCCCTGATCGGCCGGGCGCTCGAGGAGTCGGGCATCCAGATGGGCGACATCGCCCGGGTGGCTTTCATGAACTACTCCAAGGAGGTCGTCGAGCAGCGCGTCATGGCCGCGTGGGACCTGCCGATGGACCGTTCGACCTGGGAGTTCGGCCGCACCGTCGGGCACTGCGGGGCGAGCGACCACATTCTCTCCTTCGAGCATCTGGTCCGCACCGGCGAACTGAGGCCGGGAGAGCACATGTTGATGCTCGGAACCGCGCCAGGCCTCGTCCTGTCCTGCGCGATCGTCCAGGTCCTGGAGCAGACCGCATGGGCCTAGAAAGCCGACAGCAGAGGATATCCGTGAAGTCCACCGTGCTCCAGTCGCCTCAGGCGGCCCACCAACCGCTCGCCGTGATCGGCATCGGCTGCCGTTTCCCGGGAGACGTCAACTCGCCCGACGCGTTCTGGGACCTGCTGACCCGTGGCGAGACCACCGTGGGAGAGGTGCCGGAAGGCCGCTGGGACGCCTACGGGGACCTTGGGCCCGAGTTCGAGACCATGCTGCGGCGGGTCATCAGGGCGGGCAACTTCCTGAGCGGGATCGACGGCTTCGACGCGGAGTTCTTCGGTATCTCCCCGCGCGAGGCCGAACTGATGGACCCGCAGCAGCGGATCTTCCTTGAGGTGGCCTGGCAGGCGCTGGAGTACGCGGGCATCCCGCCCCGCGCACTGGCCGGAACCGACACGGGCGTCTTCGCGGGCATCTGCACCTACGACTACGGCGGCCGGCAGATGGAGGACCTGCCGAGCCTCGACGCCTGGACCGGTATCGGCTCCGCGAACTGCGCGGTCTCCAACCGCGTCTCGCATGCCCTGGACCTGCGCGGGCCGAGCATGACGGTGGACACGGCGTGCTCCGCCTCGCTGGTGGCCCTGCACCTCGCGGCGCAGAGCCTGCGCCTGGGGGAGAGCACCGTGGCGCTCGCCGGCGGCGTCAACCTGCTCGTCTCGCCCGGACAGTCGCTCACACTCGACGCCGCGGGAGCGCTCGCCCCTGACGGGCGCAGCAAGTCGTTCGACGCCTCCGCCGACGGCTACGGCCGCGGCGAAGGCTGCGGTGTCGTGGTGCTGAAGCTCCTGGCCGATGCCGAGCGCGACGGTGACCGGGTGCTGGCCGTACTGCGCGGCAGCGCGGTCAACCAGGACGGCAGGACCAACGGGATCATGGCGCCGTGCGGCCAGGCGCAGGAACATGTCATGACAAGCGCGTTGCGGGCCGCCGGGATCGAGCCGGGCACGGTGGACTACATCGAGGCCCACGGGACGGGAACCCCGCTCGGTGATCCGATGGAAGCGGCGGCGATCGGCGCCGTCTACGGCGTCGGCCAGACGGATCCCTGCCTGGTCGGCTCGGTGAAGTCCAACATCGGCCACCTGGAGGGCGCGGCCGGCGTCGCCGGTGTCATCAAGGCGGTCCTGGCACTGGACCGCGCCGAGATCCCGTCCACCGTGCTGGCCACCGAGATCAACTCGGCGATCGAGTGGGATCGGCTGGGGCTGGAGCTGGTGACCGGCCGGATCCCGTGGCCCGAGCGCGGCCATCCGCGCCGCGCGGGCGTGTCCGGTTTCGGGTACGGCGGGACCGTCGCGCACGTGTTGTTGGAGCAGGCCCCGGCCCGGGCGACGCCACAGCGAGAGGACACGCGCGAAGCCGAGACGCTCTTTCCCCTCTCGGCCGCGTCGCCGTCCGCGCTCCAGCCCATGGCCGAGGCCCTGGCCGACCAGATCGAGCAGGGTGGGGACCTGGCCTCCATCGGGCACACGCTGGCCCTGCGCCGCTCGCACCTGGCCGAGCGAGCGGTGGTGGTGGCCGCGGGCCGCGACGAGCTCGTCGGGGAACTGCGCGCGCTGGCCGCGGGGGAGTCCACGGACGGTGTCGTCGCGGGTTCACCTGTCGGTGAGGACGCCAGGCCGGTCTGGGTCTTCTCGGGGCACGGCTCCCAGTGGCCGGGCATGGGCCGCGATCTGCTGGCCGAGCCGGCGTTCGCGCAGGTGATCGAGGCTCTGGAGCCCATCTACCGCGAGGAGATCGGGTTCTCCCCGAGGCAGGTGCTGCTGGAGGACGCGCTCGACGACGTCGACCGCGTCCAGACCATGATCTTCGCGATGCAGCTCGGGCTCGCAGCGCTCTGGCGTTCTCGCGGGGTGAGCCCGGACGCCGTCATCGGGCACTCCGTCGGCGAGATCGCCGCGGCCGTCACCGCGGGGGTCCTGACGCTGGAGGAAGGGGCCCGGCTGATCTGTCGGCGTTCGGCGCTTCTGCGCCGGGTCTCCGGCAAGGGGGCGATGGCGATGGTCACGCTGCCGTTCACGGAGGCCGCCGCGCGACTGGGCGACCGGACGGACGTGGTGGCGGGGATCGCCTCCTCGCCGCACTCCACGGTGGTGTCCGGCGACCGGGACGCGATCGAGGCGCTGATCGAGCAGTGGCCGCGAGAGGGCGTCGGGGTCCGCCGCGTCTCCTCCGACGTGGCCTTCCACAGCCCGCACATGGACCCGCTGCTTCACGACCTCGCGGCCGCGGCGGCCGACCTCACGCCGAAGCAGGCCCGTATTCCGATCTACACCACCGCCCTGGACGATCCGCGGGCGGCGATGACGGCCGACGGCGCCTACTGGGCGGCGAACCTTCGCAACCCGGTGCGCTTGGCCGCCGCCGTCGGTGAGGCCGTCGCCGACGGCCACCGCGCCTTCCTCGAGATCTCCCCGCATCCGGTGGTGACGCACTCCATCCACGAGACTCTGGCCGAGCTCGGTGTGGAGGACGCCTTCGTCGGCTCGACTCTGCGCAGGCACACCCCGGAAGCCCGTACCTTCCTCACCGCCGTGGCCAAGGCCCACTGCGGCGGGATCGCCGTCGACTGGCGGGCGCTGCACCCGAAGGGCGAGCCGGCCACGCTGCCGGTCTATCCGTGGCGGCACCGTACGCACTGGCACCGCCCGGGTCCGCGGACGCGGGTGAGGGGCCGAGGCCACAGCGTGGCCTCGGCCAGCCTGCTGGGCACCAGAACCAGCATCGCCGGAAGCCCGCTGCTGGTGTGGCAGACCGCGCTTGACGACGCGAGCCGCCCGTATCCGGGCAGCCATGCGCTGAACGGCGTGGAGATCGTTCCCGCCGCGGTGTTCGCCGTCACCTTCCTCGACGTGGCCGTGCGCGATGGCCGATCGCCGGTGCTGGCCGAGCTCGCGATGCACCACCCGCTGATCACGGCCGACCTCAGGGAGGTCCAGGTCGTCCAGGACGGCAATGCCGTACGGCTGGCGTCACGCATGGCCGGTGACGACGGTGGGGAGGATCCCGCCTGGCTCGTCCACGCCGAGGCCAGGGTCGGTGAGCAACCCGCGCACGCGCCCGGTTCGCTGGTGGACGCCGCGGAGTATCGCCTCGAACCGGCCGACCCCGGCCTGGTGCGCCGGGCGTTGACCGAGGTCGGCGTGCCGTCGACCGGTTTCGAATGGACCATCGAGAGTTTGCTGTCGGGCAACGGTGTCCTGCGAGCACGCGTGTGCTTCGCCGACGCGAGCACCTGGGCGTCGGCGCTGGACGCGGTGATGTCCATAGCTCCGGTCGCCTTCCCGGGGGTTCGGCTGCTGCGAATGGCGGTCCACATCGAGGAGATGGTCACGGCCGGCGCGCCGCCGGAGACCGCGACCATCGAGGTGGTGCTCGATGAAAACCGGCCCGACGTGGTCGACGCCGTGGTCGTCGATGAGGCGGGGCATGTGCTCGCGAGTGTGGTCGGCCTGCGCTACCAGGTGATCGACGCGCCCGCGTCGGCCGAGGACGGTCCCGGGACGGCCGAGGAGGCCGTGCCGTTCGCCGACCTGCCGCCCGAGCGGCTGCGCGAGCACGTGCTGGAGGAGGTGCGAGACCAGATCGCGACGGAGATGCGGCTGTCCGCCGCGGACCTGCATCTCCGGCGCCCACTCGCCGAGCAGGGACTCGACTCGGTCATGACGGTGGTGATCCGCCGGAGGCTGGAAAAACGTCTGGGGCAGAGCCTGCCGGCCACCCTGTTCTGGCAGCGGCCCACGGTCCAGGGCATCGCCGACTATCTGACCGGGCTGCTGGCAGAGGTCTGACGGCAGCAGAAGATAATTTCCCGAAAAATAAGCGCTTTCGGTTATTGGAAGACGGTGAAATCAGTGACGTCCGGATCTTTCCGTCGGGCCGGAGGACGATAGTAGGGAAATTATGAATCCGAATTTGGTAGCTTTGCGAAGAATCCAGATCGCCGACACCACTGGAGCCTACGTGAAACAGCCTGCCACTGTCGGCCCGTCCGTCGGAGTCGACTCGTGAAGGCGCTTGTGCTGGCGGGCGGAATCGGCTCACGCTTACGTCCGATCACACACACATTCGCCAAGCAACTTCTCCCCATCGCCAACAAGCCCGTGCTGTTTTACGGTCTCGAATCGATTCGGGACGCGGGCATCCGTGAGGTGGGAATCGTCGTCGGTGACACCACCGGGAAAGAGATCGAGGCGGCGGTCGGCGACGGCTCGATGTTCGGGCTGGAGGTGACCTACATCTTCCAGCCTGAGCCGCGCGGGCTGGCGCACGCCGTGGTCATCTCACGCGAGTACCTGGCGGACGACGACTTCGTCATGTACCTGGGTGACAACTTCGTCGTCGGCGGCATCAACGATTTCGTGGACCGCTTCCGCCGCGAAGGCCCGCGTGCGCAGGTCATGCTGACGAAGGTGACCGACCCGCAGGCGTTCGGGGTGGCGGAGCTGAGCGAGGACGGCGCCATCGTCGGCGTCGAGGAGAAGCCTCGGCATCCCAAGGGCGACCTGGCCCTCATCGGCGTTTACGCCTTCGACTCGACCGTGCACCAGGCGGTCGTGGAGATCACGCCGTCCGGGCGGAACGAGTTGGAGATCACCGACGCGATCCAGTGGCTGATCGATCACGGCCACCGGGTCGATTCGGTGGTCACCTCGGGTTACTGGCGCGATGCCGGCAGCGTCCAGGACATCCTCGCGGTGAACAGGTTCGTCCTGGAGGGCATCGAGCCTGCGGTGGCGGGCGAGGTGGACACGGCCAGCGAACTGATCGGCCACGTCGTCGTGGAAGCGGGCGCCGTCGTCACCGACTCCAAGATCGTTGGCCCGGTCGTCCTCGGCGCCGGATCGGTGGTCCACGGCTCCTTCGTAGGGCCGTTCACCTCCATCGACCGAGACTGCGTGGTGATCGACAGTGAGATCGAGCACTCGATCGTGTTGCGCGGCGCCCACATCGAGAGCGTCGCCCGCCTGGAGCGGTCACTTATCGGCAGGGAGACGCGGGTGGTCGCCACCCAGGACGTCTCCAAGACCCACAGGTTCATCCTGGGCGACCACAGCGACGTGCAGGTAGGCCACTGATGCCCCGCCTTCTCGTCACCGGTGGCGCCGGTTTCGTGGGCTCGAACTACGTCCGCGCGCTGCTGTCCGGCGCCTATCCGGCCTGGCGCGGGGCCGAGGTGACGGTCCTCGACCGGCTGACCTACGCCGGCAACCCGGCCAACCTGGAACCGGTCAAGGATCGGCTCGTCTTCGTACAGGGCGACATCTGCGATGAGGACCTGCTCGCCGACCTCGTGCCCGGTCACGACGTCGTGATCAACTTCGCCGCCGAGTCGCACGTCGACAGGTCGATCGCCGACTCCGCCGCGTTCGTGCGCACCAATGTGCTGGGCGTTCAGTGCCTCCTGAAGGCGTGTCTGGACGCGGGTGGCATCCGCGTCGTTCAGGTCTCCACCGACGAGGTCTACGGCAGCATCGAGACCGGTTCGTGGGACGAGGACAGCCCGCTGGCACCCAACTCTCCCTATTCGGCGGCCAAGGCCGGTGGCGACCTGATCGCCCGGGCGTACTTCCGCACCCATGGGCTACCGGTCAGCATCACTCGCTGCGGCAACAACTACGGCCCGTACCAGTACCCAGAGAAGATCATTCCGTTGTTCGCCACCCGGCTGCTGCAAGGCCTGACGGTGCCCCTCTACGGAGACGGCGCCAACGTCCGTGACTGGATCCATGTGGACGACCACTGCCGTGGCATTCAACTCGTCGCCGAGCGTGGCGAGCCGGGGGAGGTCTACCACATCGCGGGCACCGCCGAGCTGACCAACATCGAGCTTACCCGGCGGCTGCTCGACGCCTGCGGAGTCGGCTGGGACCGGGTCGAGCGCGTCCAGGACCGAAAGGGACACGACCGCCGATATTCATTGTCGGACGCCAAACTGCGGCGGCTGGGATACGAGCCGCGCGTCGCCTTCGAGGACGGCCTGATCGAGACCGTCCGCTGGTACGAAGCCCACCGTGACCTGTGGGAACCGCTCAAGCAATCGCGCGCCGTCGCGTAGCCCGAGGAGGCTGGATGACCCACTGCCTGGTGACCGGGGGAGCCGGTTTCATCGGTTCCCACCTGGCTGAGCGTCTGCTCGAGAACGGTCACACGGTCACCGTTCTCGACGATCTCAGCGGAGGCAGCGAAAGCCGCGTTCCGGCCGGGGCGGAGCTGGTCGTCGGTTCCGTGACCGACACCGCCCTCGTGGACACCCTGTTCCACGAGCGCCGCTTCGATCGGGTGTTTCACTTCGCCGCGTTCGCCGCCGAGGCGATCAGCCACTCGGTCAAGAGCCTCAACTACGGAACGAACGTGATGGGCAGCATCACCCTGATCAACGCCGCACTGCAGACGGGGGTGTCGTTCTTCTGCTTCGCCTCGTCGGTAGCGGTGTACGGCCACGGCCAGACCCCCATGCGGGAGTCCTCGGTTCCGGTGCCGGTGGACAGCTACGGCAACGCCAAGCATGTCATCGAGCGCGAGCTTGAGATCACGATGCGGATGCAGGGGCTTCCGTTCACCGCCTTCCGCATGCACAACGTGTACGGCGAGTGGCAGAACATGCGCGACCCCTACCGCAACGCGGTGGCCATCTTCTTCAACCAGATCATGCGCGGTGAGCCGATCACGGTGTACGGCGACGGCGGCCAGGTGCGGGCCTTCACCTACATCGGGGACGTGGTGAACGTGGTGAGCCGGGCCCCCGAGACCGAGAGTGCCTGGGGACGGGTGCTCAACGTGGGATCGGCGAGCACCAACACCGTGCTGGAGCTGGCGCTGGCCGTGCGGTCGGCCGCCGGGGTGCCCGAGCATCCCATCGCCCACCTGCCGTCCAGGAACGAGGTGACGGTGGCCTACACCGCCACGGAAGAGGCGCGCTCCATCTTCGGGAACTGGGCGGACACGCCTTTGACCGAAGGGCTCGCGCGGACCGCGAAATGGGCGGCATCCGTCGGTCCTGCGGAACTGCAGTCGTCGTTCGACCTGGAAATCGGCGGCGACCGGGTTCCGGAATGGGCGCGGCTGGTAGAGAAGAGACTGGAAAACACCGGCACTTTGCACCGGGCGAACCGATAAGGATTGTGATGGACGCCGAGGAAATTCAGCGCCGCGTGCGCGAGCTGGAGCCATGGGTCAACGGATTTGAATACAACGGGGTGCGTTATGCCGAAGGATCTTCCCACGACTATCTGCTGAGCCAGGACCCGGAGCAGCGGGCCAAGGCATTCTTCGCCGCTTTTCCCCAGGCCGGTAGAATTCTCGAACTCGGCGCGCTGGAAGGGGCCGACACCGTGGCGCTGGCACGGCGCCCGGGAACTTCCGTCCTGGCGCTGGAAGGGCGCCAGGAGAACCTGGGCCGCGCCGAGTTCGTGGTGGAGGTCTTCGGTCTGACCAACGTGGAACTCAGGCTCGCCGACGTCGAACGCCTCGACTTCGCCGAGCTCGGCGCGTTCGACGTGGTGCTGTGTGCGGGGCTGATGTACCACGTCCAGGAACCGTGGGCCCTGCTGGAGAAGATCGCGAGCGTCGCCGGCGGCCTGTACCTCTCGACCCACTACTGGGGCACTTCCGAGGGGCTGGACGCGCTGGCCGGGTACGCGGTCAAGAACGTCCGCGAGGGACATCCCGAACCCCAGGCCCGCGGGCTCAGCGTGGACGTGCGCTGGCTGGATCGCCCGTCGCTTTTCGCGGCGTTGAAGAACGCGGGCTTCACCGAGATCGAGGTCCTGCACGAGCGGGTGTCGGCGGAGGTGTGCGACATCGTCGCCGCGTGCAGGAAGGAGCCGGTCCAGTGAGCCAGGTGGCGCAGAACCATCGTGATCGAGTTCACGAACTCTTGGTGGCCCGATGAGGAGCCTGAAAGGCGCTCGCGCGGTCGTCACGGGCGGGGCCGGTTTCATCGGCTCCCATCTTTGCGAGGCACTCGTCGCGCAGGGCTGCTCCGTGATCTGTGTGGACAACATGTGTACCGGCGAGCCGGGCAACCTGGCGGGCGTGGAGCGGTCGCCCAGCTTCCGCCTGATCCGCCATGACGTGACCGAGCCGTTCACCATAGACGGGCCGGTCGACCACGTCGTCCACCTCGCCTCGCCGGCGTCGCCGCTGGACTACCTGCGCATGCCGCTGGAGACGCTGCGGGTGGGGTCGGCGGGAACGGAGAACGCGCTGCGGGTGGCCGCTGCGCACAGGGCGCGCTTCGTCCTCGCCTCCACCTCGGAGGTGTACGGCGATCCCGCCCAGCACCCCCAGCCGGAGTCCTACTGGGGCAATGTGAACCCCGTGGGGCCGCGAGCGGTGTACGACGAGTCCAAGCGCTACGCCGAGGCGCTGACGGCCGCCTATCGGCGGACGCTCGGCGCCGACACGGCCATCGCCCGGCTGTTCAACAGCTTCGGGCCGAGGATGCGCCGCAACGACGGCCGCGTCGTGCCGACCTTCATCGACCAGGCCCTGGCCGGCGAGCCGCTGACCATCAACGGCTCCGGCGAACAGACCAGATCCCTGTGCTACGTGGACGACACGGTCAAGGGCCTGCTTGCCCTGATGTGCAGCACGGTACCCGGGCCGGTGAACATCGGCGCCACCCAGGAACTCACCGTGAGGGAGATCGCCGAACTGATCGCCGCTGAGGCCGGGGCCGAACTCCGCACGGTCTCCCAGCAGTTGCCGACAGACGAGCCGAACCGGCGTTGTCCCGACATCGAGCTGGCCAGAGCACTTCTCGGTTGGAAGCCAGAGATATCCGTCTCCGAGGGATTACGGCGAACCTTCGGCTGGTGGGCCACCGCGTATCCGCAGGGGGGGCGGATTTGACGAAGGCAGCGAGAGGAGCCGCACGAGGGACGTCGAAGCGGACGCGAAAGGCGGAGGAACGGTGACTCGCCCGCGGATCCTGATCTCCGGGAACTTTCACTGGCAGGCGGGATTCAGCCAGACCGTGGCCGCTTACGTGCGCGCGGCCGACGAGGCCGGCTGCGACATCCGGATCAGCGGTCCGCTGTCGCGGATGGACGACGAGGTTCCGAGGCACCTGCCGGTGGAGCATGACGTGCGCTGGTGCACGCATCTGGTCCTCATGTTCGAGGCCCGGCAATTCCTGTCCGCCGAGCAGATCGAGATGGCCTGCTCGGTCCCCAGGGACCGGCGGCTGATCGTCGACTTCGACGGGCACTGGGGCATCGCCGACGGTGTCCAGGTGGAGGCGCGCAAATACTCGGCCGAGAGCTGGCAGGTGCTCTACTCCACGCTGAGCGACCTGATCCTGCAGCCCAAGGTGGCCGGACCGCTGCCCCCCGGCGCGGAGTTCTTCAAGTGCTTCGGGTTGCCCCCGGTGCGGCACCCGTTGAGCCCGGACCGCAAGCCCGACTACGACCTGCAGTACATCGGCAGCAACTGGGGCCGCTGGCAACCGCTGGCCGAGGTCATGGCGGCGGCGAAGCGGGCGGAACCGCCTCTGAAGTCGCTGCGGGTCTGCGGCCGCTGGTGGGACGGTGACACCTGCCCGGGCTTCGAGGAGATCACCCTCAGCGAGCCCGGCTGGCTGCGCGGTCAAGGTGTCGAGGTCCATCCGCCCGTGCCCTTCGGGCACGTCATCGAGGAGATGGGGCGGTCACTGATCTCCCCGATTCTCGTCAGCTCGCTGGTGAGCGGTACGGGCCTCCTCACCGCCCGGCTGTTCGAGACCCTTGCGTCGGGAAGCCTTCCCGCCGTCCCGCCCGAGGCGGAGTTCATGGTCTCGGTATACGGCGACGCCGCTGAGCACCTGAGGCTCGGCTCCGATCCCGCCACCGCGCTCGCCCGCATGAGCGTGGACTACGAGCGCCACGCGCGCATCGTGGGCGACATCCAGGACACGCTCCGCGAGGCGTACGGCTACCCGCGGTTGCTCAAAGATCTGCTGGCGTTCTTCCGCTGAGGAGATCGCGATGGAACGGCCCGGCCCGGCGCGTGTTCCCTGTGGGACGGCGCCTCCTCCTTTGCGCGGATCGGTCCGGACGGTCCTGCGGCCGTCTACAGCCCGGTGATCTTCAGCTCGCGGACTCACGAGTTCGGCACGTCGTAACCGCCCCCTCATGCCCGTTTCCTGTCCGCACTACGCTCTCCTTCCGGTGCGGGACGGCGGGAAGGGCGTCCGCTCCATCACCTCGCGCCAGAGCTCGTGGACCGAGTCGCGCAACGTCCTTCGCGGTGTCCAGCCGAGCAGGTCACGCGCGGGCCGGGGGTCGACCCGTGTCCAGTCGTCGGTGTCCGCGGACAGGTCCGGGGCAGGACGCTCGACTATGGTGGCCGGCACCCCGCTCACCTCGACGAGCATGTTGACCAGCGTACGCACCGGGACGGCCTCGCCGCGGCCGATGGCGATCGGGGTGTGCCGACCGGTGATCCGCGTCGCGGCGCGGACCGCGTCGGAGACATCCCGGACATCCACATAGTCCCGGCGGGCTTGCAGCGCGGTCAGCTCGATCATCGCGGCCTCGCCGCGGCCGGCCGCGGCGGCCAGGCGGTCGGCCACACGGCCGAGCAGGCTCGCCGGAGGTGCACCCGGACCGGCGACATTGGCCAGCCGCAGTACCACCGCGTCCACGGTCCCGACCGCAGCGGCCGACAGCACCGCCTCGGTCGCGGCCGACTTGAACCGGTCATAGTCGGAGGCCGGCCCAGGCGATCGCTGGGTGGACTCGGTACCGTCCGGCGCGAGGTGCCCGTACTCCAACACCGAGCCAAGGTGCACCAGCCGGGGCACCAACCGGGTTTTTTCCAGTGCCGCCAGGATGTGCCGGGTCGCCCCGACACAGCTGGCCTCCAGCTCGCGGCCGGTCAGGCCCCACTTGCCGCCGGTCGCGTTGATCACCGTGTCCGGGTGCTCGGCGGCCAGTACGGCCGCCAGTTCCCCGGTCGGTGTTTCGGAGACGTCGACGGCCCTGAACCGGTACCCGGGAGCGGACCGGGCCGCGTTCCTCGCCACGACGAGCACGTCCCGTCCCTCCGCGACGAGGTCCTTGCATATCCGGCGCCCTAGGAATCCGGTGCCGCCGACCACGACGATGCGACCCTCACTCACCCTTGCCTCCTGATCGGCTCTCCGTTCCTGACGGGAGGCCGCTGACCCGTCCGCGGCGTCAGCGCCCGCTCCCGAACCTGGTCGACCGGGGCCTGACCGGCGTCCGGCGCCGCTCGGCCCAGGTCGAACGCCTGGGGGCTCGGGCCGCCCGCTCCACAGGCAGAGCGGGAGATCAGCGGCACTCCGGACCGAGCGGCCGACGGCTCATGCGGCGGGCTCCTCGTCGCGCCGCAGAATCAGGAAGCAGACCCCGTCCTCGTTGACGAATTCGTCCAGCAGCGGCGTCAGTCCGGCCTCCACGGCGATCTTGGCGATCAGGTCGACTCCGTGCCAGGCCAGGAAGCCCTTGAACTCGAAGGGATTCGCCTGCTCGTAGCGCTCCGCGTAGAAGTGGAAGAAACTCTGGGTCGACGCGCCGAGGTCGAGGAAGTTGACACCGAAGTGGCCGCCGGTGCGCAGGATCCGGGCGATCTGCCGGAAGTAGAGATAGATCTCGAAGACGTTGAGGTGGATGAAGACGTTGAGGGAGAACCCCGCGTCGAAGCTCGCCGACGGCAGTGTCGCGAGGAAGTCGTTCTGGATGTGGTGGTAGTCGACATTGGTGTGTTCCCGGCAGGTGAGTCGTGCCTTGGCCAGGAACGACTGGCTCACGTCGGTACACAGCAGCCGTCGCACCTGAGGGGCGACCACGTTGGCCATGATTCCCTCACCGCTGCCGATCTCGAAGATCTCCGAGTCCGGGGTCAGCCGCAGCCGTTGTGCGATCCAGTTCGCCCGGTCGACGCGGTCGCGCAGATACTCCTCGCGAGCCTGGGTGCCCGCCAGTTGCACCTGCATCTCCTCCGGGGAGTTCCACTCCCATATCAGGTTGAGGTCACCCATGCTCTGCAGCGGCGGTTTCGCCTTGACGGTCGCCGTGCCTTCCGTGTTGTTCATACGGCCTCCCTCGTGGTTTCTCGTGTGATGTCCTGGCGGCGTGGACGACCCGGACGTCGCCGGTCCGGTGACCGTCACCGGCCGGCCACCAGACCGGCGACGTCGGCGGCGGTCAACTCGCCGGTGCGGGCCAGGGTGGTAAGCAGGTCGGCGACCTGTGCGGCGGTCGGCGCGGCGGCCATGGACCGGCTCAGCTCGACCGCGCGACGCCGGTATTTGTGGTCGAACAGCACCTCGGCGAGGGCCTTGTCGATCGCCTCGCTGTCGATCAGAAGGCCGGGCAGCGTCTTGGTCGCGCCTTGCGGGTCGATCCGCCTGCCGTAGATCTGCGCGTCGTAGTTCAGGGCCAGGGACAGTTGCGGGACGCCCATCGCGAGGCCGTTCATCAGGCAGTTGGCACTGCCGTGGTGAATGATCAGGTCGCAGCCGGGCAGGATCAGTTCCAACGGGCAGTTACGCAGCACCCGCACGTTCGGGGGCAGGGAACCCAGACCGTCCACCTCGGCCACCGCGGCGGTGAGCACCACCTCGGCGGCCAGCTGGGCGGCGGACTCGACGGCGTGGCGGAGCGCGGGCAGCCGCTCGCCGAACACCCCGGTCGCGGAGTTCCCCCACACCACGCAGACGCGTTTTCCCTTGACCGGCCCCAGCAACCACGGATCCACGTCCTGGGATCCGTTGTACGGCTGGTACCTGATGGGAATCCGCAGCGCGTCGCCCATCGGGGGAATGGCCACGTCCGGCGACGGGTCCACCGCGTACCCGATACTGCGGCGTGTCCAGTTCACGCCGTACTTCGCGAAGCAGGACAGGGGATCGGAGGACACCAGGTCGAGGCCGGGTTCGGTCTCCACGGTGCCGATGAAGCCCGGCCCGTAGTACACGCTGGGCACCTCGTACAGCGCGCCGATCAGCGCGCCCTCGGAGGCCATGAGGTCGTGCACCACCAGGTCGGGGCGCCAGGAAGCGGCGAAGTCAACGGCGTTGTCGTAGCTACGCTGGACCGCGGCGATGGTCTTCTTCCAGAAGTCGCTGAGCGTGCCGGTGTCGAAGTCGCGTACGGAGTCCAGCGCCTGCCCGGTGAACGGGTGCAGTGGCAGCGGCATTTCGCCGCTCTGCGGCGGGGTGTTGATCGCCTGCACCCAGTACGCCAGCCGGGCACTCTCCATCATGTCGGCCGCGTCGAGCACCGACACCGGCATCAACCCCGTGGAGATGACTCCCTGCACCTGCTGCGGCGGGCAGGCGACCCGAACCTCGTGTCCGGCCGCCCGGAACGCCCAGGCCAGCGGGATCATGCACATGTAGTGTCCGGCCCAGTTGGACACGGTGAACAGAATCCGCATCGAAATCTCCCTTACTTACCGCTCACTTGATGTCGATGACTGGGCTCTCCGCGAGAGTACCGAGAAAAGGTTCATGATTTCCCTATAAATAGCGCTCGCCGGCCAGATCGTCGCAGAGTGGTTCTGGTGGCAATCCGGTGACGCCGGCGGATCCGCGCTATCTCGCGGATTTCGCGAATTATCTAGGGATTCCTTGAGATTCGCATCGCTACCATGCGTATGTGCGGATCCTGCATGGCGTCTTGCTCGGGAGCGGCCTCGACGCCGGCATCGCAGGCATCGAGTTGGGGCAGGTCGCCGCCATCGCGGTGGACGAGACGGGCTTCTCGAAGAAGCCGCTGGACGGTACCGGCCACGAAGAGATTCTCGCCGAGGGCGACCGCCGGGCCAGGGGGCGCCGAGTTCAAAGCCATTCGCTTCTACCGCGGTCTCGCCGTTGTCGAAAAAGGGCGAACCACGGGGGAACCGAGTCCTCGCGGGGGCCGCGGTGGAGTGGGGACGGACACGCTTCCCGGTAAGCGGAGACCCGATAGTGCCATGGAATTTCGGAAATCTACAGTGCGAGGAAACCATGAACACAGGCGCCGAACTTTATCTCGACCTGATGAAGAAGACGCTGACGAACACCATCTACCAGGACGCGCCGCTTCCCATAGGGCAGCAGCAGGCCGATGGCTACAAGGATTCGCTGCGGGAAAAAGGCAAGGACTGGCCCTCGGTCGCGCACACCATGGTCGGCAGGATTCGGCTCGACCACCTCGAGCGCTGCATGCGACAGGTCATCGAAGACGAGGTGCCGGGCGATTTCATCGAAACCGGAGTGTGGCGTGGCGGTGTGTGCATCTTCATGCGTTCCTTCCTCCGCGCGAACAACATCACCGACCGGCGCGTATGGGTGGCCGACTCCTTCCAGGGCATCCCGCACACCGACCGCTCCAGCCACCCGCTTGACGTGGAACTCGGGCTGCACAACGAGAACTCGGTGCTGGGCGTGTCCATCGAGCAGGTGCGGCAGAACTTCGAGCGGTACGACCTGCTGGACGATCAAGTCGTCTTCCTGGAGGGCTGGTTCAGGGACAGTCTGCCGACCGCGCCGGTGCGCTCCCTCGCCGTGCTGCGCCTGGATGGAGACCTGTACGAGTCCACAATGGACGCGCTGGTCAACCTGTATCCCAAGCTTTCGGTCGGTGGCTTCGTCATCGTGGACGACCACGTCCTGCCCGGTTGCCGGGCGGCCATCAGGGAGTTCCGGGAGACCAACAAGATCACCGACACGATCGAGCACATCGACTGGACGTCGATCGGGTGGCGACGTACCGGCTGATGACATGGCCGCCGATGTAGCGCGACACCGCTTTCCTGGAAAGGGCGGTCAATGCCCAAGGGGCGCCCGCCGAATCGGGTGCCGCACTCCATCGGCTTCCTGATGCCGTAGGCGCCTGCCCGGCGGACCCCGTTACCCGGTCATGACGCTCCTTCGTCGACCAGGTTCGTCGGATCCAGCGAATTCATGAACGAACGCAGGGCGCCGAGGTGGGCGGCCGGCTTGTCCCAGCTCAGCTCGGCGCACCAGGCGATCAGCTCGGTGAGCTCCCCGGTGGCACGCGCCTTCTCCTCGTCGGTGAGGCTGGTGACCGACAGTTCCCGCGGCCACTGCACGACGTTGGCCAGGTCGATGTCCAGTCCCTCCGCGCGAGCGAACTCGAGCAGGTTTCGCAGGTCCCACAGGTTGTCCCGCTGCGGCGACACCTGGAGCCAGACGTCCACCTGGGTCTTGAGCCTGTGCACGTTGTCCACGAACACCTGCCACTTCCCGCCGGTCCTGATCCGCTCGAACACCTCGCCCACGCCGTCGCAGGAGGCACCGATGCCGACGCTCTTGAAGTGCGGGAAGAGGCTGATCGCGTTGTCGGGGGACACCGTGAGGTTGGAGTTGTAGGCCACGTCGACATTGCCCGCGTTCCCGGTTTCCACGAGGAGTTCGAGCAACGCGTAATGACCCGGCTGCATGAACGGCTCGCCGCCCGCGAAGTACAGTCGCCGAATCAGGTGTGCGTTCGCCCGCAGGGTCCGCCACAGTTCCTCGTCGGCGCGGTAGGGGTCGATCACCGCGGAGGACCATGATGGCCGCTGCTTGGCGCCCCACGCCGAGCTCACCGGATAGGTGCACATGACGCACCGCAGGTTGCAGGTGTTGCCGAACCTGATGTCGAGGAAATACGGAAAGTCCTCGACGGTGCCGTCCTGGGCGGTGCGGGCAGCGAGAGTGTCGAGCTCATGTTCGAATCGCTGGTTGATGTTCTGCCGATAGGACTGGGCGCCGTGGTCTTCCCGGAAATAGCAGTATTTGCATGCGTCGACGCGCTGGCCGCTCAGCATCGCCAGCCGGGTCCGTTTCATGTTGGGGCTGTTGAACGCCTCCTGGAGTCCCATCACCCGATCCGGGTTGTCCTCGGCGTATCGCGAACCAGGCGAACAGCCGATCGCGTCGTCGTTCAGCTGGAAGACGGGCTCCTCCTGCTGGTCGTACAACTCGTTGTGGTACATCGCGTTGTCGACGCAGCACCGGCCGTAGACGCCGTCGATGGAGGCGCAGAGATGAATCCACGGCAGGACGCACAAGGTCTTGTCCGTGGCGCCGCCGTCACCGTTGACTTCAGTACTCATGGAAACGCCCCTCGGCTCACCATCGCCAGTACTCTTCATGCGGAACCCGGAATGTGGCGAGCTCCGGCTTGCGCGCCCAGTGCCGTAAGGAGTGGGCGGGGCGGTAGTCGAACGGTTCCTCGTCGCGGAATCGCGATTCGGCCGCACGCATCCGAACGCAGGAACGCAGGACCTGTTGCTTGAGGCCGACGTAGTCCTCGGTGTGCGGGCCCAGTTGCCACTCCACCTCGGCGGGCCGGAACTCGAAGTAGACGACGCGGCGTTGCTTGCCGACCACGGCGGGGGCGCCGTGCAGGGTGAGGATGTTGTGCAGCAGCACATCCCCCGGCCGCATCACGGCGGGTACCGCACCGGTGGTGTCCCACTCGCTGGCGTTGAGCCGATCCGCGGTGGTCCTGATCCGCTCGTCGTCCCAGTAGTTGGATTCCGGGATGCACCAGACGCAGTTGTCCTCGGGGGCGGGATCGAGATAGATCCCGGCGTCGATGACGCGACCCGCTCCGGTGACGCCGACCGCGTCGGCGTACAACCCGGCGTCGCGATGCCAGGCGAGCCGGGGAGCCCCGGCCGGGGTTTTGAAGACCATGCTGTCCCAGGTCGGGATGAGGTTGGGCCCGACGAGCTGTTCCATGATTTGTAGCAGCAACGGGTGACCGGCCAGCATGGCGATCGGACGGGCCTTGTCCACCACGTATTCGATCCGTACCGGCGCGGCGTCCGGCAGGTGCGGCTCCAGGGTCCAGACGGTGTCGTCCATGGACCGCGTCGACCATGCCCGATCGATCAGCGTCTTCCCGGCCTGCTGTACGTCGGCGAGTTCCTCCTGCGTGAGCAGCCCGCGAACGGCGAGCACTCCCTGCCGGCGGAAGGCGGTGACGTGCTCGGGCAACAGTCCGGTCCGCCGGATGTCGCATTCGGGAACCCTGCTGTCGGTGCGTACCTTAGTGACAGGATTCATGACCTGAACCCCTTCCGTTCGGCGGTGGTGAATTCGGACCAGCGCAGTCCGCCACGAAATACCAGTCCCGCTCCAACGCCCTCGCGAATGACGCGCGATCCATCGCGGGCTGCCCGGCCAGCCAGGCCGGCAGGGTGAACACCCGGTACCCCAGCCCGTCGACCAGCAACGACCAGAGATCGTCCGTTGTGGTGCCGTACTCGCGCATCACATGGTCGCCGCCGTGTTCGAAAACGATCACCGGCTTGTCGCGACGCAGTGAGCGGCGCGCACCTCGCAGAGCCAGCACCTCGCCTCCCTCGACGTCGAGCTTGACCAGGTCGATGCGCACATCGGGTGGGATGACGTCGTCCAGGCGCACGGTGTCGACGGTGATCTCGCGCAGGGTCTCCGCCGGCCGGTCGTAGGGGCGTCTGCGCAGGCCGCTGTAGCCCGGGTTGGACACCACGTGCACGAAGCTCTGTGAGCCCGTGGTGTCGGCGGCGGCGGCCCTGATCACCGCGACCGAAGGCAACCTGGCCGCCAACTCGTCGGCGAAGGCGGGCAGCGGTTCGATCGCGAAGTGCCTGCCCTCGGGCGCCACCCGCACCAGGTGCTGGGTGATCTCGCCGACGCCCGCGCCGAGGTCGACGCACCCGGCGGTCGTGGTGCAGACCTGTTCGATGATCTGGATGGTGAGCCGGTCGTACTCGTCGTTGCGATCGAGGGGGTCGATCACCCGCTGCCCGCTCACGTCGAGGGTTCCTCGCCGTGGGCCTGGGACGGCGGTGGGGGCGAGGTCCGGGTCACGGGTTCCGCCGGCCGGCTTCGTCCGATGCCGAGCCGGGGGCTGGTCATCAGGTACAGGCCGGTGTCCGGGTCGAACAGCTCATGTCCGTCGAGCCTGTTGAGCGCCTCGCTGACCGGGGACTTGGGGGTGTGCGTCTCGGCCATCCTGCGGGCCTGCTCGGCGGCGACGAACAGGCGGTCGACGGAGTTGTCCGCGTCGCCGTCGGGCATCTGCGGCTCGGGAGCGCGGCCGGCCACGGCGTCGCCCATGTCGGCGAGCCCGGCGATCAGCTGGGCGAAGGCCCTGGAGCCGTCCACCTTTTCGTAGTCGGTCTCGGCGTGGTCGCCGACAAGCCTGTCGGCCAGGGCGAAGTAGTTGTCCTTGCCCGCCTGCTGCTGGTAGACGGCCGCGACCAGTGTGAACAGGCGCTCGAAGGCGTTGCGGTAGAGCGTCTCGTAGAACGCGCGGGCCTGCTCCTCGTCGACGTCGCCGTTGACGGTGGCCAGAATGGCCGCCGCGGAGAGCATGCCGCTGTAGAGCGCCAGGTGTACGCCGGTGGACAGCAGCGGGTCCAGGAAACACGCGCTGTCGCCCGCGGCGAAGTAACCCGGGCCGCAGAAGCTGTCGGCGACGTAGGAGAAGTCCTGCTCGACCCGGACGCCCGGCTGGTAGGTCCCGTTCGCGAGCAGACCGCGCACCGACGGAGACTCCTCGACCAGCGAGGCCAGCATCGCTTCCAGGGACGCGTGTCCCGAACGGCGCTCAAGGAACCGTGTCTGGTGGCAGACGAATCCGACGCTGTAGCGGTTGTCGCGCAGCGGGATCACCCAGTACCAGCCGTCCGGGGCCGAGATGACGTTGATCCCGCCCTTCGGCGAGCTGGGAAGCAGAGATCCTCCCTGCCAGTAGCCCCAGATGGCGACGTTCTTGAACGTCTCGTTCGCCCGCCGGTGCTTGAAATGCCGGGCGGGAATCAGACCGGTCCGGCCGGAGGCGTCGACGACGAAGTCGAAACGGGTGGTGCGCGGCTCACCGGTGTGCGACTCGGACCACTCCGCAGCCACGGCGCGGTCGCCCTCGAAGACCACGCGCTTCACCTCGGCGCCCTCAATGACCCGGGCGCCCTGTTTGGCGGCGTTGGTCAGCAGTACGTGGTCGAAGTCGTCGCGGTCGACCTGCCAGGACCGCACGCCGGGGCCGAAGATCTCGGCCCAGTCGATGGCCCAGTCCTCCCTGCCCCACCGCAGCAACACACCGTTCTTCTCGGTGTAGCCGCGGGCGTCGACCTCGTCCAGCGCGCCGACGAAATCGACGATTGTCCGGCACGACGACGCGATGGACTCGCCGATGTGGTAGCGAGGAAAGTTTTCCTTCTCCAGCAGCGTCACGGACAGGCCCGCACGTGCGAGCAGTGCCGCCGCGGTCGACCCGGCCGGACCGCCACCGATGACCAAGACCTTGGTGACCATGAATCTCCTCATCGAGAGGCGGGATAATTTACCGAACCACACCCTACGGCGGGCGGAAAATGGCGTTCAACAATTCGGGGGAATGTCTAGTGGGAGCTTTAGTGGAGCGTTCGCACACCGGGCGATTTTCTGTCGTGATCGCTGTCGTGCCGGAATAAACGAGCGAGGAATGCCGATGGGCCGCGGGTACGCCCAGGGCTCGTTGGGGGAATGGAACAACGGTACGGCGGTGACCGAAGAGGCGGTTGCCGGCCTGTCGAAAAGTCAGGTCCGCAGGGGTGAATTTCAAACCGGCGTTCCGGGAAACCGGGACCGACGACCTGCGGCCGACCGGCTCGAAGCCGAACCGCTAAAGGGTTTCCAGGACCTCGCGGAGCGCGCCGATCACCTTGTCTTGGAGGTCCTGCGGCATCGACGGGTACATGGGCAGGGAGAAGACCTCTCCGGCCAGTCGTTCGGTGACCGGGAGCGAGCCGTCGGCGTAGCGAAGCTGCGTGAACCCGGTCATCGTGTGCACCGGCCAGGGGTAGCTGATGGTCAGGGTGATGTCGTAGGCCCTGAGCCGTTCGATGATGGTGTCGCGCTGCGGGTGACGCACGACGTAGAGATAGTAGACATGCTCGTTCCCGGCGGTCACCGACGGCAGGATCAGGCCGGTGGAGTCGAGGATGTCGCCGAGCCCCTCGGCGTAGCGGCGGGCCACCGCGCGCCTGGCCTCGATGTAGGCGTCCAGCCGGGTGAGCTTACGCCGCAGGATCTCTGCCTGCACCGCGTCGAGGCGGCAGTTGTGGCCGGGTGTCTTGACGACGTAGTAGACCTTCTCCATGCCGTAGTAGCGCAACCGCCGAAGGCTGCTGTCGAGGGCCTCGTCGGCGGTGACCACCGCACCGCCGTCCCCGTAGGCGCCCAGCACCTTGGTGGGATAGAAGGAGAACGCCGCGGCGTCGCCCATGGTGCCCGCCGTCCTGCCGTGCTGCCGGGCACCGTGCGCCTGGGCGCAGTCCTCGAGTATGAGCAGGCCGTGGTCGGCCGCGAGCCGCGTCAAGGACGTCATGTCCACGCACTGGCCGTAGAGGTGTACGGGCAACACCGCCTTGGTCCGCGGAGTGATCACCTCGGCCACCCGGTCCACGTTCATGAGGCAGTCCTGCTCATGAACGTCGACGAAGACGGCCCTGGCGCCGACGGCGTCGATGGCCAGCACCGTCGGTGCCGCCGTGTTGGACACGGTGATCACCTCGTCGCCCGGTCCGACGCCCATCGCCTGCAGGGCCAGCTTGATCGCGTTGGTGCCGTTGTCCACCCCGATGCAGTGGGGCATGCCGTGGTAGGCGGCGAACTCGTTTTCGAACCCGTCGACACTCTCGCCGAGTATGAGGTTGCCGGACCGGAAGACCTTCTCAACCGCGTCGAGCAGGTCGGCCCGCTCCTGGTGATACTCCGCTAGGTAGTCCCACACCCGAATTGCCATGTCTCTGCCTCTCCTAGGACTGAGTCTGGGAGCGGACTGCCCGGACACTCATGTAGTCGTTGTCTCGATCGAGGCGCAGTGCTTGACCGCTGAGATAGTCGACGCCGTCGGCGTAGCTGTAGGGCTGCATGAACCCGCCTGCCCGTACGTCGCGGTAGAGGCGTGCCAGTGGGTGGCCGGCCGAGTACGCCTGACCGCCGACCATCGACATGCTGTCGGTGACGACGCGCAAGGTCAGGTCGTTGACCGTCATCTTCGCCCATTGGAACGGCGTCATCATCCGTCGTCCCCGCTCGTCGAGGTCCATCGTGTACTTGTCGTTGAGCAGGTCGGCGTTGAGCAGTGCGGCGGCGGTCGCCGTGCGCAGCGCGTACAGCCGGGCATCGGACTCGGCGATGGTGGAACGCACGCCCGAGGAGACGTCCGGGCCGCGCTTGGCGCAATGCTCGACCGCGATGTCCCTGGCCGCCTGGGCGATTCCCGCGTAGATACCCAGCATGGTGATCGAACTGATGGTCTGCCCGGCCAGCACCGCGTCCCGGCGTGATCCCACCGGACCCCGGTCGAGGATGTCGGCCTCCGGTACCGGACAGTTGTCGAAATCGACGTCCAGCGTGCCGGAGGCCCGCATGCCGAGACCGTCCCAGTCCGGCCGTACGGTCAGCCCGCGGGTGTCCCGGCTCAGGAGGGGGACGGCAAGTCTTGGCACATCGCCGTCGCGCCGAAGCGCGTGCACGAAGAAGTGTGTGCCGATCGGTGCCATGCTGACCAGTGTCTTGCGGCCGGACAGCCGCCAGCCACCCGAGGCGTCCCTGGTGAGCGTGGTCACCACGCCAGGGGCGTCCTTCAGCCCGGTGCAGACGGCCGCCTCGCCGGTGGCCATGGCCCGCAGCAACCGTTCGGCCAACGCGGAGGCGGCAGGGGCGCCGTGGCGCCACTCGTAGGTCAACGTCAGCGCGCGGCTCAGCTGGACGTGCAGGGCCAGGGCCGTCGAGGCGTCGGCCTCGGCCAGGACGCGCAATCCCACCGCCAGGTCGTACAGTCGGTTGACGCCGAGACCACCCAGTTCGGCGGGCACGGCCGCGCCCATCAGGCCGACCTTGGCGAACCCGCGAAACGTGTCCACCGGGAAAACGCCGTTCTGGTCGTTCGCGCGAGCCTCTGCCCGGATTCCGCTGGTGAAACCGGTCAGCAGGTCCACCATCATCTCGCCCTCAGGTGAGATCGGTGTCCGGAGATCTGACGTACTCAAATACGCAGTGTCGCTTGATATCGCCCGTTTCATTTTCGGCTCCCGACGGCCGGCGCGAGTCCGTGACCACATCCCCGCTCTTTCGATATGCAAAGCCAAGATATATGAACAAGAGTTACCGGTAAGGCGTCAAACGAGAGTCGGCGACCAAGTCTAGTCGAATCACTCGAACTGACCGGACTTTAGTCGATGGGTATGGTGTGCACGCCGTCGGCGCCGCTACATTGTCTCGACTTCGAGTGGAGGTCTCATGAAGATGCTGTTTATCCCGGGGCCGGCGAAATCAAACGTATTTGGTCTTGCTCCCCTGGCGATCGCCGCACGGGCAAGCGGTCACGACGTCATTCTCGCCTCCACGGAGGAGGCCGTCGCCGCGGCGGCGAGTGTCGGCGTGCCCGCCATGATGACGAGCCCTTTGTCGTTGACGCAGCTGATGACGACGGATCGCGTGGGCGATCCGCTACGAATTCCCAGCGACGGCGCCGAGCTGTCGATCTTCGTCGGCCGGATGTTCGGCAGGCTGGCCGCCGCGAGCCTCGACCGGTTGCGGACCCTGATCACCTCCTGGCGGCCGGACGTCCTCGTCTGCGGGCCGCACGCCTACGCAGGGCCCGTCCTCGCCGCCCACTTCGACCTGCCCTGTGTGCGCCACCTGCTCACCGGGACACCGGCGGATCGGGAGGGCACCCACCCCGGCGTCGACGACGAGCTACAGCCCGAGTTGTGCGCGCTTGGCCTGGACCGCGTTCCGGACTTCGACCTGGCCATCGACATATTCCCGGAGAGCATCCGGCCCGAGGGCGCACCGGTGCAGCCCATGCGGTGGACGCCCGTCAACGAGCAACGCCCGCTCGAACCGTGGATGCTCGCCCCGGGCGAGCGCCGCCGGGTGTTGATGACCGCGGGCAGCCTGGCCACGCCCACACACGGCACCGGCCTGCTGCGCAACCTGGTGGCCTCGCTCGCGGAGCTCGATGTCGAACTGGTCGTCGCAGCCCCCGACGAGGTGGGTGTCCTGCTGCGCGGCGAGCGCGGTGTCGCCAACGCGGGCTGGATGCCGCTGGACGTGGTGCTGCCCACCTGCGACCTGATCGTGCACCACTCCGGCACGATGACCGCGCTGACGGCGATGCACGCCGGTGTCCCGCAGCTGATCATCCCGCAGGAGAGCCGGTTGATCGACTGGGCTCGCTCGCTGGCCACCAGGGGCGTCGCGATCACGCTGCCGCCCGGGGAGGACACCCCGGACGCCGTAACGCGGGCGGCCGGAGATCTGCTGACCGACCCGGTCTACGCCACCGGGGCCCGTGACCTCGCCGATGAGATCGCCGCGATGCCCCTGCCCACCGACGTCCTCGACGTGCTGAAGTAGAGAGGCGGGCCGATGACATCGGGACGCAGGCGTGTTGCGACGATCACGGTTGGCACCAACGAGATCAAATGGCTGCGCCGCTGCTTCGCGTCGCTGCTCGACAGCGACACCGAAGGCTTCGACCTGGACGTCCACTTCGTCGACAACGCCTCCGCCGACGGCAGCGTCGATATGGTCGCGCGGGAGTTCCCGCAGGTGAAGATCACCCGCAATCCCGCCAACCTCGGGTTCACCGGGGCCAACAACGTGGGCATCCGGACGGCGCTCGCCGACGGCGCCGACTACGTCTTCCTCGTCAACCCGGACACCTGGACCCCGCCACGGCTGATTCGTACGATGGTCGAATTCGCCGAGCGATGGCCGGAGTACGGCATCATCGGGCCGCTGCAGTACTGCTATGACGCCGAGTCGGACGAACTGGTCGAGTTCAACGCCTGGACGAACATCGCGCTGTGGCTGGGGGAGCAGCACGCGTTCGCGGGTGACCGGCTGGATCACCCGTCTCCGGCGAGCAGCTTCGAGGGGCGGGCGCCGCGGACCCTTGAGCACGCCTATATCCAGGGGGCGGCGTTGTTCGCGCGGGCGGCGATGTTACGCGAGATCGGCATACTCGACGAGGTCTTTCACACGTACTACGAGGAGGTGGACCTCTGCCGGCGCGCCAGGTGGGCGGGCTGGCGGGTGGCTCTGCTGCTCGACGAGGGCATCCAGCACTACGGTGGCGGCGGTGCCACCACTCGTAGCGCCTATACCCGGGTGCACATGCGACGTAATCGCTACTACTACCTGCTCACCGACGTCGACTGGAGTCCGGTCAAGGCGGCCCGGTTGGCCACCCGTTGGCTGGTGGCGGACTTGTTCGGCAAGAGTGTGGTCGGCAGGGTCGACGCGGCGACCGGCGCGCGCGAGACCGTGGCGGCGCTCAAGTGGCTGGCGGGCCACGCACCGACGATCGTGGAGCGTCGGCGCAGCCACCGGGTGCTGCGCACGGGGCGTGGGGTGGCCTGATGACGTGGGCCCGCGTCCTCGTCGCCGGAGACCTCCATCGGCAAGCCGGGTTCGGCCAGACCGTGGCGGGTCACCTCACCGTGATGCCGAGGGGCCGGGCGTGAGGCGTACGCCCCGGGGGCGTGACCGGCATGCCGGTCACGCCCACGTCATCCAGGGCCGATGTTCCGGGTCGGTGACCTCGACCGGGGCACTCATGAACACCAGTACGTACGCGCGCCGTGGTTGGCCGGTCTGGTTCGGTCCGGCGTAGTGCGGGGTCCGGAAGTCGTGCATCACCGCGCCGCCGGGCGCCAGCGGACATGCGACCCCGGCAGCCGGGTCCACCTCGTCGGTCATCAGACCGCGGATACGGTCGTCGTTGTCGATGTGGTGGTGGGGGAGCACCGGACCGAGGTGGCCGCCGGGCAGGTAGTGCAGGCAGCCGCTTTCGACCGTGGCATCGTCCAACGTCGTCCAGATACTCAGCCCACGACGGCTCCACCGCGGGTCCATGTACGCCTCGTCCTGGTGCCAGGGTGTCGGGGCACCGTACCGGGGCGGTTTCAAAATGGCGTGTCCGTAGAATTCCAACTCGTTCTCGGGGATGGCCAGAAAGGCCGACGCGATAGCCCGGCACCGTGCGAAATGCGCGCTTTCCAGCAATTCTGGAACGTATTTCTCTGGCCGGACTATCTGTGGCAGCAATGGCGACTCTTCGCGGTCGGCCTGGCCTGCGATGTCGTAGTAGTTCTCCGCGCCCGGAATTCCGCGCTGGACGAACAAGCGATCGTACACTTCCCGTAACCACGCCACTTCGGACTCGTTCGCCACCTGGGGTAAGATCGCGAATCCATTACGGCGGAACTCCTCCAGAGTACGACGGTCGATGGTGCTCGCCCCGCTCAAGTCGTCTCCTCTCCTAAGGACGTCTCCCGATGCACAGGATACGCGGACCGGTTCACCGTGAGCACTAGACCGGGGTGTAAATTAGGGGATTGCCTATAATTTTATGAAAAACCGCGTGAGAGTCGAATTTCACATGGTCGCTGTGCCGCACTTGCCGCAATGAGCCCTTCCGGGTAACGGATCATGGATTGGCGTGACCTTGATTCTTGGATTCTTGGATTCTCGGATTCGCGGATTCCCGCGACCCGGATGAGCCCTCGCCGGCCGCGCGCCTGCCCGATCGGGCCGCCGTGCAGCCGGGCGCCGCCGCTCGACGTGCCGTTCGCACCGCCCAGGTGGCGGACACGGGGGCGGTCAGGACCAGGTATGACCCGCGAGCACCTCGTGGTAGATCGTCGCGAACTGCTTGGCGACGACGACGTGATCCCACTGCCGCAGCGCTGCGGCCCGGACGGAGCTCGGCTCGGGCAGACCGGCCAACGAGGCACGAGCCTGCGCGGGTGTGAACGACGAGCCTTCAGAGACGACGACCCCGACCGACGGCACGATCTCGGCCAGGCAGCCGTTGGAAGTACCGATGACCGGGGTGCCGCACGTGGCGGCCTCGGACACCACGGTCGACCCGGGCTCACACCACACCACACCCCAGGGGCCCATCGTGCTCTGGGACAGCACCATGATCGCGGCCGCGCGGGAAAGCAGTTCCAGCCGTCGCTCACCCCCCACCTCGCCGACGAAATCGACGGTGTCCCCGAAGTCGCGCTCGATCCGCCGCAGATACTGCTCCTCCCAGGACGGTCCGGCCATGACCAGACGGCGCCCGGCGGCGGATGCGAACGCGGCGGCCTCGTAAGCGCCTTTCCACTCCGAGATGCGCCCCAGGTAGAGGAGGTAGTCGTCCTTGTCGGCCCGGAACTGGTAGCGCGCCTGATTGACCGAGATGCGTACCACCGGCGCGATGTCGTTTCCGGCCTGGGCGCGCTGGGCGTACGAGGCGTACACGCAGTTGCGCGGATACGTCGGCCGGCCGGTGAGGTGATGGGTGGAGAGGTATGCCATTCCCGCCGGGAGCCGGTCAGGGTCGATCTGCCCGCAGGAGAAGTCGTGCACGACATCCACGGTCGACGCCTCCGGGCCGTTCAGCCAGGCGTACATGTCTTCGATCTCGCCGGCGTCCACCACGGTGACCGCCGGTGAGGCGGGCGTGGTGCCCGGCGCGCCGAGCAGGAACACCTCGTGGCCGAGCTCCAGCAGGCCGTCCATGTGGTTGGCCACGATCCAGTGGATTCCCGCGTAGCCCTGCGGCGGAACGGTGATCCACTGGCTTGGATCGGTCGGCAGCCGTAGCGCCATGGTTACCAGTACGACGCGCATCAGCTTCTCACTTCCCCATACTCCGGTACGGCGCGGGCAGGTCGCGCATCGGGTCATGCCGCGGTCGCCACCCGGCATTCGCCTGTTCGGTGTTGCGGCCTTTCTCGATGAACGCGAGGTTGTGGTACAGATGGATCCCGGTCACGCCTCGGTCCGTGTAGGACGGCTCGTAGGGGCCTTCATGAAGACGATCGCGATGGTGCAAACCGTCGACAAGCGTCTTCAGGAAACCGACCGACGTGGCGGGATCGGCCAGGTCGACGCCGTTTCCTCCCCATTCGGGCCAATACGAAGTGTGCAGGTCCTCGATCACATACATGCCGCCGGGACCTACGTGCGGGAAGAGCGCGTTGAACGCGGTGATGACGTGGCTGCTGACATGACTGCCGTCATCGACCACGATGTCAAACGGGCCGTACCGCGCCGCGAGGTCGGTGAGGAACGCCGAGTCGGCCTGATCCCCGCGGATCGTGATGATTCGCGGCTCGTCCAACAGCGACTTGTCGTACACATCGAGCCCGTACACCATGCTTCGGTGAAAGTAGTGCTTCCACATGCGCAGGGAGGTGCCTCCTGCGCCGGGGTCGTGATAGCCGCCGATGCCGATCTCCAGCACGGTCATCCGCTGATCGCGGTATCTGCCCAGATGCCGCTCATAGTGTGAGGTGTACCAGTGCCCGCCCCACTTGTCCGAGCCGAAGCGCACGGCCAGAGCAGTCAGGTCCCCGCGGTACGGGCCGCACGCCTGCAGGACCTGATACGCCGCTCGGGTCGCCTCGTCACGCTGAACCATCCACGGATCGTCGGGCTTGTACTCGGCCGGCCCGGGCTCGTCTTTCATCACCACCTCGCGGTCGGCTCCGGCGCGCGGGTCACTCGGCCCGAACACGTCACGGACCAGCGCCGGCAGGTCGTACCTGAGACACACCCACGGGTCGTCGACCCGGCCAGGGCGCGCCTGCTGACCGCCGGGACCGACGGTCAGCAGGTACGGAATCCGTCCCGAGCCCGGGACGTCCACTTCGAACTGGACGATCACCGGTGACCCGGGCCCGGGGTACAGGCCCGCGCGGCCGGACACTTCGCCGATGGTCGCGGCCACGACCGACTCCGGATCCTCGGCCGCGAGCCGGGCGGCGGCGTCGGGGGCGTCCGCCAAGGAGAGCAGGCGTTGGATGAGCGGGATCTGTGGTCGGGCGTGGATCGGCATGCGCACCTCCGGGTTTGCGATCGACTCATCGGGAGCGCCCAGGGCTCGGCTTCCTCGACGCGGGGTATGACGATCAAGGAGAAGATCCCGGTGGAGGCCCGAGCCGTGATCAACCGCGGCACGTCCTCGCCGTGAACCGTCGCAGGTCGGCTCACGTACCGGTCTCTCTCGCCACAGCGGTGTCCCTCGCGTCGGCTGCCGCGCTTTCGGGTTTTCCGGCGATGAGCAGGATGTCCAGGTAGAAGGTGCTCTCCGGGCCCTCTCGGTGGCGGAGATCTCCGAACGCCCGGTCGAGGTACGTATCCATCGCCTTGGGCAGGAGACGGTCCACCAGCCACAGCGTCCGGAGGACCAGTCCGACCGGGCCGCCACCGGGCCAGCCGTGGTCGCGCCCGTACCAGCGGAGCAGGAACAGCAGCCCGCGCGGACCGCAGGTCAACTTCACCGTCCGGTCGACCACGAACCCGGCTCGCCTGGCCTGCAGGGCCAAGCCGTCGGCCGTCCAGCGCCACAGATCCTGACCGCCGTGTTCCTCCCACACACCGTGGGTGGACAACACCAGCCGGCCGCCGGGCCGTAACAGCCGAAACGCCTCGCGCAGGTAGGCGTCCGCGTCGGTGACATGCTCCAGAACCTGGGTGGACAGCACGCCGTCGAAGGCCCCGTCGGGAGCCGGGCAGTTGCCGTCGCGGTCGAGCGCGTGATCGGCGCGGTAGGACTCACCGCCGGGGATGTCGGCCGTCTGCAGCTCGGCCACCGCGAACAGTTCACGGTACGGCGACGTGCCCGAGCCATAGTCGAGCCAGACGCCGGAAGCGTCGCGCAGCGCCTCGGCGAGCGCCTCGCGGAGGTCGAGAAAGTGGACGTAGGCCCAGTCTCCGCGGCGCGGCCTGGTCCGCTCGCGGAAACGCTCGGCCATGACCTCGTGGAGCGAGGGCTCCGCCGCGGTGGCCGGTCGGCCACCCAAGCGCGACTTCTTACCCACCGCAGACACCCAATCCAGCAGGCTCACCACCGCCGGCACTCCTCGTACGGTATGCGGATGTGACATTCCGGGATCACCGCGTCGCGTGGTCGTGCCGCGGCATTCGGCTTCAAGCTGTCCGACCTTTCTTCCCGACGCGGACGGGCCACCGCGACGTCAGGGCTCGAGGGAGATCGCTGGATCGGCGAACTCGATGACGATGGTTCGGCGCCATCGATCGCTGGGGTTCGGGCCGGATCCGTGCACGAGCCGGACGTCGTGCACCACGACGTCCCCCTCCTCGGAGGGCACCGGCACCCGTGGGCCGGCGTCCCGTACGGCCTCGACGGCCACGTCGACGGGCAGCAGGTGGGAGCCGGGAACGCCCTCCAGACAACCGTTGCCGGGGCCCGCTGCGTCCAGGCAGATGCTTATGTTGCACACGGTGTGCGGAGCGAGGTGGGGACGGTCACGGTGCCACGGCACACCGGCCGCGCGCCGTGGTTCCTTGAGCACAAGGGCGAACGCCGTGGGAACGACCGGCTCTCCGATGAATTCGGCGGCGAGACGGCCGAGTTCGGGTCGGTAGAGTAACTCGGCTTCTGGC
Organism: Streptosporangium sp. NPDC006930; assembly: GCF_040635605.1. Lineage (NCBI taxonomy): Bacteria > Bacillati > Actinomycetota > Actinomycetes > Streptosporangiales > Streptosporangiaceae > Streptosporangium > Streptosporangium sp. NPDC006930. Next base: position 78,799 of record NZ_JBEYID010000023.1, on the reverse strand, counting down.
CAGTCCTGCTTCTCCAGGTTGTGGATGCGATACAGCACCGGCGGTTGCCCGTCGACGTCGAAGTGCCAGTAGTCGTCGGAGACATAACCCAGGTCGGTAAAACGCGAGATCAACCTCGTGGCGCCCGCCTTGAGCCGGCTGACCACGTCCTGGTCGAGTATCGGTCCGACCCGAACGAAACCGTCGACGCGGAAGCGCTCGATTCGTGCAGTGGGATCCCGTACCACCAGAGTCATGGCTACGCCCGTCCTTTCGACTTGTCCGCCTCGACATTCGTTAACCCGAGTCTTCCGGCGTCTTGAAATAGCGGTAATCGACGGTCTTCACATCCGGAGCCGAAATTCGACATCGGACACGTCGTTGGCTCAGCCATTGTCTGCCGGATCCTGACTCAGGACTCGGCGCTCAATCACATTGCGGCCCACAGGATTTGACCTTATCGAGTCGCACGCGATAACTGACTAGTGGTTTCACCACAGGTGGCCGATGGCCGGCGCCGACCGCTGTTCGACATGCCGCCTCATTCTGCTTCTTCCACTTCTTTCACTTCCGGTGAAAACCGGGTCGCTCGCCGGAGAGGTCTTTTCGGCGCCCCAGGCCGTCCCTCGGTGAGTGTCTCGGCGCCGGATTCCCCGGTCTCCTGGACCGGGCGGACGTCCGGTCTCCGGGGGAGCACGGCGCCGGAGGCGGTCGCCGCCGCTCGGGCGGTCCTCTTCGGCCTCCGGGGCAGGAGGGCGGGCCGGGCGGCACAGGAGGCTTCGGGGCGAGGTGAGACGCCCTTCTCGACCCGTTGACGCGGCCGTAGCACGTATGTAACCTTTGGCCAGCGCAGTGCAAAAATATTGCAAACTCCCGTTAAATTCTCTCTGTTCTCTGCAACTTGCGGCAGTGATGTGCTGCTTCGGCGCATCTCTCCCACCCCTTCGGAGAGGTCCCAGGTGATGTCGCTCTCGGCATTGCGCGGCCGATCGCCGCCCTGGCGGTCCCGGTTGCGACACTCATCGCCCCCCGCGCCGACGCTGAACGGCCGTCGACAACAGGGCGTCGTGGCCCGCGCCCGGCGGAGCGTCCCGAGCCGCGACCGGTCAGGGCCCGCCGTCCCGGACACCTCCCGTCCGGGACTCACCGACAGATCCGACGTTCACCGTCGCTCGTCCCGCCGACCGTCTCGAGAAGAGGGACACCGGCGCAAACGGCGACCAGCACCCCCAGCGACGAACGAGGCACGGCTCGCGGCTCGGCCGGCACGGCTCCCACGGCCGGCCCGCCGGATTCCGAGGACCCGGAAGAAGAGGACCGGGGATCGGCGCCTCATGGGCGAGACCACCCCCGGGTGCCGAGCGCGTCGCGCGGCGGAGGCCGCGGCCTCCCTCCCGACCCTGTCGTTCCAGACGAGAGATAGAGGAACGCGATGAGAAAGCAGTACCTGGCGTTACGGCTGATGGCGGCGATGGCCGCGACCAGCCTGCTCGCTCTGGCCGGGGCGGTCACCGCACCGGCCTCGGCGGCGGCCGGCCCCAACCTGGCGGTGGGGAAGGCGGCCTCCTCCAGCAGTGTCAACGCCCCCTACGGCGCGGGCAACGTCACCGACGGCAACGCCACCACCTACTGGGAGAGCAGCAACAACACCTTCCCGCAGTGGGTTCAGGTGGACCTCGGAGCCGTGACCAGCGTCAACCAGGTCGTCCTGAAGCTGCCGCCCGTGGCTGCCTGGAACACCAGGACGCAGACCCTGTCGGTGCTGGCGGGCACGAGCGCCACGCCCACCACAACCGTCGCCGGCTCCGCCGGCCGCACCTTCGACCCGGCGACCGGCAACACGGTGACGATCGACTTCGCCACGACCAGCGCCCGCTACCTCCGGCTGAACATCACCGCGAACACGGGCTGGCCCGCCGGTCAGCTCTCCGAGTTCGAGGTGTACGGACCCGGTTCAGGCGGTGACACGACGCCGCCGAGCACGCCGTCGAACCTGGCCCACACCGAGCCGGGCTCGGGCCAGATCAGGCTGACCTGGAACGCCTCGACCGACAACGTCGGCGTGACCGGATACGACGTCTACGCCAACAACGCCCTGCGCGCCAGTGTGGCGGGCAACGTCCTGACCTACACCGACACCCAGCCGGCCACCGCGACGGTCTCCTACCACGTCAAGGCCAAGGACGCCGCGGGCAACCAGTCGGGAAACAGCAACACCGTCACCCGTACGGGCAGCACCCCGCCGGGGTCGAACCTGGCCGTCGGCAAGGCGATCACCGCCTCCTCCTCGGTCTTCACCTTCGTGGCCGCCAACGCCAACGACGACAACACGGCGACCTACTGGGAGGGCAACGGCGGCAGCTACCCCAACACGCTGACCGTGAGCCTCGGCGCGAACGCCACCCTCAGCTCGGTCGTGGTGAAGCTGAACCCCGACAGCGTCTGGGCGACGCGCACGCAGAACATCCAGGTTCTCGGGCGGGGACAGGGCTCGACCACCTTCACCACCCTGGCCGCCGCGACGAACCACACCTTCGACCCCGCCTCTGGCAACACGGTGACGATCCCGGTCAGCGGTGCCTACGCCGACGTCCAGCTCAGGTTCACCTCGAACAGCGGCGCTCCCGCCGGGCAGGTCGCCGAGTTCCAGGTCATCGGCACCCCGGCGCCGAACCCGGACCTGACGATCACCGGTGTGACCACGTCCCCCGCGTCCCCCGTCGAGACCGACTCCGTCACGCTCTCGGCCACGGTGCGCAACGGAGGCTCCGCGGCCTCCGGCGCGACGAACGTCAACTTCTACCTGGGCACCACCAAGGTCGGCACCGCCCCGGTCGCCGGGCTGGCCGCCGGAGCGTCCGCCACGGTGTCGGCCGTCGCCGGTCCCCGCGACGCGGGCAGCTACCCGCTGAGCGCCAAGGTCGACGAGGACAACACCGTCATCGAGCAGAACGAGTCGAACAACACCTTCACGAGCTCCGCCCCGCTCGTGGTCAGGCCGGTCGACACCTCCGACCTGGTCGCCACGACCGGCTGGACCCCCGGCAACCCGGCCGGAGGCAACGTCGTCACCTTCTCGGTGGCCATCAAGAACCAGGGCACACTCGCCTCCGCGAGCGGCGCCCACGGCATCACGCTCACCGTGCTCAACGAGGCGGGCACCGTCGTCCGTACCCTGACCGGCTCCCACACCGGCGTGATCGCACCGGGTGCCACCACGAGCCCGGTGAACCTGGGCACCTGGACGGCGGCGAACGGCAAGTTCACCGTCAGGACGGTCCTCGCCGACGACGCCAACGAGCTGCCGGTCAAGCGGGCGAACAACACCACCACCCAGCCGCTCTTCGTCGGTCGTGGCGCCAACATGCCGTACGAGATGTACGAGGCCGAGGACGCCGTCGTCGGCGGCGGGGCGGTGGTGGTCGGCCCCAACCGCACCATCGGCGACGTGGCGGGTGAGGCGTCGGGCCGCAGGGCCGTGACGCTGAACAGCACGGGCAGCTACGTCGAGTTCACCACCAAGGCGAGCACCAACACCCTGGTCACCCGCTTCTCCATCCCCGACGCCCCGGGCGGCGGAGGCATCGACTCGACGCTGAACATCTACGTCAACGGCACCTTCCTCAAACCGATCAACCTGACGTCCAAGTACGCCTGGTTGTACGGCCCCGAGGCCGGCCCCAACAACTCGCCGGGCTCCGGCGGGCCGCGTCACATCTACGACGAGGCCAACGTCATGCTGGGGACCACCGTCCCGGCAGGCAGCAGGATCAGGCTGCAGAAGGACCCCGCCAACACCACGACGTACGCGATCGACTTCATCAACACCGAGCAGGTCTCGCCGATCGCGAACCCCGACCCCGCCAGGTACACGACCCCCACCGGCTTCACCCACCAGGACGTGCAGAACGCCCTCGACCGGGTGCGGATGGACACCACCGGCACCCTGGTCGGCGTCTATCTCCCTGCGGGCACCTACCAGACGGCGAGCAAGTTCCAGGTCTACGGCAAGGCCGTCAAGGTCGTCGGCGCCGGCCCCTGGTACACCCAGTTCCGGGCGCCCGGCAACCAGGACAACACCGACATCGGCTTCCGCGCCGAGGCCAGCGCGAACGGTTCGTCCTTCGCGAACTTCGCCTACTTCGGCAACTACACCTCCCGCATCGACGGGCCGGGCAAGGTGTTCGACTTCGCCAACGTCGCCGACGTGGTGATCGACAACATCTGGAACGAGCACATGGTCTGCCTCTACTGGGGCGCCAACACCGACCGGGTGACGATCAAGAACTCCCGCATCCGCAACATGTTCGCCGACGGCATCAACATGACCAACGGCAGCACCGACAACCTCGTCAGCAACAACGAGGCCCGTGCCACCGGAGACGACAGCTTCGCGCTGTTCTCCGCCATCGACGCCGGCGGCGCCGACATGCGCGGCAACGTCTACGAGAACCTGACGTCGATCCTGACCTGGCGGGCCGCGGGCGTCGCGGTCTACGGCGGGTACGACAACGTCTTCAGGAACATCTACATCGCCGACACCCTCGTCTACTCCGGCATCACGATCAGCTCGCTGGACTTCGGCTACCCGATGAACGGCTTCGGCGCCAGCCCGCCCACCAGGTTCGAGAACATCTCGATCGTCCGTGCCGGCGGTCACTTCTGGGGACAGCAGGTCTTCCCGGCGATCTGGGTCTTCTCCGCCTCCAAGGTCTTCCAGGGCATCCGCGTGAGCAACGTGGACATCGTGGACCCGACCTACGGCGGCATCATGTTCCAGACCAACTACGTCGGCGGTCAGCCGCAGAACCCGGTCACCGACACGATCTTCACGAACGTCTCGATCACCGGTGCCAGGAAGAGCGGTGACGCCTTCGACGCCAAGTCCGGCTGGGCCGTCTGGGCGAACGAGATGCCCGAACCGGGCCAGGGCCCGGCGGTCGGTTCGGCCACGTTCAACAACCTCCGGATGAGCGACAACTTCCAGAACGTCAAGAACACGACGTCGACCTTCACGATCAACGTCAACCCGTGATCCCCCAGGAGACCCGAAGGAGGGCCGGGGGAGAACAGTAGGAAAAGCGGTGTCGCCGGGAGGTCTGCCCCTCCCGGCGACGCCTTTTCCGCTTCCACTTCCGCCGAACCGGTCCGGAACCGGTACACCCCCGCCCCGCGCCGATGCCTTGGCCTCATACAGCCGGGTATGGCCTGGTGTGGTGCCGGGCGACGCCCGCGTTCGCGGCCTGTTCGTCGCCGACCGGCGGGAAGATCCTCGTACACTGTCCCGATGGCTTCCCCCGAGAACGGCCCCGAGGCGAGCGACGCGTCGCGGGTCCTGCAGCGCGTCTTCGGCTACGACTCGTTCCGGGCGGGCCAGCAGGAGATCATCGAGCATGTCGTCTCCGGAGGCGACGCCCTCGTGCTCATGCCGACCGGTGGTGGCAAGTCGCTGTGCTACCAGATCCCCGCCCTCGTGCGTAAGGGCACGGGAGTGGTGATCTCACCGCTCATCGCGCTCATGCAGGACCAGGTCGACGCCCTGACCGCCCTCGGCGTACGGGCCGGGTTCCTCAACTCCACCCAGGACTTCGAGGAGCGCCGCGCCGTCGAGTCGGCCTTCCTCTCCGGAGAGCTGGACCTGCTCTACCTGGCGCCGGAGCGCCTGCGGGTCGACGCGACGCTGCGGCTGCTCGACAGCGGAGTGATCTCGCTGTTCGCGATCGACGAGGCCCACTGCGTGGCCCAGTGGGGGCACGACTTCCGGCCCGACTACCTCGCCCTGTCCGCGCTGCACGAGCGCTGGCCCGACGTGCCGCGCGTCGCGCTGACCGCGACGGCCACCAGGGCCACCCACGCCGAGATCGCCTCCCGCCTCAGCCTGGAAGAGGCCCGCCACTTCGTGGCGAGCTTCGACCGTCCCAACATCCAGTACCGCATCGCTCCCAAGAACGAGCCCAAGCGGCAACTGCTGGAGCTGTTGCGCACCGAGCACGCGGGCGACGCGGGCATCGTCTACTGCCTGTCGCGCAACTCGGTCGAGAAGATCGCCGAGTTCCTGGTGCAGAACGGCATCGAGGCGCTGCCCTACCACGCGGGGCTCGACGCCCGCGTCCGCGCCGCCAACCAGGCGCGCTTCCTGCGCGAGGACGGCCTCGTCATGGTCGCCACGATCGCGTTCGGCATGGGCATCGACAAGCCCGACGTGCGCTTCGTCGCCCACCTCGACCTGCCCAAGTCCGTCGAGGGCTACTACCAGGAGACCGGCAGGGCCGGGCGCGACGGCCTGCCCTCCACCGCGTGGCTCGCGTACGGCCTCCAGGACGTCGTGCAGCAGCGCAAGATGATCGACACCTCCGAGGGCGACGACGCCCACCGGCGCCGACTCGCCACCCACCTGGAGGCGATGCTCGCCCTGTGCGAGGCGGTCGAGTGCCGCCGCGTGCGGCTGCTCGCCTACTTCGGCCAGGAGGGCACCGCCTGCGGCAACTGCGACACCTGCCTGTCGCCTCCGGAGTCGTGGGACGGCACGGTCGCCGCGCAGAAGGTCCTGTCGACCGTGTTCCGGCTCATGCGCGAACGCCGACAGAAGTTCGGCGCCGGTCAGATCATCGACATCCTCCTCGGCAGGAAGACGGCGAAGGTCATCCAGCACGACCACGACGGGCTGACGGTGTTCGGCATCGGCACGGAGCTGAGCGAGGCCGAGTGGCGCGGCGTGGTGCGCCAGCTGCTGGCGCAGGGACTGCTCGCCGTGGAGGGCGACTACGGCACGCTGGTGCTGACCGAGGCGAGCGCGGAGGTCCTGGGCCGCAGACGCCAGGTACCGCTGCGGCGTGAGCCGGAGAGGGCGCCGCGCGCCGCCAAGGCCTCCCGGTCCTCGGCGACCTCCACCTCGCGCCGGGCCGAGCCCGTCGAGATGCCGCAGGAGGCGATCCCGGCGTTCGAGCTGCTCCGCGCCTGGCGCGGGGCCACCGCGAAGGAGCAGGGCGTGCCCGCGTACGTGATCTTCCACGACGCGACCCTGCGTGAGATCGCGACCAGGGCACCATCGTCCCTGGCCGAGCTGGGCACGGTGAGCGGGGTTGGGGAGAACAAGCTGGCCAAGTACGGCCGGCAGGTTCTCGACACCCTCGCGGGATCCGCGGGGGAGGCCGAGGAGGGCGAGGAAACCCTTCTGGAGTTCCCCTGAGATAGAATCGGGCGAATTCGGGCCTGAGGGCCCGCCCAGTGAGACGCATAGAGGAGCCTGGAGGCTGTCGTCCGCCTCCGGGCTCCTCGCATTGGCGGACCCCCGTGGCCGCGGACTCCCGAAAGAGGACGATCGTTGGCTGACAGAAGGAACGATCCGGTGGTGGTCGTCGGGCTCGGCCGCTTCGGCAGCTCCCTCGCGGTCGAGCTGTTTCGCAGGGGCACCGAGGTGCTGGCGATCGACAACCGCCCCAAGGTGGTGCAGAGCCTGGCGGGAAAGCTCACCCACGTCGTCGTCGCGGACTCCACCGACATCGAGGCGCTGCGGCAGATAGGGGTACCCGACTTCTACCGGGCCGTGGTCGCGATCGGCACCGACCTGGAGTCCAGCATCCTCACCACGTCCCTGCTCGTCGAGCTGGAGATCGAGGACGTCTGGGCCAAGGCGATCAGCCGCGAGCACGGCCGCATCCTGGAGCGGGTCGGCGCCCATCACGTGATCCTTCCCGAGCACGACATGGGTGAGCGGCTGGCCCACCTGCTCAACGGGCGGATGCTCGACTACATGGAGGTGGACGGCGACTACGCGGTGGTCAAGACCCGCCCGCCCCGCGAGTACGTCGGCGTGCCCCTGGGCGAGTCCAACCTGCGGCGCAAGTACGGCGTGACCGTGGTGTGCGTGAAGGGCCAGTACGACGAGTTCACCTACGCCGACGCGGGGACCGTGCTGGGGTACGGGGACGTCATCGTCATCGCGGGCAAGATCGAGCAGGTGGAGCGGTTCACCGAACTCCCGTGAGCCCTCCCCGGCCGTTCGCGCCGTGCGCCCGTGACTCGCCGTGTCCGGGTCACCGTGTGCTCGCCGCGATCGATCTAGACTGGGGGAAACTTACTAGAATGGAGTTCTGTAGCGATGCGATTCGGACTGTTCCTCAGCGGCTCCCAGAAACCGGACGCGCTCGGCGACGTGCGGGAAAGCATCGCCCGCGGGGCCGATGACGGCTTCTCCTCCGTCTGGATGTCCCAGACGTTCGACCTCGACGCCCTGACGGCGCTCGCCGTGGCCGGAAGCCAGGTGCCGGGGATCGAGCTCGGCACCGCCGTCGTCCCGACCTACCCGCGCCACCCGGCGGCCCTCGCCCAGCAGGCGCTCACCGTCAACGCCGCCCTCGGCGGGCGGCTCGCCCTCGGCATCGGCCTCTCGCACCAGATCGTGATCGAGGGTATCTACGGCATGAGCTTCGAGCGGCCCGCCCGCCACATGCGCGAGTACCTGTCGATCCTGATGCCGCTCGTACGCGGGGAGAACGTCTCCTTCGAGGGGGAGACCCTCACGGCACGGCTGGGCCTGAACACGCCGGGCCCGAGGGACATGCCCGTGCTCATCGCCGCCCTGGCCCCGAGGATGCTCAGGCTGGCCGGGGAGGTGGCGGACGGCACCGTGCTGTGGATGACCGGCGCCAAGACGGTGGCCGAGCACGTCGCCCCCGCCGTCACCGAGGCCGCTCGGGCCGCGGGGCGCCCCGAGCCGAGGATCGTGTGCGCGCTGCCCGTCTGTGTCACCGACGACGTCGAGGCGGCGAGAGCACTGGCCGCCGAGCGATTCGAGATCTACGGCCAGCTGCCGTCGTACCGGGCGATGCTCGACAGGGAGGGCGCCGAAGGGCCGGCGGACGTGGCGATCGTCGGAGACGAGGACGAGGTGTCGGCGCGGATCGAGGCGCTCGCCAAGGCCGGGGTCACCGACTTCGTCGCCGCCGAGTACTCCCCGGGCACCCGGACGCGGGAGTTCCTCAAGAGCCTCCTGTGAAGGCTCTTACGCCCCTGCCGCCCGGCGCCCCGCGAGCAGCCGCCGGTGACGTCGATCCTCCGAGGGCTCTTTCTCCCCTGCCACCCACGTAGGGGGCCCGCTCAGACGCCGAAGGCGCTCAGGGCCGCCCACGCCGTCCCCGCCCCGACGGCGGTCCCCGCTGCGACCTGGGCGGGTGTGTGGTGGGTGAGCCTGACCCGCGCCCAGCACACCGTCGCCACGACGAGCGCGCCCGCGACCAGCGTGGGCGCGGCGGGCAGCACATGGGCCAGCACCACCACGGTGCCCGCCGACACGGCCGCGTGGAAGGAGATCTTCCACCGGAAGGTGATCGGGACCGTCACCGCGAGCGCGGCCAGCATCGCGGTCACCGTGGCCACCAGAAGCCGGGGGGCACCCAGCAGGATCAGCAGCGTCAGCGCGACGACCACCGAGGCGACCGCGACCAGCAGCGGAACCGTACGGCTCGCCCGGTCGACCAGGTGGTGGGAGTCGAGGCGCCCGGAACGGACCCCGTTCAGGATCACCAGGGCCGGGATCCCACCGCACAGGGCCGAGGCCACCAGGCCCCAGACGGCACCGGGCCAGCCGTCTGCCGTCAGCCCGACGAGCGGAGGCAGCCCGATGACCAGCACCTGCGGCGCGAACAGCCCGGTCACCCACCGGGCCACCGCCCCGGCTGTGCTCTCACCGCCCTCACCGATCTCACCGTCGCCCGCCATCCCCTGACCGGTCATCCGAATCCTTCCAGCGCGGACCGCACCCGCTTAGGCATGAGGGCTGTGACCCCAGCGGCCCCGTCGGCCCCGTGGGGCCACCCTGTCAGCTGAGGGGCCCGCGGACGAACATCCGAGCCCTCGCGGGGCGGCCCCGGAGAGGCGTCCCCGCGGCTCCGCGAGGGCGGCGAGCCACGCGCTCCCCGGAGCCGCTCCCGGACGGAGAGCCGACGACCGGGCGGTCAGTCGTTGGCGTGCAGGACGCTGTTGAGCTCCACGCTCGTCCCCGTACGGGGCACGGCCTCGACCGCGCCCGAAGTGGAGTTGCGGCGGAACAGCAAACCGGAGGCGCCGGAGAGCTCGGACGCCTTGACCACCCGTCCCTCGGGCAGGGTCACCTTGGTCCCGGCGGTGACGTAGAGGCCCGCCTCCACGACGCAGTCGTCGCCCAGGGAGATGCCGACGCCGCTGTTGGCGCCCAGCAGGCAGCGCCGCCCGATGGAGATGACCTGCTTGCCGCCGCCGGACAGGGTGCCCATGATCGAGGCACCACCGCCGACGTCCGACCCGTCGCCCACGACGACGCCCGCCGAGATGCGGCCCTCGACCATGGACGTGCCGAGCGTCCCGGCGTTGAAGTTGACGAAGCCCTCGTGCATCACGGTCGTGCCGCTCGCCAGGTACGCGCCGAGGCGGACCCGGTCGGCCTCGGCGATCCGGACGCCGGTGGGCAGCACGTAGTCGACCATCCGGGGGAACTTGTCCACCCCGTAGACGGTCACCTGACCCCGGGCGCGCAGGCGGAGCCGCACCTGCTCGAAGCCCTCGACGGCGCACGGCCCGTGGCTGGTCCACACCACGTTGCTGAGCAGGCCGAACAGCCCGTCCAGATTCTGGCCGTGCGGCTGGACGAGACGCGACGACAGCAGATGCAGGCGCAGGTAGGCGTCGTGGGCGTCGGCGGGCGCCTCCGACAGTTTCGCGATACCGGTGCGCACCGCGACCACCTCCACGCCACGGTCCTCGTCAGGGCCGAGGAGCGCGGCGACTTCGGAACCGAATTCCTCGGCCGCCTCCCGCTCGGTCAGCCGCGTGGTGCCCGGCGAGGGAGGCTCGCCCAGCCGCGGGGACGGAAACCACGTGTCGAGCACTGTTCCGCCGAAGGTGATGGTCGCGATGCCGGCCGCGTAGGCGCCGGAGGTCTGGGCTGCTGCGTTCACGCCAACCAAGCCTAGCCAAAGCCGCCGCAATGGCAGTACGCCGAGGGGAGCGTCAGGCGTGTGCCCCGCGCCGTCCGACGGTTAGCCTGGCGGCCATGTTGCAGGGGATCGACGTGTCGAACTGGCAGGGCGCCGTCAACTGGGGCGCGCACGCGAAGGGCGGAGTCTCCTTCGCGTTCGCCAAGGCCAGCGAGGGGAGCACCTTCACCGACAAGTGGTTCGCCACCAACTGGAACGGCATGCGCGAGAGCTGGATCGTCTGCGGCGCCTACCACTTCGCCCGTCCCGCGGGAGACCCGGAGGCGCAGGCGGTGCACTTCCTGCGGATCGTGCGGCAGGCAGGGCTGCGCAGGGGGGACCTGCTCGCCCTCGACCTGGAGACCAACGATCACCTGCCGGCGCACAGGGTGGCGCGGTTCGCCCGCGTCTGGTGCCAGGCGGTCATCGCGCTCGCCGGGGTCAAGCCGGTGATCTACACGTTCCTGTCGTTCGCGCGGAACGGCAACTGCGCCGGGCTGGAGCCCTATCCGCTGTGGATCGCCGCGCCCGACCACCCCCGGGGCAGGCCGGAGGTGCCGAGGCCGTGGGACAGGTGGACGATCCACCAGCACTCGAACAGGCCCCTCGACCGCAACGTCTTCCGCGGCACCCGGGCCGAGCTGACCTCCCTGGGCTACCGCCGGAGCCGCGACGCCTGAGAAATCGCGTTGCCGACACCGGTAGCATCGATTCCCAGACCATTCGTCGACCTCTCCCAGGGAGCAACAGTGTCCGCCGTGCCAGAACTTCGTGTCACCATCGCCGGAGCAGCGCGTGTGGTGGCGGGAGGCACGACGTACGGAGAGGCGCTGGAGGCGGACGGCCGCTCGGTGGTCGCCGCCCGCGCCAACGGCGAGCTGAAGGACCTCGCGGCCCCGGTGGCCGAGGGCGACGTGATCGAGCCGGTCCCCGCGGCCAGCCCCGACGGGCGCGCCATCGTCCGCCACTCCACCGCGCACGTCATGGCCCAGGCCGTCCAGGAGATCTTCCCCGAGGCCAGGCTGGGCATCGGCCCGCCGGTCGAGAACGGCTTCTACTACGACTTCGACGTCAAGGACCCGTTCACCCCCGAGGATCTCAAGCGCGTCGAGAAGCGCATGCGCGAGATCGTCAAGCAGGGGCAGCTCTTCTCCCGCAGGCCCGTCTCCGACGAGCAGGCCGCCGAGGAGCTCGCCTCGGAGCCGTACAAGCTGGAGCTGATCGGCCTCAAGGGCGGCGCGGCCGCCGAGGAGAGCGTCGAGGTGGGCGGTGCCGAGCTCACCATCTACGACAACCTCGACGCCAAGACCGGTGAGCTGCGCTGGAAGGACCTGTGCCGCGGCCCCCACGTGCCGACCACCCGGTCCATCCCGGCGTTCAAGCTGATGCGCTCCGGCGGCGCCTACTGGCGGGGCAGCGAGAAGAACCCGCAGCTCCAGCGGATCTACGGCACCGCGTGGGAGTCGCGCGAGAAGCAGGACGAATACCTCCACCTGCTGGAGGAGGCCGAGAAGCGCGACCACCGCAAGCTGGGCGCCGAGCTCGACCTGTTCTCCTTCCCCGACGAGCTGGGCTCTGGCCTGCCGGTCTTCCATCCCAAGGGCGGCGTGATCCGCCGCGTGATGGAGGATTACTCGCGCAGGCGGCACGAGGAGGCGGGATACTCCTTCGTCAACACCCCGCACATCACCAAGGAGAACCTCTACAAGATCTCCGGTCACCTCGACTGGTACGCCGACGGCATGTTCCCTCCCATGGAGCTGGAAGGCGCGAGGTACTACCTCAAGCCGATGAACTGCCCGATGCACAACCTGATCTTCCGGGCGCGCGGGCGCTCCTACCGGGAACTGCCGCTGCGGTTGTTCGAATTCGGGACGGTCTACCGCTACGAGAAGTCCGGCGTGGTGCACGGCCTCACCCGCGTGCGCGGTCTCACCCAGGACGACGCGCACATCTACTGCACCCGTGAGCAGATGCGCGACGAGCTGAAGTCGCTGCTGCGCTTCGTGCTCGACCTGCTGCGCGACTACGGCCTCGACGACTTCTACCTGGAGCTGTCGACCAAGGACCCGGTCAAGTTCGTCGGCAACGACGAGGACTGGGAGGAGGCGACCGAGACCCTGCGCGAGGTCGCCGAGTCCGAGAAGCTGGATCTGGTGCTCGACCCGGGCGGCGCGGCGTTCTACGGGCCGAAGATCTCCGTGCAGGCCCGTGACGCGATCGGCCGCTCCTGGCAGATGTCGACGATCCAGCTCGACTTCAACCTGCCTCAGCGCTTCGAGCTGGAGTACCAGTCGACCGACGGTTCCCGGCAGCAGCCCGTCATGATCCACCGGGCGCTGTTCGGCTCGATCGAGCGCTTCTTCGGCGTTCTGGTCGAGCACTACGCGGGCGCGTTCCCCCCCTGGCTCGCGCCGGTCCAGGTGGTCGGCATCCCGATCGCCGAGGCCCACGCGCCCTACCTTCAGGACCTGGCCAAGAAGGCCCGCGAGCGGGGCATCAGGATCGAGGTCGACGCCTCCGACGACCGCATGCAGAAGAAGATCCGCAACGCCCAGAAGTCCAAGGTGCCCTTCATGCTCCTGGCGGGCGACGACGACATCGCCAACGGCGCGGTCTCCTTCCGTTTCCGCAACGGCGAGCAGAAGAACGGGGTGCCGGTCGACGAGGCGATCGCCGAGATCGTCGACGCGATCGAGCGCCGCGTCCAGGTCTGAGCCCTCTGGGCGGCAGAAGGTCTCCCGTGGAGGGCTAGGAAACCTTTCCACGGGGGGCCTGAGGCGCCACGGGCCATGGGGCCCCGCGAGGTTTCCGGGCCTTTCGGAGGCGCGGGGAGGCCCGAGAAGGCGCAGGGGGAGGCGCGAGACGGCGGTAATCGGCGTGGCAATATGCTGGCGGCCATGAGCAACGAGCCGGAGGCGCAACACGGGGCGGGGACACCGGACGCGTTCCAGAGACTCTGGACCCCCCACCGGATGGCCTACATCAAGGGAGCGGGCAAACCGGCGGGTTCCGGCCCCGAGGACGGCTGCCCGTTCTGCGAGATCCCCCGCATGAGCGACGAGGACGGCCTGGTCGTCGCCCGGGGAGAGAAGGTCTTCGCGCTGCTCAACCTCTACCCCTACAACTCCGGCCACCTGATGGTCTGCCCCTACCGGCACGTGCCCGACTACACGGACCTGGACGAGGCCGAGACCTTCGAGCTCGCCGACTTCACCCGGCGGGCGCTGGTGGCCCTGCGTAAGGCGAGCGGTGCGCAGGGCTTCAACGTGGGCATGAACCTGGGAGGCGTGGCAGGCGCCGGGATCGCCGCCCACCTGCACCAGCACGTGGTACCCCGGTGGGGCGGCGACACCAACTTCATGCCCGTCGTCGGCCAGACCAGGGTGCTTCCTCAGTTGCTGCGCGACACCAGGGAGTTGCTCGCCGGCTGCTGGCCCGGCTCCTCGTAGCGCGGCACGTCCTCGTCCAGCGCCTTGATGCCCGCCGACAGCGTCAGCGGCACGGCGAGTGCCAATGCCATGGACAGCACCGCGGCCCCCGAATCGTTGACCAGCATGCCGACCACCCCGCTGACCAGGGTGCCGATCAGCCCTGCCCGCAGCGCGGGGGAGTGCGCGAACGCCGCGGGCAGCACCCCCGCGCTCGCCTGCTCCGGGCGTAGCAGCGCGTAGACGAGGAAGGCCACCGCGGCGATCACGACGGGCATCAGGTTGGGGTTGAGCAGCGTACCCAGCATCGCGCCGAACTTGCGGCCGATCACCTCCAGGGCCTCTCCGGTGAACACCTGGCCGACGAAGCGGCCCAGATGCGTCTGCGAGCCCGCGGGACGCAGATAGTCGAGGTAGGCGATGGACATCACGATGACGCCGCCCGCCACGCAGAACGCGCCCAGCTTGACGATCGACACCCGCCTGCCCGCGATCAGCAGCGCGGTCACCGCGATGCCCGGCACGAACGCGATCACTCCGCCGAAGTCGCTGCCCACGCCCGGCCAGCCGCCCAGGATCATCGCGAAACCGCCCAGCACCGCCACGACGACGGCCGCGACCACACTCGCGCGGCTCCCGCCCGCCGGGTGAGCCGTCACGACGGCGACCGTGGCGCCCTCGTGCTCGGGTCGATCCTCCACGGGGGCATCGGCGTGATCGCCGAGGGCCGGCCGGTCCGCCGGCGCGTCCGCGCGGTCCGCGCGGTCGGCGCGCGTCAGCCGGTGCGCGATCGTGGCGGCGAACAGCAGCACCGAGGTGGCGAAGAGCGCGAACGGGATGTTGCCCAGCCCGTAGTAGCGGGCTCCGACCACGGCGCTGTAGCCCATCACGCTGTTGAGCTGCAGGGTCGTCCCGGTCAGCAGGTCGCCCGCCAGCACCGCCGCGGTCACCCCCGCCACCATCGCCAGCGGCCCGAGCGGCGCCCGGCGCCAGGGCCCCGCCAGCGCGGTCGCGGCCAGCAGCAGCGCGCATCCGGCGATTCCGCCGACCAGCGCGAGCACCGGCGAGCCCGCGTGATGCCAGGGGGTGAGGTTCACCAGGTACGTCGACACGGGCACCGAGGCCAGCGCGACCGCGGCGACGCGGATACCGCTCAGCCCTCGCCTGCGGCGCATCAGCAGGAAGGCGATCAGGTAGAACGCGACCTGCAGCACCGCGACGGTGGTGAAGAAGATCCCGCCCACGTCTCTTATCGTCTCCCCGGCCACGTCGGCCCGATCCAGCGCGACCCGCGCCGTCTCGGTGCCGCCGGTACGCCTCTCGGCGGCCTGCCAGGGAACCCCGATCACACCCGGCGGCGCCGCGACGCCCGTCAGGGAGAGGATCGTCGCGGTGATGTCCGGCAGGATCGTGGTGTCGTCGCGGTGAGTGGAGGCCGCGCCCAGGAAGCGGCCGGAGACGCCTTCGTCGCGCATCATCGCCACCCGCAGGTGCGGGTTGCCGCCGTGGTCGGACAGGCCCGCCAGCAGCACCCGGGTGTCCTCGGGCAGCATGCTCAGCACCGCCCCCGCCTTGGCGTCGGCGAGACGGAGCGCCGCGGCCCGCTCCCGCGCGGTGAGGCTGTCCTCCTCCCGGGGCAGCCGGTCGCCGGTCATGTACGGCCTGATGAGGTCGTCGACGTCGACGGCGATCACCCGGCACCCGGTGAGCGCGTCGGCGCGGATCTGGGCGGGGGAGGGGGCGTACACGTCGACCCTGCCCGAGCGGTCGGCGAGCGCGAGCGCGGCCCCGGGGCCGATCGCCAGTGTGCACTCACCGGCGGCGTGAACGGCCTCGCCGAGGGCGCCCGCGTTGCGCTGGCCGGCGACCCGGTGCAGGTACTCGTAGCCGGGGATGACCGCGCCCGCCTCGTCGGGCTCGGGCAGCGGGGGGAGTCCACAGCCGTGGCCGACCGCTGATCTCACCCCTGCCGACACCGTCAGCCACCCGTCGTAGGGGCAGGTGACCCTGCCGACCGTGCGGACCGAGAGGGACCCGACCGCGCTCCGCTCGGCGAGCTGCCACAGGTTCGGAGTGCCGGCGGGGCTGAGGTCACTCCACCGCAGGCCGGGAATGCCGATCAGCACCACCCGTCCGTCCACTCGAGTGGCGGACTGCGCGGCCCCCGGCCACAGCAGGCCCAGCACCACCGCGAGCGCGACAAGCGTCCGCTTCACGAACGACCTCCCCTTCAGGCTCCTGCCAGGTGCTGGAACCGTAGGGCAAGATCGTGTCACCGGTCCAGCGGGTCAGGAGACCGGCGGGGATCGGGTTCTCAGGTCCCGTTCTTGGCCGTGCTGGGATCGCTCTCGTTCTGCAGGCGGTCCAGGGCGGTGACCAGGTAGGTGCCGCCACCCGTCGCGGTGAAGGCCTGGCGGTCGCCGGCCGCCGCGGGCACGACCGCGACCAGGTTGCGGGCGTCGGCGATGGCGCAGTCTCCTGGCTTGCCCGAGGCGATCCGGTAGATCGCGTACGAACGGGCGTCCGGAGAGCTCTTCCAGGCGAGCGAGGTGCCCTGGAGCCGCACGTCGGCGGGCTTGGCCGGAGCCTGGCCGCCGCGGTCCTTCATCAGCGGCAGCAGCGCGGGGCGGCTGTAGTGGTCCTTGGCGACGCGGTCGATCGCTCCCAGCGGGTTGGTGGCGAGCTGCTTGGCGCTGAAGTAGACATCACCGGCGACCTGCTCGTACTTGCGGTTGCGCGTCAGGTGGGAGGACATCTCGCCGGGCTTGGTCCAGGCGGCGGTGTCGGTGGCGCCGACACGGTAAAGGCCCTGGCCGATGTAGAGGTGCACGCCGGTGCCCTTGACCTCGTTGGCCCACCACGGCATCAGAACGTCGTAGTCGGCGATCTTGAGTCCGCGCGGCCAGTACAGCTGGGGGATGACGTAGTCGACCGTGCCCTTCTTGATCCAGTGACGGGCGTCGGCGTAGATGGCGTCGTACGCGGACATGCCGCCGGTGGCCGAGCCGCTGGGATCTTCGGACTTGTTGCGCCAGATCCCGAACGGGCTGACACCGAACTTCACGCTGTTCCTGACCTCGTGCACGGTCTTGTCGACCTGCGCGATCAGCTTGTTGACGTTGGCGCGGCGCCAGTCGGCGAGCGTGGCGCCCTTGCCGTACTTGGCGAAGGCGGCACCGTCGGCGAACTTCGCGCCCGCGACGGGATAGGGATAGAAGTAGTCGTCGAAGTGGACCCCGTCGACGTCGTAGCGGGTCACCACGTCCTTGACGACCTTGGTGACATAGTCGCGGACCGCGGGCAGGCCGGGGTTGTAGTAGGCCAGACCCCCGTATTTCACGATCCACTCGGGGTGGAGCCGGGCGGGGTGCCCCGCGGGCAGCTTGGACAGGTCGCCGTCGGCGGACGCGCGGTAGGGGTTGAACCACGCGTGAAACTCCAGGCCGCGCCGATGGGCCTCGGCGACGAGGAAGGGCAGCGGGTCCCAGCCGGGGTCCTTGCCCACCGTGCCGGTCAGATACTGGGACCACGGCTCCAGGTCCGACTTGTACAGCGCGTCGGAGGCGGGGCGGATCTGGACGAACACCGCGTTGAACCGCCGCTTGACCGCGTCGTCGAGGATCTTGACGTACTCGGCCTGCTGGCGGGCCGGGGACAGACCGGTGCGCGAGGGCCAGTCGATGTTCTTGACCGTGGCGATCCATACTCCGCGCAGCTGCCGCTTGGGGTACTTCGCGTCGACGTCGCAGCGCGCCGAGGCGGCGGTCGTCGCGCCGGCCGTCTCGGACGAGGCCGCCGAGCTCTTGTCGCCCTTCGGCCGGGCGGGTGCGGCCTCGGGACCGAAGGTGTAGGCGGCCCCCGTGGTCAGGACGGCGAGGGCGGCAGCGGCCAGAAGAGGGCGTCCGTTTCGCATGGTTCCCCAGTGTGGCACCAGCACCGGTGTGCTCTGACCGGAAAAACGAAATCCTTTCGTGATGACTCCGTTACATGAGCGCATGTTGTGACGCGCGTGCCGGACGGTGCGCCCTTCCTGTGAGGTGGGGCACCGTCCGGCACACGCGTCACCGCTCTGTCAGCCGGTGATTTTGTCCATCAGATGTGGGGGAAGCGGCTCATAACGCAGGAAGACCCGGCGGAACGTCCCCGTCCCGTGCGACATGGATCTCAGATCGATCGAGTATCGCGTGATCTCCAGCTCGGGCACCTCGGCCCTGACCAGGGTGCGCCCGACGCCCACCGGCTCCGTGCCGAGCACGCGGCCCCTGCGCGAGGACAGGTCGGACATCACCGCGCCGACGTGGTCGTCGGCGATCAGGATGGACACCTCGTCCACCGGTTCGAGCAGCAGCATGGGCACCTTGGCCGCGGCCTCCTTCAGCGCGAGCGCCCCGGCGATCTGGAACGCCATGTCGGAGGAGTCGACCGAGTGGGCCTTGCCGTCGTACAGCGTGACCCGCACGTCCACCATGGGGTACCCGGCGAGCACGCCGCGCTGCATCTGGGTGCGGACCCCCTTCTCCACCGAGGGGATGAACTGGCGCGGCACCACACCCCCGACGATCTTGTCCACGAACTCGAAGCCGCCGCCGGACGGCAGGGGCTCGACCTCCAGGTGGCAGACGGCGAACTGGCCGTGGCCGCCGGTCTGCTTGACGTTGCGGCCCAGGGCCTGGCAGCTACCGCCGAAGGTCTCCCTGAGCGGCACCCGCAGCTCGGTCTTCTCCACCTCCACGCCGTGCCGCCTGCTCAGCCGGTCGAGGAGCACGTCGGTGTGGGCCTCGCCCATGCACCACAGCACGAGCTGGCGGGTCTCGGGGTTGTTCTCCAGCCTGAGGGTGGGGTCCTCGGCGACCAGCCGTTGCAGCGCCTGGCTCAGCTTGTCGTCGTCGGCCTTGGACCTGGGCTGGATCGCCACGGGCAGCAGCGGCTCCGGCATGGACCAGGCCGTCATCAGCAGCGGGTTGTCCCGGTCGGACAGGGTGTCACCGGTCTCCGCGCGCGACAGCTTGGCCACCGCCGCGATGTCCCCGGCCACGCACTTGGCGATCGTCCGCTGGTGCTTGCCCAGCGGCGAGGAGAGCGCGCCGATGCGCTCGTCCACGTCGTGGTCCTCGTGCCCGCGGTCGGACAGGCCGTGCCCCGAGACGTGCACCGTCATGTCCGGGCGCAGCGTGCCGGAGAAGACCCGCACCAGGCTGATCCTGCCCACGTACGGGTCGCTGGTGGTCTTGACGATCTCGGCGACGAGGGGGCCTTCGGGGTCGCAGGTGATGCCGGAGACGGGTTCGCCGCCGATCGACATGATCTCGGGCATGGGGTGCTCGGGCGGCGAGGGGAACCCCTGGGTGACGAGCTCCAGGATCTCCAGGGCGCCCACGCCCGCCCCCGCGGCCAGCACGGGGTAGAAGCCGCCGCGCGCGACGGCCTTCTCCAGGTCCTCGATGAGCGCCTTGGTGTCGATCTCCTCACCGGAGAGGTAGCGGTCCATCAGGGACTCGTCCTCGCTCTCCTGGATGACACCCTCGATCAGGGCGCCCCGGTAGAGCTCGATCTGGTCGGCGTAGGTGGGGCCGGGGGAGTTCTCCGTCCGGGTGCCGGTCGCGTAGTTGTAGAACCTCTGGCTCAGCAGGCCGATCAGGCCGTTCACCTTGCCGTTGGTCACCACCGGCAGGTAGAGCGGGGACACACCGTCGCCGAAGGCGTCCTGGCAGGCGGCGAGGGTGTCCTCGAAGTTCGCCCGCTGATGGTCGATCTTGGTGATCACGACCGCGCGGGGCATCCCGACCGCCGCGCACTCGTCCCAGATCATCCTGGTCAGGCCGTCCACGCCGTCGACGGCCGAGACGACGAACAGCGCCGCGTCGGCCGCGCGCAGTCCGGCGCGCAGGTCGCCGACGAAGTCGGCGTAGCCGGGCGTGTCCAGCAGGTTGATCTTGATGTCGTTGTGGACCACGGGGGCCACGGTCAGGTTCACCGAGCGTTGCTGGCGCACCTCGACCTCGTCGAAGTCGCTCACGGTCGTGCCGTCCTCGACCCTGCCGGGCCGCTGGACGGTCCGGGTCGCGGCCAGCAGCGCCTCCACGAGCGTTGTCTTCCCGGAGCCGGAATGGCCGACCAGCACGACGTTTCGTATCATGTCCGGCCGGTCGGCCGTGGGTGCTCTCCCCGCGGCTCCCGCTGTTCCGCCGGTCGCTCTTTCCGCCACATCGCCTCCCGCGTCGTTGCCGAAGGGGCCGCGGCCTGGTGGGGCCACACCCCCGGGGTCCGCTACCGAGCCCTCGCAGTCCTTGCGGTCCCTGCGGTCCTCATGTCGCGTGGACTCGGTCTGTTCACCAAATACCCATGTGGCGAATATCACAAGAGGGGTGAGGCGATCCTCTTGCCAGAGTGAGACCGGATCGCTAAGTGTCGGGGTCGTCCCGGCCGCCCCCGCGAACGCCGTTTCTCCGGGGCACGCCACCCCCACCGCCGACGCACGCGCGAGGGCCGGGTGGCCTACGATCGGAGCGCGATGTTGAAACTTCTGCGCCCCGCCGTCACCAGGCTCTTGACCCCGCTGGGCAGGGCACTCACCCGCCACGGGATCAGCCCCAACGCGGTCACCGCCGTCGGCACGCTCGGCACCGTCGCCGCGGCCCTGTTCTTCTACCCGAGGGGCGAGCTGTTCGCCGGTACGATGGTGATCACCTTTTTCGTGCTGGCCGACCTCCTCGACGGGGTGATGGCCAGGATGACGGGCCCCGGAAGCACCTGGGGCGCCTTCCTCGACTCCACCCTGGACCGGGTCGGCGACGCCGGCATCTTCTCCGGGCTGGTGTTCTGGTTCGTCGTGAGCGAGCAGCGGGTGCTGGCGGGGGTCGCGCTCTTCTGCCTCGTCGCGGGTGCGGTGGTCTCGTACGTCAAGGCCAGGGCCGAGGCGCTGGGCATGACGTGCGACGTCGGCTTCGCCGAGCGGCCCGAGCGTCTGGTCGTGGGCCTGGTCTCCGCGGGCCTGGGCGGTCTGGGCGTGCCCTACATCCTCGCCGCGGGGCTCTGGCTGCTCGCCGCCGCCAGCGCGGTGACGGTCGGCCAGCGCCTGCTGCACGTGCGCCGGCAGGCCGTCTCCACCCCGCCACGGACCCTCCGCTGACCAGCCACGGACCCTCCACCGACCCTCCGCCGATCGGAAAGAGCGATGACCGACAAGCCCTCCCCCCAGGATCGTCTCGTCGCGGCGGCGTTCGGCGCCGGCTGGACGATCGTGCCCCGCCTGCCGGAGAGGCTCACCGCCTGGGCCTTCCGTGCCGCCGCCGACCGGCTGTGGAAGCGTCGCGGGAAGTCGGTGCTCAGGCTTGAGGCCAACCTCGCCAGGGTCAAGGGCACCTCGCCGGGTGACCCGGCGATCCGGGCACTCAGCCGCGACGGCATGCGCTCCTACTTCCGCTACTTCCACGAGGTGTTCCGGCTGCCCTCGATTCCCGTCGACGAGCTCGTCTCCCGCATGCGGGTGGCCGGGGCCGAGCCCGTCTACGACAACCTCGCCAGGGGGCGTGGCGTGGTCCTGGCCCTGCCGCACATGGGCAACTGGGACCAGGCGGGCGCCTGGTTCGCCGGTACGGGCCACCCGTTCACCACGGTCGCCGAGCGGCTCAAGCCCGAGTCGTTGTTCCACCGCTACACGGCCTTCCGCGAAGGGCTCGGCATGGAGGTGCTGCCGCTCACCGGCGGTGACGGTCACACCTTCGGCACCCTGGCGCAGCGCCTGCGCGCCGGTCTGCCGGTCGCCCTTCCCGCCGAGCGCGACCTGACCGCGAAGGGAGTCGAGGTGCAGTTCTTCGGGGCGGCCACGCGGATGCCCGCCGGTCCCGGCCTGCTGGCCGTGCACACCGGGGCCGCTCTCATCCCGGCGATCCCCTACTTCGAGGAGAACGGCTGGGGGCTGCAGTTCCACGAGGAGATCGCGATCCCGGCCGAGGGCAGCAGGCAGGAGAAGGTGGCCGTCGTGATGCAGAGCCTCGCCACCGTCTTCGAGAAGGGCATCGCCGAGCACCCCGAGGACTGGCACATGCTCCAGCGCCTCTGGCTCGAGGACCTGGAGCCCAGGAAGGCCCGGGCATGAGGATCGGCATCGTCTGCCCCTACACGTGGGACGTGCCGGGCGGCGTCCAGGTGCACATCCGCGACCTGGCGGAGGCGCTCATGGCCGACGGCCACCACGTCTCGGTGATCTCCCCGGCCGCGGAGAACGCGGAGTTGCCCCCGTACGTGATCTCGGCCGGCCGCGCCGTCCCGGTGCCCTTCAACGGGTCGGTGGCCAGGATGTCGTTCGGATTCCTGTCGGCGAACCGGGTGCGCCGCTGGGTGCGCGAGGGCCGCTTCGACGTGCTGCACGTGCACGAACCGGCGATCCCCTCGCTGGGCCTGCTCGCCTGCTGGGTGGCGAGGGGGCCGATCGTGGCCACCTTCCACGCCTCGTACGGCAACTCCCGCTCCTTCTCGGTGGGGGTGCCGGTCATCATGAGCGCGCTGGAGAAGATCGGCGGCAGGATCGCCGTCTCCGACGCCGCGAGGAAGACCCTGGTCGAGTTCATGGGCGGCGACGCCGTGCTCATCCCCAACGGGGTGACGGTGAGCCGCTACACCGAGGGCGAGCGGCTCCCCGGCTGGGACGAGGGCGAGGTGATCGGCTTCCTGGGCCGGATGGACGAGCCGCGCAAGGGCCTGCCGGTGCTGCTGGAGGCGTTCGCCCTGCTCGCCGCCGAGCGGCCGTCGCTGCGTCTGCTCCTGGCGGGGCCCGGCGACGCCGACGAGGTGCTGGAGCGGGTTCCGGCCGCGTTTCATGATCGGATCGGCCTGCTCGGCATGGTGAGTGAGGAAGACAAGGTGCGCGCCTACCACACCGTCGACGTCTTCTGCGCGCCCAACCTGGGCGGTGAGAGCTTCGGCATCGTGCTGACCGAGGCGATGTCGGCGGGCGCGGCGATCCTGGCGAGTGACATCCCGGCCTTCCGCAAGGTGCTCGACGACGGCGGGGCGGGGGCGTTGTTCGAGACGGGCGACGCCGCGTCGCTCGCCCGCGAGGCCGCCGCGCTGCTCGACGATCCCGAACGTCGGGCCAGGCTGTCGCAGGCCGCCCGCCACGCCGTGCGCAAGTACGACTGGTCGACGGTGGCCCGCGACGTCCTGCGGGTCTACGAGACCGTGGCGAGCACGGCCGGGGTCGAGGAGGACGCGGTGACAGGTCCGGCGGAGGGCCCTGCGGAAGGCGCGGTGGCGGGCGTGGGCCCGGCCGGGGGCGGAGCCGGGGGAGAGTCGGCGAGTACGCCGGCCGAGAGGAATGACGCGCTGTGACGACGACCACGCTGGTCCTGGTGGCGGGCGCGATCGTGGTGCTTCTCGCCGTCTACATCTCCTGGCGGGCGGGGCGGCTCGACCGGCTGCACATCCGGCTGGAGCTGGCCCGCGAGTCCCTGGACGCCGCCCTGGTGCGGAGGACCGCCGTCAGCCTGGAGCTGGCGGCCTCCCGGCTGCTGGACCCGGCGACGAGCCTGGTGCTGGCCGCGGCCGCCCACGAGGCCCGTACGGCGGGCCCCGAGGAGCGCGAGCACGCCGAGAGCGACCTGTCGCGCGCCCTGCGCGCCGTCGTCGACCAGGAGCGCTTCCGTGACCGGCTGGCCGACACCCCGGCCGGATCGGAGCTGATCGAGGAGCTGGACGCCGCTGTGGCGAAGGTCCTGTACTCCCGGCGGTTCTACAACAACGCGGTGAGCGTCACCCGGACGGCGCAGCGCCGCTGGCTGGCCCGCACGCTGCGGCTGGCGGGGCACACCGAGTATCCGGCCTTCTTCGAGATCGACGATGTACCCCCGAAGGCCCTGGCTGCTGAATAGGGATAAATAAGGCGCACATAAACTGGAGTATCTGACAAGTCGGACACCGGTAAGCTCTTGGCGATTCTTGACTGAGTGATCGAGTGACCGAGTGGCCGACTTGAGGAGATGAGCCGTGCGGGTGTCCCGGATGATCGCCGTCACGCTGGCGGGAGTCGCGATCCTTGCCCCGGCCGCGGCCTGTTCCTCCGACGGGCCGGCCTCGCCGGGAAGCCCCGCGGGCGCGGCAGGCGAGCCGAGCGCGGACCCGACCCCCACGCCCGAGCCGACGCACCCCTTCACCGGCCTGCCCGGCGCGGCGCGCAGGGCGGTGCTCGCGGTGAAGATCGAGAACACCTCGGCGGGCAAGCCGCAGCTCGGCCTGAAAAGCGCCGACATCGTCTACGTCGAGCAGGTCGAGGCGGGTCTCACCCGCCTGATGGCGATCTTCTCCTCGAAGATCCCGGCCAAGGTCGGCCCGGTCCGCAGCGCCCGCATCTCCGACCTGCACATCGTCCCGCAGTTCGGCAGGCCGGCCTTCGCCTACTCGGGCGCGCAGACCAAGATGCTCCCCTTCATCGCCGAGGCCCCGCTCTTCGACGTCTCCGACAGCAGGGAGCCGGGCGCTTACTTCCGCCAGCCGGGACGCTACGCCCCCTACAACCTGTTCGCCAACACCAAGGATCTGCTGGCAGGGGCGCCCAAGGCGAGCAAGGCCAAGGACGTCGGGTTCACCTTCGGCGAGGCCCCCGAGGGCGGCGTGTCGCGCAAGACGTACAGCGTGAAGTACCCGGCGGCGCGCTTCACCTTCGGCTGGTCGGAGACGGCGGGCAAGTGGCTGATCTGGCAGGACGGCAAGAAGGACATGGCGGCCGAGGGCGGCCAGCTCGGCGCGCCCACGATCGTCGTGCAGTACACCAAGACGGAGCGCTCGCAGTTTCACGACAAGAACCAGAGCTACACCCCGCTGGTGCACAGCACGGGCAAGGGCAGGGCGATCGTGCTCCGCGACGGGCAGGCGTTCAAGGCCCGCTGGTCGCGGCCGGACGAGAAGGACGGCACCGTCTTCACCACCGAGACGGGCGAGCCGATGAACTTCGCCCCGGGGCAGGTCTGGATCGTGCTCGCCTCCGCCAAACCCGTCATCCCCTGACGCGCAAGCCCTACATACTGTCCAAGAAGATCGCCCAAGGGCGACAGGGCGTCGTGTAAGGGGTCAGGCCGCCAGCGCCTACGATGGAAGACGTACTGGCCGTCCCCGGACGGCTCGTGTCCGCAGCCAGCCGTCGTGAGGTAGAAGACCGTGTCCAGCAGCACGCCCGAAGTCAGCGAGACGACCGTCACCGGAACCGCCCGGGTCAAGCGCGGCATGGCAGAGATGCTCAAGGGCGGCGTCATCATGGACGTCGTCAACGCCGAGCAAGCCAAGATCGCCGAAGATGCCGGTGCCGTCGCCGTCATGGCCCTTGAGCGGGTGCCCGCCGACATCCGCGCCCAGGGCGGCGTCTCCCGGATGAGCGACCCCGACATGATCGACGGCATCATCGCCGCCGTCTCGATCCCGGTCATGGCCAAGGCCCGCATCGGCCACTTCGTCGAGGCGCAGGTGCTCCAGTCGCTCGGCGTCGACTACATCGACGAGTCCGAGGTGCTCACCCCCGCCGACTACACCAACCACATCGACAAGTGGCAGTTCACCGTGCCCTTCGTCTGCGGTGCGACCAACCTGGGTGAGGCGCTGCGCCGCCTCACCGAGGGCGCGGCGATGATCCGCTCCAAGGGAGAGGCCGGCACCGGCGACGTCTCCAACGCCACCACCCACATGCGCAAGATCAGGGGCGAGATCAAGCGTCTGGGCTCACTGCCCGAAGACGAGCTCTACGTCGCGGCCAAGGAGCTCCAGGCGCCGTACGAGCTGGTCGCCGAGGTCGCCAGGACCGGCAAGCTGCCGGTCGTGCTGTTCACCGCCGGCGGCATCGCCACCCCGGCCGACGCGGCGATGATGATGCAGCTCGGCGCCGAGGGCGTGTTCGTCGGCTCGGGCATCTTCAAGTCCGGCAACCCCGCCGAGCGTGCCTCTGCGATCGTCAAGGCCACCACCTTCCACGACGACCCCGATGTCATCGCGAAGGTCTCCCGGGGGCTGGGCGAGGCGATGGTCGGCATCAACGTCGACGACATCCCGGCCCCGCACCGGCTGGCCGAGCGCGGCTGGTAGGGCTTTCAGAGCTTTCAGGGCTTTCTTCGGGGGGCAGGGAGCCTTCGGGAAGCCCGATGAGACTCCGGGAAAAGGGCGATCTCCGTCATGGGGGTCGCCCTTCCTCCGCAGGGGGCCGATCTCGTGGTCACGTGCTCCGCGATCCCGCCCCGAGGAGCACGGCGCCGCCGCCGGGGAACGGGGCCGGGCCGTCACGGCCCGGATTTCCGAGCCGAACCGGAGCACGAACCGGTTTGGGGCCGTCCGAGGGGTGGCCATACGCTGAAGGGGCACTCCAGCCGCAGCGGGAAGGACCATCGGTGACCATCGTCCCCACGATCGGCGTGTTCGCGCTGCAAGGAGACGTGCGCGAGCACATTCGCTCCCTGGAGGCGGTGGGCGCGAGAGCGGTCACCGTACGGCGCCCCCGCGAGCTGGAGGCGGTCGACGGCCTCGTCATCCCCGGCGGGGAGTCCACCACGATGTGGAAACTCGCAGAGACCTTCGAACTGCTCGAACCACTTCGGATGCGGATCAAGGCGGGGATGCCCGCCTACGGCTCCTGCGCCGGGATGATCATGCTGGCCGACCGGATCGAGGGCGGGATCGAAGGCCAGCAGACGATCGGGGGCATCGACATGGTCGTCCGCCGCAACGCCTTCGGCCGCCAGGTCGACTCCTTCGAGGCCGACATCGACTTCGCCGGTCGCGGCACCACGCGGGCCGTCTTCATCCGCGCCCCCTGGGTGGAATCCGTGGGTTCGGAGGTCGAAGTGCTGGCGCTGGCCGAACCTGGGGATAGGATCGTCGCGGTCCGTCAAGGACCGTTGCTCGCCACGTCCTTCCACCCGGAACTTACCGGGGATGTCGGTGTGCATTCATATTTCGCTGAGATGGTGAGGGAGCTCTAGGCGATGTCCGGCCACTCCAAATGGGCGACGACGAAGCACAAGAAGGCCGCGCTCGATTCCAAGCGCGGCAAGCTGTTCGCCAAGCTCATCAAGAACATCGAGGTCGCGGCTCGGACGGGCGGACCCGATCCGGACGGCAACCCGACGCTGTACGACGCCATCACCAAGGCGCGCAAGAGTTCGGTCCCGATCGACAACATCGAGCGTGCCCGTAAGCGCGGCGGTGGTCTCGAGGCCGGCGGCGCCGACTGGCAGACCATCATGTACGAGGGTTACGCCCCCGGCGGTGTCGCGGTGCTGATCGAGTGCCTCACCGACAACCGCAACCGCGCCGCCTCCGAGGTCCGCGTCGCGCTGACCCGCAACGGCGGCTCGCTGGCCGACCCCGGCTCGGTGTCCTACATGTTCAACCGCAAGGGCGTCGTGCTCGTCCCCAAGGGCGAGCTGGCCGAGGACGACGTGCTGGTCGCGGTCCTCGACGCGGGCGCCGAGGAGGTCAACGACCTGGGCGACCAGTTCGAGGTCGTCTCGGAGGCCACCGACCTCGTCCCGGTCCGCAAGGCCCTGCAGGAGGCCGGGATCGACTACGACTCGGCCGAGTCCAGCTTCATGCCGACGCTGAACGTCCCGCTGGACGAGGAGGGCGCCCGCAAGGTCTTCAGGCTGATCGACGCCCTTGAGGACAGCGACGACGTGCAGAACGTCTGGGCCAACTTCGACGTCTCCGACGAGGTCATGGAGAAGCTCGACGCGTAGTCCGAGATTTCGGACCTCGCACTGCTCGTGAGGTTTGTCCGCGTGGTCCAGGGCAGATCACGCGGACAATGGGCAATCCTGACCTCATCTTCGCCGTGGCGGGCGTTGCCGCGCTGCTCGCGGCCACACTGCCGCGACTTCTCAACCGCCGCCCCTTCTCGCTGCCCCTCGCCTGCCTGCTGGTCGGCCTGGTCCTCTACGCCCTGCCCCTGGAACTGCCCGATCCCGATCCGGTGGTCCATCGGACACTGGTCGAGCACGTCACCGAGATCTGCGTGCTGGTCTCGCTCATGGGCGCGGGGCTGGCCATCAACCGTCCCTTCGGGCGGCGCGGCTGGTCCTCGACCTGGCGCCTGCTCGGGTGGACGCTCCCGCTCACCGTCCTCGCCGTGGCCGCCGCCGCGTACGGCCTGCTCGGCTGGCCCCTCGCGGCGGCGTTGCTGCTGGGCGCGGTCCTCGCGCCGACCGACCCGGTGCTCGCCTCCGACGTGCAGGTCGGCGAGCCCGTCGACTCGGAGAAGGCCGACGACGAGGTCCGCTTCGCCCTCACCTCCGAGGCGGGCCTCAACGACGGCCTGGCCTTCCCTCTGGTGTACGCCGCCATCGCGCTGGCCGTCAGCGGGGGGACCGACTGGATCGGCGAGTGGGCGCTGGTGGACCTGCTCTACCGGTGCGTCGCGGGCGTGGTGTGCGGCCTGCTGATCGGCAAAGGGCTGGGGCGGCTGTTCTTCCGTGCCGAGAAGCCCGACCTGCGGCTGGCCGAGCACCGCGACGGCTTCGTGGCGCTGGCCGCGACGTTCCTGGCCTACGGCCTCACCGAGCTGGTGCACGGGTACGGCTTCATCGCGGTGTTCGTGACCGCCTGCGCCATCAGGGCGGCCGAGCGCAGCCACGGCTACAACGGGGTGCTGCACGGCTTCATAGAGCAGATCGAGCGGCTGTTCACCGCCTGGCTGCTCCTGCTGCTCGGAGGCTTCGTCGCGGTGGGAGGCCTGTCCGCGCTCACCTGGCGGGGCGCCGCGGTCGGCCTGTTGCTGCTGCTCGTCATCCGGCCGCTGCTCGGGTGGCTCTCCATGCTGAGAGGCAGGGCGGGGCCGCGCGAGCGCGCCGTGGCGGCGTTCTTCGGTGTCCGCGGCATCGGCTCGTTGTTCTACCTCGCCTACGCCCTCGGCCAGGCCGACTTCGGCGTACCCGCCGAGGAGATCTGGGCCGTGGTCGCCTTCACCGCGGTGGCCTCCCTGGTGATCCACGGAATCTCGGCCTCGCCGGTGATGAACCGCCTGGACCTGCTGCGCGACAGGGCAGGGAACGACCGTGACGCCGAACCCGCCACCCAGCACCTGTGAGACGGATCCCCTGGAGCCGGTGAGCCGGCGCCCGCCGCTCCGCCTTCCGACGGGCCGTGGGAGAGCGGTGCGCGGGATGCTCTCACGCGGTAGAGTCTGCCACCGAACAGATGTTCGGCGAGCGGAGGCGTGTCGGTGCGATTGCCCGAGTTGCGGGTGATGGGGGTTGATCCGGGGCTCACCCGATGCGGGCTCGGCGCCGTCGAGGGGCGGCCCGGCGCACCGCTGAGCCTGATCGGAGTGGGGGTCGTCCGCACCCCCGCCGACGACGAGATCGGCGCCCGGCTGGTGGCGATCGAGGCGGGCATCGAGCAGTGGCTCGACGAGGTCCGGCCCGACGCGGTGGCCGTGGAGCGGGTCTTCGCCCAGCACAACCTCAGGACCGTGATGGGCACCGCCCAGGCCTCCGCCGTGGCGATCCTGTGCGCCTCCCGCAGGGGCCTGCCGGTCGCGCTGCACACGCCGTCCGAGGTCAAGGCCGCCATCACCGGCAGCGGCACGGCGGACAAGCGGCAGGTCGGCACGATGGTGACCCGCCTGCTGCGGCTGGACGCGATGCCCAAGCCCGCCGACGCCGCCGACGCGCTCGCCCTCGCGATCTGCCACGTGTGGCGGGGCGGGGCACAGAGCAGGCTGGCCGAGGCCGCCGCGAAGGCCGCCAGTGGTCCCGGCACGACCCCCGCCGCCTACTTCCGAGGTCGTGGCAGGGCCGGACACCCGAGAGGAACCGCGAAGTGATCGCCTCGGTGCGAGGACAGGTGACCGCGATCGCGCCCGACGGTGCGGTCGTCGAGGTCGGCGGGGTGGGAGTCCTCGTGCACTGCACGCCGGGCACCCTGGCGACGCTCAGGACGGGGGAGGAGACCAGGCTGGCCACCTCGCTGGTGGTCCGCGAGGAGTCGCTCACGCTGTTCGGCTTCGCCACCGAGGACGAGCGCGGCACCTTCGAGATGCTGCAGACGGCGAGCGGGGTCGGCCCCAAGGTCGCCCTCGCGATGCTGGCCGTGCACACTCCCAACGCGCTCCGGGTGGCCGTGGCCTCCGCCGACGTCAAGGCGCTGACCAGGGTTCCCGGGGTGGGGCCGAAGGGTGCCCAGCGGATCATCGTCGACCTCAAGAACAAGCTCGGCACTCCCGAGGAGGCCGTCAGCGCCGCACTCGACGGCAGGGCCGTCGCGCCCGCCTGGCGGGGGCAGGTCCACTCGGGGCTGGTCGGTCTGGGCTACTCGGCGCGAGACGCCGACGAGGCGGTCGCCACCGTCGAGCCCCAGGCCGACGCCGAGATGGCCGAGGGCCGCACCCCTCAGGTGGCGCCCCTGCTCAAGGCCGCCCTTCGCGCACTGAGCGTGCGATGAGGGGTGCGGGTGGTTCCGCCGTACGGCGGGACGAGGGAGGGGTGTCGTGAGTTCCGACCGTGATCTGGTGTCGCCGGACGCCGAGGGCGACGAGAGATATATCGAGGCGGCTCTGCGGCCCAAGCGGCTGGAGGAGTTCATCGGCCAGGCACGGGTGCGCGAGCAGCTGTCGCTGGTGTTGCAGAGCGCGTTGCGACGCAACAGGCCGCCGGATCACGTGCTGATGAGCGGCGGCCCCGGACTGGGCAAGACGACCCTCTCCATGATCATCGCGACCGAGCTCTCCGTACCCATCCGGATCACCTCCGGCCCCGCGCTGGAGCGGGCCGGCGACCTCGCGGCGATCCTGTCGACCCTCTCGGAGGGCGAGGTCCTTTTCATCGACGAGATCCATCGCATGGCGAGGCCCGCCGAGGAGATGCTCTACCTCGCGATGGAGGACTTCCGCGTCGACATCGTGGTGGGCAAGGGGCCGGGGGCGACCGCGATCCCACTGGAGATCGCCCCGTTCACCCTGGTCGGCGCCACCACCCGGGCCGGCATGCTCCCCGCGCCGCTGCGCGACCGCTTCGGTTTCGTCGCGCACATGGACTTCTACGGGGTCGCCGAGCTGGAGGAGGTGTTGCACCGCTCCTCGCGCCTGCTGGGCGTCGCGCTCCCCGGCGACGCCGCCCGCGAGATCGCCGGCCGTTCCCGGGGCACCCCCCGCATCGCCAACCGTCTGCTGCGCCGGGTCCGCGACTTCGCCGAGGTACGCGCCGAGGGTGTGGTCACCCGGGATGTCGCCTCCGCCGCGCTCAACCTCTACGAGGTCGACGCCGAAGGGCTCGACCGGCTCGACCGGGCGGTGCTCGGAGCACTGCTGCGCAAGTTCGGCGGCGGGCCGGTGGGGCTGTCGACGCTGGCGGTGGCCGTGGGGGAGGAGCCCGAGACGGTCGAGGTGGTCGCCGAGCCGTTCCTGGTGCGGCAGGGACTCCTCGCCCGCACCCCCCGCGGCCGGGTCGCGACCGCCGCGGCCTGGACCCACCTGGGTCTGGTTCCCCCGCCCGACGCCTTCGGTGCCTCGTTTCTCATCGATCTTGAGGATGATCCCGGGCAAATCTAACGTTGAGAGTCGGTAGGGAAGTCGTACGGGGTTGATCACAGAACGATGACAACTGTATCGAAATGGGAACTTCCCTGCGAGCCGAATCGTGACTTCGTTGCCGCGCTCTTAACAGCTCGCCTAAACTCCGAGCCTTGGCTGGCTGTGTAGGCTGACGTGCTGAGCGGCGTGGTCGTATGTGACGTCCGGTTTCCGCCGGTCAATCTTCAAGAAAAGGAGCGGCCCTGTGGGCGGCAACTATTCGAGCCTGATCATGATCGCTCTCATGGTCGTGGTGTTCTACTTCCTGCTTATCCGGCCGCAGCGCAAGCGGCAGCAGGAGCAGGTCAAAATGCAGAACAGTCTCACACCGGGCACCGGTGTCATGACCACGACGGGTCTCTTCGGGACCGTGGTGGCCATCGACAACGAGGACGTGATCCTGGAGATCGCCCCCGGTGTGGAGACTCGCTGGGTCAAGGCGGCGATCGGCCGTGTCCTGGTTCCCGTTGACGACGCGGAGGAGGAGAATGTCAAGGCTGCCGACCGCGATTTCGCGGAGACGGCGGAACAGCAGGGTGCAGACCACGACACGACGAGCAAGAAGCCGTGAGTAGCCTCACCTCCCACCCCCTATAACCGAAAGAACTGACGACCAGTGGCCCGACCGACTAGCGGCCAGAGCAGACCGGGGCGCATGCTCCTGGTGCTTCTGGCGATCATTCTCGCCATGGGCGGGACGATGCTCCTCAACAAGGCGTACACGCCGGAGTATGGCCTCGACCTCGCCGGCGGCACGACCGTGACGCTCCAGCCCATCACGCCGAACGGGGGCGCTCCCTCACAGGAGAGCCTCGACCTCGCCGTGAACATCATCCGTGAGCGGGTGAACGGCAGCGGCATCTCCGACGCCGAGGTCGCCAAATCCGGTGACAACATCGTCATCTCCGTTCCCGGAGCAGGCCAGGAGGAAGTCGTCAAGCTGGTCGGCACCACCGCGGAGCTGAGGTTCCGCCAAGTGCTGGCGATCGGGGCCGGGTCACCTCCGCCCCCGGGGCAGCTCTCCACCGAGGCGCCGACGCCGACGCCGTCTCCTTCGAGCACCGAATCCGGGCGTAAGGGGTCCAAGGAGCCCAAGCCCGCCGAGTCGGTGACTCCGAAGCCCGACGCGACCGCCGCGCCCGACACGGGCGCCTCTCCGGCCGGTCGCGCCCTGTCGTCGGCACTCACCAACCCGAGCCCCGGCGCCACCGCCGCGCCCTCCGCCGAGCCGAGCGGTGACAAGTCCGCCAAGCCGGACGCGAGTGCCGCGCCCGAGACCAGCGCCGTGCCGACGGCTCCGCCGACGGCGGCCGACGACCCGATGGCGGGCGTCGACCCCACCGGGATCGACCCGGAGGCGCTCAAACAGTTCCAGGCGCTCGACTGCGCCAAGGACGCGGGCCGCGGTGCCCAGGACGCGCCGGACAAGCAGTACGTGGGCTGCAGCCAGGACGGCGGCACCAAGTTCGTGCTGGAGAAGGCGGCCGTCACCGGCACCTCGATCGACACCGCGTCCTCCGGCGTCGACCAGACCACCGGTGAGTGGCTCGTCCAGCTCTCCTTCAAGGGCCAGGGCCCCGACCAGTGGTCGAAGGTCACCACCACCGCCTTCAACTCGCAGGCCCCCCGCAACCAGGTCGCCATGGTCCTCGACGGTGTGATCATCTCCGCGCCCGTCATCCAGGAGCCCATCACCGGCGGCCGGGCGCAGATCTCCGGCAGCTTCAACCAGGTGACGGCCGACGAGCTGGCCAACCAGCTCAAGTACGGCGCGCTGCCGCTGAAGTTCGAGAAGAGCTCCATCGAGGAGGTCTCCTCCACGCTGGGCGCCGACCAGCTGCGCGGCGGCCTCATCGCGGGCGCGATCGGCCTCCTGCTGGTCGTGATCTACTCGATGCTCTACTACCGGGGTCTGGGCGTCGTGTCGGTGCTGAGCCTCCTGGTGGCCACGATCCTGACCTACCAGTCCGTCGTGCTGCTCGGCGTCTTCGCGGGCTTCCGCCTCTCGCTGCCGCACGTCATCGGACTGATCGTCTCGATCGGTATCACCGCGGACTCGTTCATCGTCTACTTCGAACGCATCCGCGACGAGATGAAGGAGGGCCGGCGCTCGCTGCGTACGGCCATCGAGGTCGCCTGGGTTCGCGCCCGGCGGACGATCCTCATCGCCGACGCCGTCATGTTCATCGCCGCCGTGGTGCTCTACTTCCTGGCGGTCGGAGGCGTGGCCGGCTTCGCCTTCGCCATGGGCCTGACCACGCTCATCGACATCGCGGTGGTGTTCATGTTCACCAAGCCGTTCGTCGCGATGCTGGCCAAGCTGAAGTTCTTCGCCAAGGGGCACAAGCTCTCCGGGCTCGACGCCGAGCGCATGAGCGAGACCACCGTCGCACCCAAGACCGTTCCGCAGGAGGCCTGATGTCCGGCATCGCGCGCCGGCTGTACCGGGGCGAAATCGACGTCGACTTCGTCGGCCGCCAGAAGCTCTGGTACTCCCTTTCCGCAATCCTGCTGCTGGTCTCCATCGCCGGTCTGGTCGTCAACGGCCTCAACCTGGGCGTGGAGTTCAAGGGCGGGTCCGTCTTCTCCTTCAAGGCCCCGACCGCCAACATCGAGCAGGTGCGCGCCACGTTCACCGAGGCCGGTGCGCACCAGATCATCGCGCAGACGACCCAGAACGGCTGGCGGGTCACCACCGAGAGCCTCCCGGCCGACCAGGTCACCGCGGTGCAGAAGGCGGTGGCCACCGAGTTCAAGATGCCGGCGGACCAGGTCAACCTGCAGGTCATCGGCGCCTCGTGGGGCGGTCAGGTGGCCAACAAGGCCATCATCGGGCTGATCGTCTTCATGTTGGCGATCATCCTGTACCTGACGATGGCCTTCGAGTGGAAGATGGCGCTGGCCGCCGTCGTGGCGCTGCTGCACGACCTGGTGATCACCGCCGGTGTCTACGCCTGGTCCAACTTCGAGGTCACCCCGGCGACCCTGCTGGGCTTCCTCACGATCCTCGGATACTCGCTGTACGACGCCGTCGTCGTCTTCGACATGATCAAGGAGGTCACCGCCAAGCTCGGCACGAACTCCAAGCTGACCTACACCGAGGCCGCCAACAACGCGCTGAACCACACGCTGATCCGGTCGCTGAACACCACCCTGGTGGCGATCCTGCCGGTCGCGGCGATCCTCTTCATCGGCACCACGCTCTTCGGTGCCGGAACGTTGAAGGACCTGTCGCTGGCCCTGTTCGTCGGCATGCTCGTCGGCACCTACTCCTCGCTGTGCGTCGCGACACCGCTGCTGGTCACGCTCAAGGAGCGCGAGCCGCGCTACCAGGCGCTCGCCCGCAGGATCGCCTCCCGCGGGGGGAGTTCCGGGATCAAGACGGTGCGTCAGCCGGTCGCCGCCGGGGCCTCCAACGGCGCCGCCACGGTCGTCGGCGGAGCCGACTCCGCCGGCGGCAAGCGGAAGAAGAAGTAAGTACGGGCACGTCCGCGCCTCCGCTCCCCTCGCAGGGAGCGGAGGCGTTTTCCTTACCCTCCAGCCCCTTCGGCTCTTCCCGGACCTTGCGACACTCGCGGTCAGAGCCCTTCCGACACGACACCCTCCGGACACCGCCGGGCCGCCCCGGTGTCCTCCGCCCCGACACCTCCACAGGAGCGCCGCCCATGACCGAACTGAGCAGCCTGATCCTCGACCGTATCCGCGACGTGCCCGACTACCCGCAGCCCGGGGTGCTGTTCAAGGACATCACCCCCCTGCTCGGCGACCCGGTGGCGTTCACCGCGGTGATCGAGGAACTGGCCGGGCTGTACGAGGTGGACAAGATCGTCGGCATCGAGGCGCGGGGTTTCATCCTGGCGGCCCCGGTCGCCGTCCGGGCGGGCGCGGGCTTCGTCCCGGTACGGAAGAAAGGCAAACTGCCCTCCGAGACGCTTGAGGCGTCCTACGATCTGGAGTACGGCTCCGCCGTCATCGAGGTCCACCGGGACGCCTTCGCACCCCAGGAGCGCGTTCTCATCGTCGACGACGTGCTCGCCACGGGAGGTACGGCGTGCGCGACGGTGGAGCTGGTCCGCAGGGCGGGCGCCGACGTCGTCGCCATCGCCGTGCTCATGGAGCTGGCCTTCCTCAAGGGCCGGGAGCGTCTGACCGACGTGGAGTTGCACTCCCTCGTCGTCGTCTGATCGCCCCCGCGAACGAAAGCACACAACCTGGTCTGGATACACTGTAGGGATCTGGACTCGAACGTAAGGAGTCTGAGTGCCCCGCGATGTGGTCGTCCCCGACGTGACCGCCGACGGTGGCGGTCCCGAGACGGCCGTCCCAGCAGGCGATGCCGGCTCCGCCGTGTCCGGAGCCGCTGAGGAGAAGCCGGCGGTAAGGCGAAGGCTCGCACGTCTTGGGGGGCAATGGGGTGGCGGTATGAATCCGGTCCTGGAGCCGCTGTTTCGTACGGTCCGCGCGACCCACCCGAAGGCGGACCTGCGGCTCATCGAGCGCTCCTACGACGTGGCGGCCTACCATCACCGCGACCAGAAGCGCAAGAGCGGTGATCCGTACATCACCCACCCGCTGGCGGTGGCCACGATCCTGGCCGAGCTCGGCACCGACGACGAGACGCTGTGCGCGGCGCTGCTGCACGACACCGTCGAGGACACCGCCTACAGCCTGGACGAGCTGCGTTCGGACTTCGGCGACAACATCGCGCTGCTGGTCGACGGCGTCACCAAGCTCGACAAGGTCAAGTTCGGTGCCGCGGCCGAGGCCGAGACCGTGCGCAAGATGGTCGTGGCGATGTCGCGCGACATCCGGGTGCTGGTGATCAAGCTCGCCGACCGGCTGCACAACATGCGCACCATGCGTTACCTGCCCGAGCACAAGCGGCACCAGAAGTCGCGGGAGACTCTGGAGATCTTCGCGCCGCTCGCCCACCGGCTGGGCATGAACACCATCAAGTGGGAGCTGGAGGACCTCGCGTTCGCCATGCTCTACCCCAAGCGGTACGACGAGATCGCCCGGATGGTGTCGGAGCGGGCCCCGCGCAGGGACCTGTTCCTGCAGGAGGTCATCGAGAAGGTCTCCGGTGACCTGCGCGACGCCAAGATCCGCGCGGCCGTCAAGGGACGCCCCAAGCACTACTACTCCGTCTACCAGAAGATGATCGCCAGGGACGTCGCCTTCGACGACATCTACGACCTGGTGGGCATCCGGGTGCTGGTCGACTCGGTCCGCGACTGCTACGCGGCGCTCGGCACGATCCACGCGCGATGGAACCCGGTCCCCGGCCGGTTCAAGGACTACATCGCGATGCCCAAGTTCAACATGTACCAGTCGTTGCACACCACGGTCATCGGCCCCGAGGGCAAGCCGGTGGAGTTGCAGATCCGCACCCACGGCATGCACCACAGGGCCGAGTACGGCGTGGCGGCGCACTGGAAGTACAAGGAGGACATGACCATCTCGGGGCCTCCCGGGGCGAAGCTGAAGCCCGCCAGCGACATGGCATGGCTGCGCCAGCTTCTCGACTGGCAGAAGGAGACCGCCGACCCGGGAGAGTTCCTGGAGTCGCTCAGGTTCGACCTGTCGGTCTCGGAGGTCTACGTCTTCACCCCCAGGGGCCAGGTCATCGCCCTGCCGGAGAACGCGACGCCCGTCGACTTCGCCTACGCCGTGCACACGGAGGTCGGCCACCGCTGCATCGGGGCGAGGGTCAACGGTCGCCTGGTGCCCCTGGAGTCACGCCTGGGCAACGGCGACACCGTGGAGATCTTCACCTCCAAGTCGCCGGACGCGGGCCCTTCGCGCGACTGGCTGAAGTTCGTCAAGTCCGGCCGGGCCCGCAACAAGATCCGGCAGTGGTTCTCCAAGGAGCGCCGCGAGACCGCGATCGAGGCGGGCAAGGAGGCGATCGGCCGCGCGATGCGCAAGCAGGGCCTGCCGTTGCAGCGCCTGATGTCCGGAGAGTCCCTCCTGGCCCTCGCCAGGGACCTGCGCTACCCGGACGTCTCCGCGCTCTACGCGGCCGTCGGTGAGGGCCACGTGGCCGCGCAGACGGTCGTGCAGAAGCTCGTGACGTCCATCGGGGGCGTGGAGGGTGCCGAGGACGACATCGCCGAGACCTCCGTACCGACCAAGCTGCGCGGGCGCCCTCGCGGCAGCGGCGGCGCGGGTGTGGTCGTCGCGGGCGACTCCGACGTCTGGGTGCGTCTCTCACGATGTTGCACGCCCGTACCCGGTGACGAGATCGTCGGCTTCGTCACCCGCGGGCACGGCGTGTCGGTGCACCGCACCAACTGTCCGAACATGGACCAGCTCCAGTCCGAGCCCGACCGCCTGGTCGAGGTCGCCTGGTCCGCCGCCGACGACTCGGTGTTCCTGGTCGCGCTGCAGGTCGAGGCGCTCGACCGGCCCCGCCTGCTCTCCGACGTGACCCGCACCCTCTCCGACCAGCACGTCAACATCCTGTCGGCGTCGGTGACGACCTCCAGGGACAGGGTGGCGATCAGCAAGTTCACCTTCGAGATGGGCGACCCCAAGCACCTGGGCCACGTCCTGAAGGCCGTCCGCAACATCCAGGGTGTCTACGACGTCTACCGGGTCAGCGGCGCCAGTTCCTGAGGTTCTCCCGCTCCGTCCCCTGTCTCCTCTCGGATCGCCTCATGAGGTGGGGGCAGATTCCCCACGCGCGCCGCCTCGTGGGATATGGCCTGAAAAGGGGCGCCTGCGGCGCCCCAGGCGGCCTCACGGGGCATGGGATCCGAGAACCGGGCAACAGGCCCGCTTTGTCCCTTGCGGCCCTCTCAGGCCGCCTCATGGAGTGTGGCCGCAGACTCGACGACTCCGGTCCCTCGAAACCGTCTCGTCCGTCTTACGGCCGGCTCGGCGTGCCCCGCCCGCCACAGGCGGCGGGGCCGCGGGGAGCACTCCCTGGTGGGAGTGCTCCCCGCGGCCCCGTGGGACGCGTCAGCCGGTGAGGGCGCCGGGTGTCAGGAGAACTCGGCGAGCGTGCGCTCCGCCTCCGTCAGCCAGGAACGGCGGGCGGCCAGAGCCTCCTCGGCGTCCTTGACGTCCTTGTCCTTACCCGCGTCCCTCGCCTTGACCAGACGGCTCTCCAGCTGCGCGATCGACTTGCGCAGCTGGTCGACCGTGTTCTGGGCACGAGCCCTTGCCTCGGGGTTGGAGCGCTTCCACTCCGTCTCCTCGGCCTTGCGGACCGCCTCGTCGATCTTGCGCAGGCCACCCTCCAGGCGGTCACGCTGCTCGCGCGGAACCGGGCCCGCGGCCTCCCAGCGCTCCAGGAGGTTGCGCAGGGCGCCCCGGGCGGCGCGGGCGTCGGTGACCGGAAGGATCTTCTCCGCCTCGACCAGGAGCTGCTCCTTGATCTCGGCGTTGGCCGCCAGCGAGGCGTCGCGTTCGGCGAAGACGGCCGAACGCGCCTGGAAGAACTGGTCCTGGGCACCCTTGAAGCGGCCCCAGAGCTCGTCCTCGACCTCGCGGGAGGCCCTGCCCGCGCTCTTCCACTCCTGCATCAGCTCTCGGTAGGCCGACGCGGTGGCGCCCCAGTCGGTGGACGAGGCCAGTGTCTCGGCCTCGGCCACGATGCGCTCCTTGGTGGAACGCACGCCCTCGCGCTGCTCGTCCAGCCCCGCGAAGTATGCCTTGCGCCGCTTGGCGAAGGCCGTGCGGGCCGCCGACAGGCGCTTCCACAACGCCGCCTCGGTCACCCGGTCGATGCGTTCGGCGGCCTTCCACTCCTCGATCAGCTGGCGCAGCCGCTCACCACCGGTCTTCCAGTGGGTCGTGTCCTCGGCGATGCGCTCGGCCTCGGCGACGATCCGTTCCTTGATGCCCTTGGCCTCGGCCCTGGCCACGTCGCGAGCCGCCTTGACCTCCTCACGGCGCTGGGCGACCAGCTCCGTGAGGGCGTTGAGGCGGCTCAGCAGCGCGTCGAGGTCGCCGACCGCGTGCGCGTCGGTGATCGCCTCTCGGAGCTTGACGATCGTCGCCTCGGCCTGGGCGGGTGGCAGGTCGGTGCCACGAACCCGCTGTTCCAGCAGGGCGACCTGCCCGGCCAGCTCGTCGAACTTGCGATGGAAGTAGGCAAGCGCCTCTTCCGGTTCGCCGGCCTTCCAGGACCCGACGGCCCGCTCTCCCTCAGCCGTACGTACGTAGACGGTGCCGTCGTCGTCTACCCGGCCCCACGGGTCGGTGCTCACCGTGTCCTCCCGCACTTTCATCAGCCTTTCGGGACTTACCGCCCCTTGTATGTATTACGTCAGCTCTAGCTGGACATTGTCACGTCTTTGATTTCCACGGTTTCCTTGGGCGCCCCCGTGCCGTCGGGGCCCGGGGTGATGACACCCGCCTTGTTCACCTTGTCCAGAATCTCCAGACCCTTGGTGACCGTACCGAACGGTGTGTAGTCCGGGCTCAGCGGGGCGTCACCGAACACGATGAAGAACTGGCTGCCGTTGGTGTCGGGACCGCTGTTGGCCATGGCCACGACGCCGCGCGTGTACTTCGCGCCCTCCAGGTTCTCGTTCACGAAACGGTAGCCGGGACCACCCTGGCCGTCGGTCTGGCTCTTGCCGTCGGCCTTGGCCAGCGGGTCGCCGCACTGCAGCATCGGGAACTGGTCGGAACCCAGCCGGTGGCACTTGGAACCTTCGAAATACTTCTTCTTCGCAAGGAAGGCGAAGGAGTTGACCGTGCACGGTGTCTTTTCCGCCGACACCTCGATGACGATGTCGCCCTGGCTGGTCTTGAGGGTCATCGTCTTGGGCGTCAGGTCGGCCTTCTCCGGGGGCAGGCCCACGTTCTTGGCCGGACCGCCGCCGGCGTCCGCGACGTAGCCGCAGGTGCCGCTGGCCGGGTCGAAGGCCTTCGGTTGCGCTCCCGCGGCCTCCGACGTGGCCGGGGAGGCGTTGTCCGACGGGGCCGGGTCGGTGGTCGCGGCCGTCGTGTCGGAGCCCCCGAACAGGGTCGTCGCGGCGATCACGCCCGCCACCACGACCACACCGGCCACGGTGCTGCCGATGATCGCGTTGCGCTTGGCCTTGGCCTCGCGTTCGACGCGTCGCTGCGTCTGACGCTCGTAGTGCTCGCGCGCCAACTGCTTCTGGCGCTCCTTGCCGCTCACCGCTTCGCCCTCCCGAGTGCCGAGTAGTACTTAATGAGGTGGGCGAATCGTATCGGCCAATGGGTAATGGTTCGCAGCCCGCCGACCCGCACCGGTACCCTTCGGTTACATTCCCATCCGCATTCTTGACGAGATCAGCTGAGGCAGATGCTCATCGCCGGCTTTCCCGCAGGGTCCTTCCAGACCAACTGTTACGTCGTCGCTCCCGCCGCGGGCGAGGAGTGCGTGGTCGTCGATCCCGGTCAGAACGCCGTCGGCGCCCTCGACGACCTGCTGCGCGAGCACAGGCTCAAACCGGTCGCGGTGCTGGTCACCCACGGGCACATCGACCACATGTGGTCGGTCGCCCCGGTCTGCGGCGCGCGTGACGTTCCCGCGTGGATCCACCCGGAGGACCGCGAGCTGCTCTCCGACCCCGGCAAGGGGTTGTCGCTCTCGACGAAGCAGCAGCTGTTCGGGGGGCTCACCTTCACCGAGCCCGACGACGTGCGCGAGCTCGCCGACGGCGAAGTGCTGCGGCTCGCCGGCCTGGAGCTCACCGTCGACCACACTCCCGGCCATACCAGGGGGTCGGTGACGTTCAGGCTGCCCAGCACCGAGGAGATCCCGGACGTGCTGTTCTCGGGCGACCTGCTGTTCGCCGGCTCCATCGGCCGCACAGATCTCCCGGGCGGCGACTACCCCACCATCCTGCGCAGCCTGGCGGCCAAGTGCCTGCCGCTGCCGGAGGACACGGTGGTCCTGCCCGGCCACGGACCACAGACCACGATCGGTCACGAGCGTGCCACCAACCCGTATCTCGCGGAGGCGAGGGCGGCCGCGGGCGCGGACTCCGCGTCCTCCGGGCACGACCGCGGCCCCGGCAGGGGACTTTAGACAATGACTTTGCAGGCGCCCAAGGGCACCTTCGACTGGCTTCCGCCACGCTCCGAGCGGGCGCTCGCCGTGCGCGAGGCGCTCACCGAGCCCGCACGCCGGGCGGGTTACGGCTACATCGAGACCCCGGTCTTCGAGGACACCGCGCTGTTCGTCCGCGGTGTCGGCGAGTCGACCGACATCGTCTCCAAGGAGATGTACACCTTCGAGGACAAGGGCGGGCGCTCCATCACGCTGCGCCCCGAGGGCACCGCGTCGGTGGTGCGGGCGGTCCTCCAGCACGGCCTGCACAACGGGCAGCTGCCGGTGAAGCTCTGGTACTCGGGCAGCCAGTTCCGCTACGAGCGGGCGCAGAAGGGCCGCTACCGCCACTTCTGGCAGGTCGGCGCCGAGGCGCTGGGCTCGGAGGATCCGGCGCTCGACGCCGAGCTGATCCTGCTGGCCGTCGACGGCTACGCCGCCCTGGGACTCACCGGGGTCCGGCTGCTGATCAACACGCTGGGCGACAAGGAGTGCCGTCCCGTGTACCGGGCCGCACTCCAGGACTTCCTGCGTGGCCTCGACCTCGACGAGCCCACCCGGCAGCGGATCGAGATCAACCCGTTGCGCGTGCTCGACGACAAGCGCCCCGAGGTGCAGGCCCGGCTGGCCGGGGCGCCGCTGGTCGTCGACCACCTGTGTGAGGCGTGCAAGGCGTACCACGAGGAGGTCCGCTCGCTGCTGACCGCCTCGGGCGTGGCCTACACCGACGATCCCCGGCTGGTCCGCGGCCTCGACTACTACACGCGCACCACGTTCGAGTTCGTCCACGACGGGCTTGGCTCGCAGTCCGCGGTCGGGGGCGGGGGCCGCTACGACGGGCTGAGCGAGATGCTCGGCGGACCCGCCCTGCCCAGCGTCGGCTGGGCGCTGGGCGTCGACCGCACGGTGATGGCGATGGAGGCCGAGGGCCTGTTCGGGGACGAGAGCGCCGAGGCACGCGTGCGGGTGTACGGTGTGCCGCTGGGCGAGGAGGCGCGCCGCCGGATGTTCCTGCTCGTCACCGAGCTGCGCCGGGCGGGCCTGGCCGCCGACATGTCGTTCGGCGGCAAGGGCGTCAAGGGCGCGATGAAGGGCGCCGACCGCTCGGGGGCCGGCTACGCGGTGATCCTCGGCGATCGAGACATCGCCGAGGGGACCGCGCAGGTCAAGGACCTGGCCAGCGGAGACCAGACCGCCGTACCGCTCGCTGAGATCGTCACGATGTTGAAGGAGAGACTGGACAAATGATCCGCACGCACGAAGCGGGGTCACTGCGCGAGGAGCACGCCGGGCAGCGGGTGACGCTCGCCGGGTGGGTGGCGCGACGCCGCGACCACGGCGGCGTGGTCTTCATCGACCTGCGTGACGCCTCGGGTTCGGCCCAGGTGGTCTTCCGCGAGGAGGACGACGCCCACGGCCTGCGCGCCGAATACTGCGTCAAGGTCGTCGGAGAGGTGCGGGTCCGCCCCGAGGGCAACGAGAACCCCGAGCTGCCGACCGGTGCGATCGAGGTCGTCGCCTCCGAGGTCGAGGTGCTCAGCGAGTCCGCGCCGCTGCCGTTCCCCATCGAGGGCACCACGGGCATTTCGGAGGAGGCGCGGCTGAAGTACCGCTACCTCGACATCCGCCGCCAGCAGGTCGCGCACGCCATGCGCATTCGCTCCCGGGCCACCTACCTCGCCCACGAGGTGATGAACGAGCAGGGGTTCACCTACGTCGAGACCCCGACGCTGACCCGCTCGACCCCGGAGGGCGCCCGCGACTTCCTGGTCCCGGTCCGGCTCCAGCCGGGCAGCTGGTACGCCCTGCCCCAGTCGCCCCAGCTGTTCAAGCAGCTTCTGCAGGTCGCCGGTCTTGAGCGCTACTACCAGCTCGCCAAGTGCTACCGCGACGAGGACCTGCGCGCCGACCGGCAGCCGGAGTTCACCCAGATCGACGTTGAGATGTCCTTCGTGGACCAGGACGACGTGATCGCCCTGGGCGAGCGGCTCATCGGCCGCATCTGGAAGGAGACGGTCGGCTACGACCTGCCGACCCCCCTGCCCCGGATGACCTACCGGGAGGCGATGGCGCGCTACGGCTCCGACAAGCCGGACCTGCGCTTCGGCCAGGAGCTCGTCGAGATGACGGACTTCTTCGCGGACACCACCTTCCGCGTGTTCCAGGCGCCGTACGTGGGCGCCGTGGTCATGCCCGGCGGTGCCTCGCAGACCCGCAAGGAGCTGGACGCCTGGCAGGAGTGGGCCAAGTCACGCGGAGCCAGGGGTCTGGCCTACGTGCTGGTGGGCGAGGACGGCGCGCTCGGCGGGCCGGTCGCCAAGAACCTGTCGGAGACCGAGGCATCCGGCCTGGCCGCGAAGGTCGGCGCGGAGCACGGTGACGCGATCTTCTTCGCGGCCGGCACGGCCTCCGCCTCCCGCGACCTGCTCGGCGCGGCCCGCCTGGAGATCGGCCGTCGCTGCGGCCTGATCGACGAGTCGGCCTGGAACTTCCTGTGGATCGTCGACGCCCCCATGTTCGAGGAGGACGGCGAGGGCGGCTGGACCGCGGTCCATCACCCCTTCACCGGTCCCAAGCCCGAGTGGGCCGACACCTTCCAGGACCACCCCGGCGAGGCCCTGGCCTACGCCTACGACATGGTCTGCAACGGGATGGAGATCGGCGGCGGCTCGATCCGTATCCACCGGGCCGAGATGCAGCAGCGCGTCTTCGACGTGCTGGGCATCTCCAAGGAGGACGCGGAGAGCAAGTTCGGCTTCCTGCTGGAGGCGTTCAAGTACGGCCCGCCGCCGCACGGCGGCATCGCCTACGGCTGGGACCGGATCTGCATGCTTCTGGCGGGCACCGACTCCATCCGCGACGTCATCGCCTTCCCGAAGACGGCCTCCGGGTTCGACCCGCTGACCGGCGCGCCCACCCCGATCACGGTGGAGCAGCGCAAGGAGGCTGGCGTCGACGGAAAGCCCAAGACCGGCGCCTGATTCGGATGTGACGAGGCCCCCGGACGGGTGTTCCGGGGGCCTTTGTCGTGGTGCTGTCGTGGTGC
The DNA here is from genome assembly GCF_040635605.1 of Streptosporangium sp. NPDC006930. NCBI lineage: Bacteria > Bacillati > Actinomycetota > Actinomycetes > Streptosporangiales > Streptosporangiaceae > Streptosporangium > Streptosporangium sp. NPDC006930. The sequence goes on along the minus strand of NZ_JBEYID010000023.1, from coordinate 33,816 downwards.
TGTCGTGGCGCGCCCGGCATGGGCGGGCCCGGGGTGCCGGTCCTCGGCGAAAGAGGTGATGTGAGAGAGGACCTCACCCTCCTCGATTCCCGGACCGGCGATCGTCGAGGAGGTCGTCCTGTGCGTCCCTCACAGGCATCCTGGGCGGCCGATGGCGTTTTTCCGCCCTAGGGGGTGAGAGAGGGGCGCGATCCGCGTACGGTCGCGCTGAGGCCTGTGCGAGCCGCATGCCGCCCGTGTTCGCGGGCAGAGGCGGCAGGGCCGGGGCCACGACCGCCGGGACGCGAGGACGCCCCGGCGGTCGTCCGACCGCCGGGGCGTCCTGTGGCGGCGATGCGCCGCGAGTCCGGCTAGGAGAGCCGCACGCTCTTGATGATCACCGGGATCTTGGGGGCGTTGGAACCACCGTCACCGGTGATGTCGTCGGGGTTGGTGATCCACCCGCCCTTGGCGATCTCGTCGAGGATCTCCATGCCCTGGGAGACGACTCCGAAGGGCGTGTAGGCCTTCTCCACCTGCTCGGTGTCGTCCCCCAGCGAGATCCAGAACTGGCTGCCGTTCTCGTTGACGGCGTCCATCGCCTGGGCCACCGCGACCGTGCCCTTGGCGTAGGAGACCTCACCGTCGAGGTTCTCGCTGTCGTAGACGTACCCCGAGCTGCCCTGGCCGTCGGTGGGGTTCTTCCCGTCGGCCTTGGCCTGCGGGTCGCCGCACTGCAGCAGGCTCACGCCGGAGTTCTCCGGGGTGGCCAGACGGTGGCACTTGGTGTTGTCGAAGAAGCGCTTCTTGGCCAGGAAGGCGAAGGAGTTGACCGTGCAGGGGGCCTGCTGGGTCGCCAGGTCGATCACGACGTTGCCGTGGTTGGTGGCGATCGTCATGGTCTTCAGCTTCAGGTTCGGCCTGGCCGGCGGCATGCCCACGTTCTTCATCGGGCTGCCGCTGGTGTCCTTGCGGTAGGTGCACCTCGTGTTGGCCGGAGCGGCCGTGGGGGTCGGCTCGGGCGTCGCGGCGGGTGTCTCCGAAGGAGACGGCGAACCGGTGGCGGCGGCGTTGACCTTCGGGTCGTCACCGTCGTCCCCCAGAAGGGTCACCCCGGCGAACAATCCTCCCGCGACGACGACCACCGCGGCGACCGCTCCGATGACGACGTTGCGCTTCGACGTGGTCGCCTGCGCAGCACGCTTCGCCTGCCGCTCTTTGTGTTCCCGAGCCAGCTGGCTCTGGCGGTCCTCGGCGCTCACCGCTATGTCCTCCAAGATTGCTGATCCATGGTTATGGGCTGGCGAAAAGAGTACCGGCCCCAAGATGTGCTGGACGTAAGTGGTGGAATTCATCAGAGGGGGACGGAGGGAAAGAGGGGACCTCTTCACGCTCTCCATAACCCGCTCATGGTGGGATCCGTACCTGCAGATGATGAACCACGCACCACCGGAGCGCCCCCATGTTCGACGAGATCCTCGGCCTGCCTCTTCATCCCCTGGTCGTTCACGCGGCAGTGGTCTTGACACCGCTCCTCGCGGTGCTCGCCACCGTGTACGCGCTGGCGCCCCGCACGCGGCCCGTGCTCACCTGGGCGGTGGTCGGACTCGCCCCGGTCGTGCCGGTGAGCGTCTTCGTGGCGCGAGAGAGCGGGGAGGCGCTGGAGGAGAGCCGTTTCGCCTCCGCGGGGGGACGGCTCGCCGAGCTCATCACCGAACACGCGAACTTCAGCGTCCCGCTGCTGCTCGTCTCCCTCGCCCTCGGGGGGGCCTCGGCCGCTCTCGTCCACGTCACGCGCCGCGACAGGTTCGGACGCACGGCCGAATTGGCGCTCTCGGCGCTGACCGTGGTCCTGGCCGTCGTGGCGATCTACTACGTGGTACGGAGCGGGCACACCGGGGCCGTCGCGGTCTGGAGCTGAGCCGGCCGGGGCCGCGATGTCGCATGACGGCGCATGACGCCGAGGGGGGCCGGCGTCCCGCCGCCCGCGAGGGCCGAGGCCCCGCCAGGCGGCGGTACTGTCTCAGACGTGGACAGCCTGTTCGACTCGGCGGCGGAGGAGGCCCATCGCGGCCAGGAGCCCCTGGCGGTGCGAATGCGCCCCCGGAGCCTGGACGAGGTGATCGGCCAGCGGCACCTGCTGGGCCCCGGCACGCCGCTGCGCCGCCTCGTCGAGGCCGAGGCGCCCATGTCGCTGTTCCTCTGGGGCCCTCCGGGGACCGGCAAGACCACCCTCGCCTACGTGGTGGCGGGTGTCACCAAGCGCCGCTTCGTGGAGGTCTCCGCGGTCTCGGCGGGTGTCAAGGAGGTCCGCGCGGCCATCGAGCAGGCCCGGCGCGAGCTGGGCATGTCCGGCCGCCAGACCGTCCTGTTCGTCGACGAGGTGCACCGCTTCAACAAGGCGCAGCAGGACGCCCTGCTGCCCGCCGTGGAGAACCGCTGGGTCACCTTCATCGGCGCCACCACCGAGAACCCCTTCTTCTCCGTCATCTCGCCCCTGCTGTCGCGCTCGCTGCTGCTCACCCTGGAGTCACTGTCGGAGGACGACATCCGGGTGGTGCTGGAGCGCGCGGTCACCGACCCGCGCGGCCTGGACGCGAGGGCGAGCCTCGCACCCGAGGCCGCCGAGCACCTGGTGCGGCTCGCCGGCGGCGACGCCCGCAGGTCGCTCACCTACCTGGAGGCCGCCGCGCTGATCGCCGACGGCGAGATCACCGTCGAGGTGGTGGAGCGGGCGGTGGACAAGGCGGCCGTGCGCTACGACCGCCAGGGCGACCAGCACTACGACGTGATCAGCGGTTTCATCAAGAGCATGCGGGGCTCCGACGCCGACGCCGCGCTGCACTACCTCGCCCGGATGATCGAGGCGGGGGAGGACCCCCGGTTCATCGCCCGCAGGATCGTCGTCTTCGCCTCGGAGGACGTCGGCATGGCCGACCCCACCTGCCTGCAGATCGCGGTGGCCGCCGCTCAGGCGGTGGAGTTCGTCGGCCTGCCCGAGGGACGCCTCAACCTGGCCCAGGCCGTCGTCCACTGCGCGCTGGCCCCCAAGTCCAACGCGGTGATCAACGCCATCGGCGCGGCCTCCGAGGACGTACGGCGAGGCGACATCGGCCACGTACCCAACCATCTGCGCGACTCCCACTACGCGGGGGCCAAGCAGCTCGGCCACGGCAGGGGCTACAGATACCCCCACGAGTTCGAGCACGGCCTGGTACGCCAGGAATACGCTCCCGAGGAGCTCAGGGACCGGCGCTACTACCAGCCCACCCGTCACGGTGCCGAGGCGGGCTTCGCCGACCGCTGGTCCAGGATTCGGGCCTTCCTCCGCGGGGAGTAGCCCCCCGCGAGGGTCACCTCCGGAGCGCGCGGTGAGCGGGGATGAGCGATGTCGGGCACGATAGGGTTTCGCCAATCCGCCCGACCATGGCCGGGGTCACCTATGAACCAGTGAGGGGAGCGGGTCCGCACATGCTTACCGCAGGAGAGGTCGCGGGGCTGATCGCCGCGATGGCCTGGGCGATCCTGGTGTCCTTCATGGCCGTCGTCATGGTCAGGCTGGCCCGGCTGCTCACCGAGACCACCAAGATGGTCTCCCAGCTGGGCGACCGTGTCGTGCCGCTGCTGGAGGACGTCTCGGCCGCGGTCGGCGAGACCAACCGGCAGCTGGTCGCGATCGAGGCCATCACCAAGGACGTCAAGCAGGTCAGCGGGCACGTGGCCAAGGTCAGCGACGTCACCCAGAACCTGGTCACCGGACCGATGATCAAGGTCGCGGCCCTCACCCACGGTGTCCGCAGGGCCCTGGGCGCCCGCAGGCGCGCCAGGCTCGCCACGCCGGCGTTGGAGAGGCGCCCGCGATGATCCGCAGGTTGTTCTACATGGGGCTGGGCGCGTTCGGCGCGGTGTGGGTCATGCGTAAGCTTCAGGCACTGCACCCGAACCACCTGGCCCGGCGGGCCGTGCACAACGCCACCGGCGCCCTGGGCCAGGCACGTGACCTCGCGGGGGAGGCCCTGCGAGGCGCGGCCGAGCGGGAAATCGAGTTGCGTTCCAGGTTCGGGCTCGACAGCGTGGAAAACTCCTATCACTCCAACGTAAAGGATGGCCGCTGACATGGAGTCGGCAGAGATCGCCCGCCGCTTCCTGCGCTTCTTCGAGGAGCGTGGGCACACCGTCGTGCCCTCGGCCAGCCTCATCGCCGAGGACCCGACACTGCTTCTGGTCAACGCGGGCATGGTGCCCTTCAAGCCCTACTTCCTGGGCCAGCAGAAGCCGCCCTACAGGCGGGCCGCCAGCGCGCAGAAGGTCGTGCGGACCCTCGACATCGACGAGGTCGGCAAGACGACCAGGCACGCCAGCTTCTTCCAGATGCTCGGCAACTTCTCCTTCGGCGACTACTTCAAGGACCAGGCGATCCCGTTCGCCTGGGAGCTGCTGACCAGGCCCGAGTCCGAGGGCGGGTTCGGCTTCCCCGAGGACCGCCTCTGGGCCACCGTCTACCTCGACGACGACGAGGCCGCCGACATCTGGCGCAAGGTGGGGGTACCGCAGGAGCGCATCCAGCGCCGCGACCTCGCCGACAACTACTGGCACATGGGCGTGCCCGGCCCCGGCGGCCCGTGCAGCGAGATCTACTACGACCGCGGTCCCGAGTACGGGCGCGAGGGCGGTCCGATCGCCGACGAGAACCGCTACCTCGAGGTGTGGAACAACGTCTTCATGCAGTACCAGCTCAGCGCGGTCCGAAGCAAGATCGACTTCGACATCGCCGGTGAGCTGCCCGCCAAGAGCGTCGACACGGGCATGGGCCTGGAGCGCATGGCGGCGATCCTGCAGGGCGTCGACAACATCTACGAGATCGACACCACGTACAAGATCCTCGACCGGGCCGCCGACCTCACCAAGACCCGCTACGGCCGCGACGAGCGCGCCGACGTGTCACTGCGAGTGGTCGCCGACCACGTCAGGACCGGCGTGATGCTCGTCGCCGACGGGGTGCTGCCCTCCAACGAGGGCAGAGGCTACGTGCTGCGCCGCATCCTGCGCCGCGCCATCCGCAACCTGCGCCTGCTCGGTGCGGGCGAGGAGCGCTACATGCACGAGCTCACCGCCGTGACCGTCGACGTGATGGGCGAGCAGTACGCCGAGCTCAGGGCCGACGCCCCGCAGATCCACGGCGTCATCGACGCCGAGGAGGCGTCCTTCCTCGGCACGCTCCGCACCGGCACCGCGATCTTCGACGTGGCGGCCGAGGAGACCAAGCGCAAGGGGCGGGCCACGCTCGCGGCCGACCAGGCCTTCCAGCTCCACGACACCTACGGCTTCCCGATCGACCTCACCCTGGAGATGGCCTCCGAGCAGGGGCTGCAGGTCGACGAGGAGGGCTTCCGCCGCTTGATGAAGGAGCAGCGCGACCGCGCCAAGGCCGACGCCGCCTCCAAGAAGACCGGCAACGCCGACATCTCGATCTTCGGCACGCTCCTGGAGAAGACGGGCAAGGTCGAGTTCCTGGGCTACGACCACGTGACGGCCGAGGCCGAGGTCGTCGGCCTCCTCGTCGACGGCGTCTCCGTGCCCGCGGCGGGCACGGGCACGGCGGTCGAGGTCGTGCTGAACCGCACCCCCTTCTACGCCGAGGGCGGCGGCCAGCTGTCCGACCAGGGTGTCATCCGCACCGGTGGGGCCGAGGTGGAGATCGTGGATGTGCAGTCCCCGGTCTCCGGCGTCGTCGTGCACCGGGGCAAGGTCCGCTCAGGAGAGATCCGGGTGGGCGACCAGGCCCAGGCGGAGATCGACGTCGAGCGGCGCCGGGCCATCTCCCGCAGCCACACCGCCACCCACCTGGTGCACCGCGGCTTCCGCAACGCGCTGGGCGAGACCGCGGCGCAGGCCGGCTCGGAGAACTCCCCCGGCCGCTTCCGCTTCGACTTCACCGCCGCGGGCGCGGTGCCGCCCAGTGTGCTGCGCGACGTCGAGGACGAGGTCAACGCCGTTCTCATCAACGACCTGCGGGTCAACGCCTTCCACACCTCCCAGGCGGAGGCCCGCGCGATGGGCGCGCTCGCCCTGTTCGGAGAGAAGTACGGCGACACCGTCCGCATCGTCGAGGTCGGCGAATACTCCCGCGAGCTCTGCGGCGGCACCCACGTCGCCAGCTCCGGGCAGCTGGGCCTGGTCAAGGTGCTGGGCGAGGCCTCGATCGGCGCGGGTGTGCGCCGGGTGGAGGCCCTGGTCGGCCTCGACGCGTTCCGCTTCCTGGCCAGGGAGAGCGTGCTCGTCGCCCAGCTGTCCGAGCAGCTCAAGGCCCGCAGGGAGGAGCTGCCCGAGCGCATCGAGGGCATCGTCACCCGGCTGCGCGCCGCGGAGAAGGAGCTGGGCGCGCTGCGCTCGGCCCAGGTGCTCGCCGGTGCGGGGGAGATGGCGGAAAAGGCCCGCGATCTGCACGGAGTGTCCGTCGTGACGCACCGCGCGCCTGATGGCACCTCCCCCGACGACCTGCGTAAGCTCGCGCTTGACGTGCGTGGCCGGATCCCGGGCGATCGCGCCGCGGTGGTCGTCGTCGCCGGTGTCCCCGGTGACCGGCCGGTCGTGGTGGCCGCGGTCAACGAGGCGGGGCGCGGCCGGGGCCTGAAGGCGGGCCGCCTGGTCGGTGTCGCCGCGAAGGCGCTCGGAGGTGGCGGTGGCGGCAAGGACGACGTCGCGCAGGGCGGCGGTGTGCGTCCCGAGGCGATCGGCGAGGCGCTCGCCGCCGTCGAGCAGGCGATCGCGCAGACGCTCACCTGACGACGAACGACGCCCTCGCGCCGTGTCCGGCACCGGGGTGGGGACGGAAACGATGAGAAACGGCATTCGGCTGGGCGTCGACGTCGGCTCGGTTCGCATCGGTGTGGCACGCAGCGACCCCTCGGGGTTGCTGGCCACGCCGGTGGAGACCGTCCGGCGCGGTAAGGGTGACCTCGACCGGCTCGCGGAGATCGCGGCCGAGTACGAGGTCGTCGAGGTGGTGGTCGGCCTGCCGACCTCGCTCTCCGGGCGCGAGGGGCAGGCGGCGGAGGCCGCCCGCGACTTCGCGAACCGGATCTCGCTGCGGCTGGCGCCGATACCGGTGCGGCTGTTCGACGAGCGGCTGACCACCGTCACCGCCCAGCAGGGGCTGCGGGCCAGCGGTGTGAAGGCGAAGAACCAACGTGGCGTGGTGGACCAGGCGGCCGCCATCGTGCTGCTCCAGGCCGCGCTGGACGCCGAGCGCGCCACCGGCAGGCCGCCGGGCGTTCCCGTCGGGTCCACCTCGGGCGGGCCCTCCCCGGGCGGAGGGGACGTCGGAAGACCGGGCGGCGGGTCCGTTCGGTGAATCGCCTGCGGCCGATGTGGTTGCTGGTGGCCGGGACGTCCGTGCTCGCCGTCGCCACGGGGACGGCCGGCTTCGTCATGATCCGCTCCTATCTCGTGCCCGCCGACTTCGAGGGCCCCGGCTCGGGGGCGGTCGTCGTCGAGATCCCCAGGGGGGCGAGTGCCGCCCAGATCGGGCTGGTGCTCGCCGACGCCGGGGTGGTGGCGAGTGCCAGGGGGTTCGTCGCGGTGGCGAAGGAGCAGGGCAGGACGGCCAGCCTGCCCCCGGGGCGCTTCAGGTTCCGCAGGGGCATGGACGCACTGTCGGCGCTCGGCATGCTGATGGCGCCCGGGTCGCGGATCGTTCGTACGGTCACCGTTTCCGAAGGGCTGCGCCTGCCCGAGTTGCTCGACAGGCTCGCCGACCAGACCGGTATGCGCCGGGCCGATCTGGCCAGGGCCGCGGCCGACGAACGGGCGCTCGGCCTGCCCCGATACGCAGAAAGCGCCGAGGGCTTCCTGTTTCCCGCCACCTACGAGATCGAGCCCGCCACGACCGCCTCGGGTGTGCTCACCGCGATGGTGGAACGTTACAAACAGATGGCCGCTCAGCTGAAACTGAGGAAACGGGCAAAGAAGAAAGGGTTGTCTCCCTTGGAAGCCGTCACGGTGGCGAGCATCGTCCAGGCGGAGGGTGGGCGGGATCCGGACTACCCGAAGATCGCTAGAGTGATCTACAACAGGATCGGGGCCCGGACGCCACTCCAGATGGACACCACGGTGCTGTACGCACAGGGACGCAGAACCCTGGAGGTCTCGCAGAGGGATACCGAGGTAAGGTCTCCCTACAACACCTACCTCAAACCGGGCCTGCCACCAGGACCCATCGCGAACCCCGGGGAGAAGGCATTGATCGCGGCACTCCAGCCAGATCAAGGTGATTGGTTCTGGTTTGTCACTATCGATCCGGAGCATAGAATCACGAAATTCACTGACACAGAGAGTGAGTTTGTGAGATACCGGGAAGAGCTGAACAAACACCTCGGGAAGCGTTGATGCCCGGCGGAATACCCCTCGTTCCGCCCCAGGCGGCGACCCGCACTCGCGGATCGGATGACGGCTCCCGAAGCACCGGGACGTCCTCCCGGGTGCTCTCCTTCGGTTCGGCACACCCGCTTGACGCCAGGCCGTCTCTAGCGGGAGATTGGCCAGCGCCTCTATGAACGATCTCGATATGGACTTCCTGGTCGGCTCCGACGACGAAGGTCGGTCGCGCCGAGGTTCCAACGCGTCCTCCGGCCGCGACTCGGGCCGCCGAGGCCGCCGCAGGAAGCGTCGCCGCAACCGGGGCGGCTTCCTCGCCCCCATGCTCGCGATCATTGTCCTGATCGGCGGAGTCGGCGCCGCCGGATTCTACGGCTACACCTGGGTCCGTGACGTGATGACTCCCGACGACTATGCCGGCCAGGGGAGCGGCGAGGTCGTCGTGGAGATCAAGGACGGCGACAGCGCCTCCGACATCGCCCAGACCCTGGAGGAGCAGGGGGTGGTGAAGAGCGTGAAGGCATTCGTCAACGCCGTCGCCGCCGCGGGCAAGACCTCCTCCCTGCAACCGGGCGAATACACCATGCGCAAGCAGATGGCGGCCGCCGAGGCCGTCAAGCTCCTCGACCCGGACAAGCGGCTGCGGGAGAGGGTCACCCTCAAGGAGGGGTTGCGCGTGAGCGACACCCTTGAGCAGCTCGCCAAGCAGACGGGCAAGCCCTTGCGGGAGTTCCAGCAGGCCGCGAGAAACACCCGCGAGCTCGGCCTGCCCTCCTACTCCAGGGGCAAGCTGGAGGGATACGCCTTCCCGGCCACCTACGAGATCACGCCCAAGATGACGGCCTCGGAGATCCTGACCAAGATGGTCGACCGCTTCAACCAGACCGCCGACAAGGACGACCTGCGGGGCAAGGCGAAGGCTCTCGGGCACACCCCGCACGAGATCATGACGATCGCCAGCATCGTCCAGGCCGAGTCGGGCACCAAGGAGGACATGGGCAAGGTGGCCCGTGTCATCTACAACCGGCTCGACGGCAACCCGCCCCGCAAGCTGGAGATGGACAGCACGGTGATGTACGCGCTGAACAAGTACAACATCGAGGCGTCCCACAAGGACCTTGAGAGCGAGTCGCCCTACAACACCTACAAGCACTTGGGGTTGCCCCCCGGCCCGATCGCCAACCCGGGTGACGAGGCCATCCAGGCGGCGCTCAACCCCACCAAGGGCGACTGGGTCTGGTTCGTGACCACCTGTCCGGCGAAGCGCGTCACCAAGTTCGCCTCGGCGGAGTCCGACTTCTTCGTGCTCAAGGCCGAGTACGAGAGGAACAAGGTGAACGGGTGCTGAGGGCGGCGGTCCTGGGGTCGCCGATCGTCCACTCGCTCTCCCCTCACCTGCACCGCGCCGCCTACGAGGGCATGGGGTTGCACGACTGGCGCTACGAGGCGATCGAGTGCGACGAGGCCGGACTCCCCGCCCTCCTCGCCGGCCTGGAGGGAGACTGGGCGGGGCTCTCGCTCACGATGCCGCTCAAGCGGGCCGTGCTGCCGCTGCTCGACACCGTCTCGGAGCTCGCGCTCCAGGTGGGCGGAGCCAACACCGTGATCCTGCGCGACGGTGTCCGGCACGGGGACAACACCGACGTGTACGGCATCGTCCGGGCGCTCGCCGAGGCGGGCGTGGCCCCGCCACGTGCGGCGACCGTCCTGGGCGGCGGGGCGACGGCGGCCTCCGCGCTCGCCGCCCTGCGCGAGCTGGGCCTCGACGAGGCGATCCTCGTGGTCCGCGACCCCGCCAGGGCGGGGGAGACCACCCGGGTGGCCGAGCGGCTGGGCATGGACCTTTCGGTGCGGACCCTCGACAAGCTCGACACCGCGACCGAGGTCGACCTGGTCGTCTCGACCCTGCCCTCCGGTGTGGCCGACGACTTCGCCGGGACGTTGGCGGGCGTGCCCGCCCTCTTCGACGTGGTCTACGCGCCCTGGCCCACCCGCCTGGCCGTGGCCGTGGCCGAGCGGGGCGGGATCGTCGTCGGTGGTTTCCCGATGCTTCTGCACCAGGCGGTCCGGCAGGTCGAGATGATGACCGGCCGCGCGGACGTGCCGGTGGAGGCGATGCGCGAGGCGGGTAAGGCCGAGATCGTCAGGCGTGCCGCTCCGGCGGAGTGATCGCTCGCGGGGCCGGGATGATTCTGTGTGAGCAGGCTGTTGTGGTAGAGTAACGACTCGATCGGTCCGGCGTGCCTGCTGGACGCGCAAGCGGAGGTCGTCCTCCCACCTCGTCGGCCGCAAGGTTGACAGGTCAGGATCACAACCGGGGTTAAACCTCCGGCAGAGCTTACGGCGTGAAGCCTTCGAGTTCATGTGGCCCCGCATGCGTGACGTGCGGGGCATCTTGCGTTCGAACGCCCTCAACAGGGTGTGCGTTCTACGACCTCCCGGCACGATCGAGCATGTTGCGGCCTCCTCCCGGACGGCCGCGGATCGCAACCTAGGAGGCCCCATCAGCGCCGAGCCCCGCATCAATGACCGCATTCGCGTGCCCGAGGTCCGCCTCGTCGGCCCGAACGGCGAGCAGGTGGGCATCGTCTCCATCGGCGACGCCTTGAAGCTGGCTCAAGAATCCGACCTCGACCTGGTCGAGGTCGCGGCAACGGCTCGCCCGCCAGTGTGCAAGCTCATGGACTACGGCAAGTTCAAGTACGAGTCCGCGATGAAGGCACGTGAGGCGCGCCGTAACCAGGCGTACACCATCATCAAGGAGATCAAGCTTCGGCCGAAGATCGATCCGCACGACTACGAGACCAAGAAGGGTCACGTGGTGCGGTTCCTCAAGGCCGGCGACAAGGTCAAGGTCACCATCATGTTCCGCGGGCGGGAGCAGTCCCGGCCCGAGCTGGGCTTCCGGCTCCTGCAGCGGCTGGCGGAGGACGTGACGGAGCTCGGCTTCGTCGAGTCCCAGCCCAAGCAGGACGGTCGAAACATGATCATGGTGATCGGGCCGCACAAGAAGAAGGCCGAGGCCAAGGCCGAGAAGGCCGCCGCCAAGGCGCGACATGACGAGAACCCTTCGGGGGACGCGTCATCGGCCGAGGACGGGACGCGCGTCAACGACGAGGTGTCCGTCAACGGAGCGGTGGCGGCTCCGCAGGAGTAACTCGCATAGCCTGGATCGTCAGGTAGTCGCGAGATCAGTCCGAGACCGGGTCCGGTCTCGTAGTCAGGCACGCCCTTGACTTGGGTTACCGGCCCGGGACATCGGCACGATCGAGGGAGAGACGGCTGAGATGCCGAAGATGAAGACGCACAGCGGTGCGAAGAAGCGGTTCAGGCTCACGGGTTCCGGCAAGCTTGTGCGCCGCCGCGCCAACCGTGCGCACTACAACGAGCACAAGCCGTCCACCTTGACGCGTCGTCTCAAGCCCGAGGTCGTGCTTTCCGAGGCCGACGCCAAGAAGATCAAGAAGCTGCTCGCTAAGTAACCGCCCCCGGGGAGATAGATACACATGGCACGCGTGAAGCGGGCGATCAACGCCAAAAAGAAGCGCAAGGTCGTTCTCGAGCGGGCGAAGGGCTACCGGGGTCAGCGATCCAGGCTGTACCGCAAGGCCAAGGAGCAGATGCTCCACTCGATGACGTACGCCTACCGCGACCGCAAGGACCGCAAGGGCACCTTCCGCCGTCTCTGGATCCAGCGCATCAACGCCGCTGCCCGCCAGAACGGCATCACCTACAACAGGCTCATCCAGGGCCTGCGGCTCGCCTCCATCGAGGTCGACCGCAAGATCCTCGCCGACCTCGCGGTCAACGACGCCGCCACGTTCGCGACGCTGGTGGAGGCCGCCAAGAAGGCGCTTCCCGCCGACGTGAACGCGCCGGTCGCCGGCTGAGCGAGGTACTGACGACCGTGCGGCCCGCAGCGATGACGCTGCGGGCCGCATTCGCATTCTTGGGGGACGGGCATGGCCGGGTCTGAGCTGACCAACATCAAGTCGCCGCGGGTCAAGGCCGCGCGGAGGCTGACGAAGCGGGCCTTCAGGGACCGCGACCGTTCCTTCCTGGCAGAGGGGCCGCAGGCGGTCCGCGAGGCGCTGGCGCTGGACGAGGTCGTGGTGGAGCTTTTCGCCACGGCCGAGGCCGAGTCGCGTCACGCCGACATCGTCGCCGCCGCCACCGCCGCGGGGGTGCCCGTCCATCGGGCCAGTGGCGAGGTGATGGCCGAACTGGCCCAGACCGTCACCCCCCAGGGGGTGCTGGCCGTGTGCCGCTTCGTGCACGTGCCCCTGGACACCTCCGTCGTCTCCGGTTCCACGCTGGTGGCGGTGCTGGCTCACGTCCGTGATCCCGGCAACGCGGGCACCGTGCTGCGTACGGCCGACGCCGCGGGCGCCGACTCCGTCCTTTTCACCGACGCCTCGGTCGACCCCTACAACGGCAAGTGTGTGCGGGCGAGCGCCGGCAGCCTGTTTCACCTTCCCGTCACCACGGGCGTCCCGGTGGCGCGGGCCGTGGAACACCTGAAGGGGGCCGGGCTGCGGGTGCTCGCCGCCGACGGCGCGGGCAGGCAGACCCTGGACGACGTGGACCTGTCGGGCCCGACGGCCTGGATCTTCGGTAACGAGGCGTGGGGGCTCCCCGAGGAGATCCTGAAGCTGGCGGACGAGGTCGTCCGGGTTCCCATCTACGGGCGGGCGGAGAGCCTGAACCTCGCGACCGCCGCCGCGGTCTGTCTGTATGCATCTGCCCGTTCTCAGCGCACCGGCCCCGGCCCCAGGTGACGCCGCCCGCCCGGCGAGGCTGCCGTACGGCGTGAGAAACCCGCTATTGTCGGCGATGTAGCGTCGAGGAGGCGGGGTCGTGCACGGCGAACACACCGGTGAGCGGAGCACCGATGCCGCTTCTGTGATCGACGTCGACGAGCTTCCCGACGGCCTCGTGGTGACCGACGGTGAAGGCCGTGTGCTCACCGTCAACCGGTCCGCGGCCCGTCTGACCGGCGTCACCCGCGAGCGGGCCGCGGGGCGGCACCTGCGCGACGTGTTCTCCTTCCACGACCACGACGGGCGCGACTGGTGGAAGTGGTTCGACCCCTACGGTGGCCTGTCCAGCCGGGCCCGCCAGCCCGAGCTGCCGCTGCGCACCTCCGGCGGCCAGGAGCTGCTGGTGGCCGCCCGGCTGGTGCGCGAGCCCAGGCGGGGTGGCGCGGTCGTCCGGGTGGTCATCACGTTGCGCGACGCCGGGGCCCGCGCCCGCCTGGAGCGCAGCCGCGCCGACCTGGTCTCCACCGTCGCCCACGAGCTCCGTTCCCCGCTGACCAGCGTCAAGGGGTTCACCGCGACCCTGCTGGCCAAGTGGACCCGCTTCACCGACGATCAGAAGCTCGTCATGCTGGAGACCGTCAACGCCGACGCCGACCGGGTGACCCGGCTGATCACCGAGCTGCTCGACGTCTCGCGCATCGAGTCGGGGCGGCTGGAGATCCACCGCCAGGTGGTCGACGTCCCGGCCAGGATCTCCAGGATCATCGCGGGCCGGGTGGCCGCGGGCGAGCCGGAGGACCGCTTCGTGCTCCAGGTGCGCGGTGAGCTGCCCGAGACCTGGCTCGACCAGGACAAGATCGATCAGGTGCTCGCCAACCTGATGGAAAACGCGGTGCGGCACGGGCGCGGTACGGTGACAATAGTCGTCGAGCCGAGTGAATGGGGAGTGAGCGTGTCCGTCCGCGACCAGGGGGAGGGCATCCCGCCCGAGCTGGTCACGCGCGTCTTCCGGCAGTTCTGGCGGGGCAACGCCCGCCGTCGCGGTGGCACCGGGCTCGGCCTGTTCATCGTCAAGGGGCTGATCGAGGCTCACGGCGGCACCATCTCCGTGCAGCGCGGGCCCGAGGGCGGCGCCGAGTTTCGATTTATGGTGCCCACCGGCACCCCCGACTTCGCCTGATCGCGAATGTCGGCCCGGTGGGCTTACCCGACTAGACTCATGGCCGCTCAAGCCCTGGATTCGGAGCTCTCTCTTGTCAAACTACGACCCGGTCGAGGTGACCCCGCTGCACGCCGACGAGATGGCGCGCATGCAGGCCGAAGCGCTCGACGCCATCAAGGCGGCGCGCGACCTCGAAGAACTCAAGCAGGTGCGCCTCGCGCACGCCGGTGACCGCTCGCCGATCGCCCTGGCCAACCGTGAGATCGGCGCGCTGCCTCCGGCGGCCCGCTCCGAGGCGGGCAAGCGCATCGGCGGCGCCCGCCGGGCGGTCGCCGACGCCCTCGCCGAGCGGCAGGCACAGCTGGAGGCCGAGCGCGACGAGCGGGTCCTCGTCGAGGAGACCGTCGATGTCACACTGCCCTCCACCCGCGCCCCCCGCGGCGCCAGGCATCCGCTCACCACCCTTCAGGAGCGCATCGCCGACGCCTTCGTCGCGATGGGCTACGAGGTGGCGGAGGGGCCCGAGCTGGAGGGGGAGTGGTTCAACTTCGACGCGCTGAACATCTCTCCCGACCACCCGGCGCGCTCGGAGCACGACACCTTCTTCGTGGAGTCCGTCGACTCCGGCAAGGTGCTGCGCACCCAGACCTCTCCCGTCCAGATCCGGGCGCTGCTCACCCGGGAGCTCCCGGTCTACGTGATCTCGCCGGGCAAGGTGTTCCGCACCGACGAGCTCGACGCCACCCACACCCCGGTCTTCCATCAGGTCGAGGGGCTGGCGATCGACGAGGGCCTGACCATGGCCCACCTCAAGGGCACCCTCGACCGGTTCGCCGAGGTGATGTTCGGTGAGGGCATCACCACCCGCTTCCGGCCCAACTACTTCCCGTTCACCGAGCCTTCCGCCGAGATGGACCTGAAGTGCTTCGTCTGCCGTGGCGCCTCCGCGCTGCCGGGCAACCCGCACTGCCGCACCTGCAAGTCGGAGGGCTGGATCGAGTGGGGCGGCTGCGGCATGGTCAACCCGCGGGTGCTCGTCGCCTGCGGCGTCGACCCCGCCCGCTACAGCGGCTTCGCCTTCGGTATGGGCGTCGAGCGCACCCTGATGTTCCGTCACAACGTCGAGGACATGCGCGACATGGTCGAGGGAGACGTCCGCTTCACGCTTCCCTTCGGAATGGAGATCTGATGAAGGTCCCGCTTTCATGGCTGCGGGAGTATGTCGATCTCCCCGCCGTCACGGCGCACGAGATCGCCGAGAAGCTCACCGCCGCCGGGCTCAAGCTCGAATCCGTCACCTCCTACGGCCACGACATCAAGAACGTCGTCGTGGGCGAGGTGATCTCCTTCGAGACGCTGGAGGGTTTCAAGAAGCCCATCCGCCACTGTCAGGTCGAGGTGGGGGAGGCCGCGCCGCGTGAGATCGTCTGCGGCGCGACCAACTTCGAGGCCGGCGACCGCGTTCCGGTCGCGCTGCCCGGCGCCGTGCTGCCCGGCGGATTCGAGATCGCCTCGCGCAAGACCTACGGGCGCCTGTCCGACGGCATGATCTGCTCGGAGGCGGAGCTCGGCATGGCCGACTCCTCACCCGGCATCCTCGTGCTGCCCGCCGGCACGCCGATCGGCGCGGACGTGGTCGAGTTGCTCGGCCTGCGTGACGACGTGATCGAGCTGGAGATCACTCCGGACATCGGCTACGCCCTCTCGATCCGGGGTGTGGCCCGCGAGGCCGCCACCGCCTTCGACTCGGCGTTCATCGACCCCGCCGACGTCTCCCCGCCCGCCGCGTCGGCCCCGTCCTATCCGGCCTCGATCGCCGACCCGTCGGCCTGCGACCGCTTCGTGCTTCGCGAGATCCGCGGATTCGACCCGTCGGCGCCGAGTCCGCTGTGGATGCGCGCCCGGCTCTCCCGCGCCGGTATGCGCCCGGTCTCGCTCGCCGTCGACGTCACCAACTACGTCATGCTGGAGATGGGCCAGCCGCTGCACGCCTTCGACGCGGCCAAGCTGACCGGCGAGATCGTGGTGCGCAGGGCCGAGCCGGACGAGACGCTGGAGACACTGGACCACGTGGTCCGCAAGCTCCACCCGGACGACATCCTGATCACCGACGGGTCGGGCGCGATCTCGATGGCCGGCACCATGGGCGGCCTGCACACCGAGATCTCCGACACCTCCACCGACATCGTGATCGAGGCGGCCCACTTCTCCGCCAGCGGCACCGCGCGCATGTCGCGCCGGCACAACCTGGTGAGCGAGGCCTCCAAGCGCTTCGAGCGGGGCGTCGACAGGGAGCTCCCGCTGTACGCCTCCTGGCGTGCGGCCGAGCTGCTGGCCGAGCTCGGCGGCGGTACGATCCAGCCGGGCGTCACCCACGCCGAGGTGGAGGTCGAACCGGTCCACATCGCCGTCCCGAGCGGTTACCCGGGCAGGGTCGCGGGCACCGCCTACGACCGCGAGACGGTGATCCGCCGCCTGGAGCAGGTCGGCTGCACGGTGGAGAGCCCCGCCGCCGCGACCGGGTCGGTGACGAGTGGCACGGCAGGCGGCACCGCCGCCACGGGCGACCCGGCCTCCGCCGGAATCGCCGCGAAACTCGCGGTCACCGGTGACGACATGCTGGCGGTCACCCCACCCTCATGGCGGCCGGACCTGACCGACCCGAACGATCTCGCCGAGGAGGTCATCAGGCTGGAGGGCTACGAGAACCTGCCCTCGATCCTGCCCGCCGCCCCTGCGGGCGCCGGTCTCAGCGAGAGCCAGCGCCTGCGCCGCAGGGTCGGCCGCGCCCTGGCCGCCGCGGGGTACGTCGAGATCCTCGCCTATCCCTTCACCGGGGAGCACGATCTCGACAACCTGCAGCTGCCCGCCGATGACGCGCGCCGCATGGCCGTACGGCTGGCCAACCCGCTCAGCGAGGACGAGCCGCTGATGCGGACGACGCTGCTGCCGGGCCTGCTCAAGACGCTGGTACGCAACGTGGGCCGGGGATTCGGCGACGTGGCGCTGTTCGAGGTGGGTCTGGTCTACCGGCCCTCGTCCGACGTGCCCTCCGTCGCTCCCGTGCTGGGCGTCGACCGCAGGCCGAGCCCGGAGGAGCTCGCCTCGATCGAGTCCGCGCTACCCGCCCAGCCGCTTCGGGTCGGGGTCGTGCTGGCCGGGGAGTTCGAGCCGTCCGGCTGGTGGAGCAAGGGTCGCCCGGCCGGCTGGGCGGACGCCGTCGAGGCGGCCCGCGTGGTGGCCGCGGAGGCCGGAGTCACCCTTGAGGTCCGCGCGGACCGGCACGAACCCTGGCACCCAGGCCGTTGCGCCGCGCTGTACGCCGGTGACGTGCTCGTCGGTCACGCCGGTGAGCTGCACCCGCGCGTCGTCGAGGCGTACGGCCTGCCGCCGCGCACCTGCGCGATGGAGCTGGAGCTGACCCGGCTGGAGTCGCTCGCCGCCGGTTCGCCGCAGGCTCCGGCGATCTCCGCCTACCCTGTCGCGAGTCAGGACGTCGCACTCATCGTCGACGCGGCGACCCCGGTGGCCGCCGTGGAGGCGGCGCTGCGCGAGGGCGCGGGCCCGCTGCTGGAGTCGATCCGGCTGTTCGACGTCTACACCGGCGCCCAGGTGGGCGAGGGCGGAAAATCCCTCGCCTACTCGCTGCGCTTCCGGGCGTCCGACCGGACGCTCACCGCGGAGGAGACCACCGCGGCCCGCGACGCGGCCGTGGCTCTGGCGGGGGAGCGCACCGGGGCGCGACAGCGCGGAGCCTGACCGGTTCACAGGGGGCTCGGGGTGTGTCCCGGGCCCCCTTTTCGCCGTATCGGGCCGGGATGCCTGTTTTCTGGGAGGTGGCGATGGCATACCTCGCCGGTCGCTCGGGGCGGATCGCCCGCCCGGAGCGGAGAAGAGCTTTCCCCAGGAGGGGATGATGAGGCATCTGCTGGTGTTCGCCGAGCGTGACGCCGCCGAGGAGGTCGCCGAGAGCGTGGCAGGGGAGTTCCCGGTGGTCGGGGTGCCCGAGGTGGTGAGGGAGACTCTCGCGGGTGAGGACGACGCCGAGGACGCTCAGTGGCTGGTGGTGGTCGAAGACCCTTCCGGCGCGCTGTCGCCGGAGGGGGTTGCCCGGCTGGAGGCGCTGGCCGAGAGGCACGAGGGCTGGCACGAGAGTGGGTGAGGCGCTGGTGAGACGCGCCGACCGGTGCCAGGGACGGGGGATATGTCCGGCCGGTGCGGCGGAGCCCGCCTCGGGGTGTCCGGGGCGCGGGACCAGGCTTTAGAGCCGGTCGATGTCCGTCAGGTCGATGTCGATGTCGAACGGCGCCGAGATCTTGAGCTGGTCGTGGTGGATACCGGTGAGAACGTAGGACCTGGCGACCGGGTCGAGCTCGTAGACGTAGACGGCGGGCTTTCCCGACTGGTTCTCGACCAGCCAGAAGTGTGCGATGCCCGCCTCGGCGTACAGCGTCGGCTTGCGGTCGCGGTCGCGCTCCTTGGAGTCGGGGGAGATGACCTCCACCACCAGCACGACGTCTTCGGCCCGGTAGAAGGTCTGCTCCGGACTGTGCTCGGCGGAGGCATGGATGACGCTGATGTCGGGCTCGGGCCGCTGCCGCTCGCCCAGGACGACGCTCATCTCTCGGCGCGCTCGAAGATCTTTTGGAATGGTCCGGTTAAGACCCGTTTCCAGGAGATACATGGTGCTCGTGTGAAAAGAAGCCTGAGGACTCACGAAGACCAGGCTTCCGTCAATTAACTCTGTGTGTGCGGGCAATTGCGAAATGCGATCGAGGTCCGCCGCGACGAACCCCTCCGGCGGGGGGAAGGCCCAGGCGGGCAGCGAGGACTCCGTCATCTCGGGGCTCCGTACGTCGATCGTCATGCCCTTACGGTAGCAATGTGATTCCGTTCCGTGAGGATATTCGCCGGTGTCCGTCTCAGGCGCGGGCGGCCTCCTCACGGCGGGCGCGCTCCCTGACCGCGTGCTCGTCGGTGCGGGCGTCGTAGGTGCGGAACCTCGGCAGCAGCGCGGCCATCGCGGCCACCGCGCCGACGCACAGCAACCCGCCGGCGCCCAGGGAGAAGCGGGTGCCGCCGAGCTGGGCCATCAGGCCGGCCCTGGCGTTGCCGAGCATCGGGCCGCTGGTGTAGGAGAGCAGTTCGATCCCCGCCAGACGGCCGCGGAACTCGTCGGGGATGGTCTGGTTCCAGATGGTCGAGCGGAAGACACCGCTGATCATGTCGGCTGCCCCGGCCACGGCCAGGAAGGCGAAGATGCCCCAGACGTTGGGCATCAGCGCCGCCAGCGCCACCGCCACCCCCCACACGGCCGCCGCGACGATCACGCCGAGGCCGTGCCGGTGCACGTGCGCGGTCCATCCGGAGGTGACCGAGGCGATCAGCGAGCCGATGGCGGAGGCGGAGAAGAAGAGCCCGAGAGCCTCGGGGGCACCCAGTTCGTCGGCGAGGAACGGATACAGCGCGGTGGAGAACGCGAAGATCATCGCGGCGATGTCGACCAGATAGGTGCCCATCAGGTCGGGACGGCCCACGGCGTAGCGGACCCCCTCGATCAGGGAGCTGATCGAGGCTTCGGGGCCGTCCTCCGAGCGCGGCTGGGCCCGGACCATCCAGAGCAGGACCAGGGACGCCAGGAAGGTCACGACGTTGATGCCGTACGCGACGGCGACGCCGAACCAGGCCGCGATCAGGCCGCTGAGACCCGGGGCGACGATGGCGCCCAGGTTCCACCGGAAGGCGCTGAGGGCGGCGGCCGCGGTCAGCTGGTCGTGCTTGACCACGCGCGGCAGCAGCGCCTCCAGGCTGGGCCGCTGCAGGCTGCCCAGCCCGGCCGAGAGCGCGCCGACCACGTACAGCACCCAGACCTGTGGTTTCGGCAGCAGCGCGTTGAGGGTCAGGATCGCGACCGTGAGGCAGAGGCCCACCTCGGTGAGAAGAATGATCTTGCGCCGGTCGAGGGCGTCGGCGATCGCCCCGCCCCAGAGCCCGCACACCACCATCGGGACGAACTCGGCCACGCTGACCAGGCCGACCGCCAGGTAGGAGCCGGTGAGCTCCTTCATCTGCAGCGGGACCGCGACCAGTGTCAGAAAGGTGCCGAACATCGTGATGACGCCGGAGCCGAAGAGCAGCCGGAAGTCACGTGAGTCGCGCAGGGGGCTGAGATCCATCACCAGGCGGCGAAGCAGGGATTTGATCGGTCGATCGGCGTTTTCCGGCACGAGCAGTTAGTTTCGGCGGCGACCCGTGCGGGGGCAAATCATTTTCCGAACGGGTCACCGCCGTGGTGGGGTATCGGAAAACCGTTTCCGCCCTCGCGGGAGACGACGGGTGCGGGGCCCGGGGGTGGAGCGGGCGTCAGAGGTTCAGGACCTCCTGGCGCAGCCGGGTCTTGAGGATCTTGCCGCCGGGGTTGCGGGGAAGCTCCGTCTCGCGCACCCAGAACCTGACCGGGATCTTGAAGGGGGCGATCCGCTCGCGCAGGAAGGCCCCCAGTTCCTCGTCGCTCGCCGGGGACGACAGCCGGAGTACCGCGCCGACCTCCTCGCCCAGTTCCTCGTGGGGGATCCCGATCACCGCGGCGTCCTCGACCGCCGGGTGTTCGAACAGCGCGGCCTCGACCTCGGCGCAGTAGACGTTCTCGCCGCCGCGGATGACCATGTCCTTGGCCCGGTCCACGATGAACACGAATCCCTCCTCGTCCACCCTGGCGAGGTCTCCGGTGTGCAGCCACCCGTCGACGATGGTCTCCGCGGTGGCCTCGGGCCGGTTCCAGTAGCCCAGGATGACGTTCGGGCCGCGCAGGCAGAGTTCGCCGATCGCGCCGACCGGCAGTTCGGCGCCGGTCGGGTCGGTGATCCTTACCTCGACCACGGCCATCGGCAGGCCGATGCTGTCGGGTTTGGCCAGGTAGTCGGCTCCGGTGTTGCTGATGGCGAGCGCGGTGGTCTCGGTCATGCCGTACCCGTTGGAGGAGGAGCGGTTGGGCAGTTGCGCGGTGATGCGCTCCAGTAGCTTCGGCGGGGCGGGGGCGCCGCCGTACCCGAGGCCACTGAGGCTGGAGATGTCGTACTTGCCCAGGTCGGGGTGCGACAGGAGCTGCCACACGTTGGTGGGTACGCCGGTGAGACCGGTGATCCGCTCGCGCTCGATCAGCTCCAGCGCACGGCCCGGGTCCCATTTGTACATCAGCACCAGGCCACCCCCGCTGAACATGGTGGTGGTCATCGCCGCGAAGCAGCCGGTGGCGTGGAAGAGCGGCACGGTGAGCAGGGTGATCCGCCGCTGCCCCGAGGTCTCACCCGGATCCTTGCCCGCCCTGATCGCACCCCGGTACATGCCGTAGGCGACGGTCATCGGCGACTGCCCGAGGTTGCGGTGGCTGCCGAGCGCCCCCTTGGGGCGGCCGGTGGTGCCGGAGGTGTAGAAGATCGTCGCCGGGTCCTCGGGGGAGAGGTCGACCGGGGGCAGCGTCACGTCCGCCTCCACCTCGCCCATCACGTCCTCGAAGGAGCGGGCGCCCTCGGGTGTCTCGCCGCGGGTCACGATGAGCGCCGGGCCCGGCCCGGCGAGCCCGGCCGCCCGCTCTCCGTCGGCGATCAGCACCTTGGCCCCCGAGTCGGAAAGCCCGTACTCCAGCTCCTGCGGTGTCCACCACGCGTTGAGCGGAACGGCTATCGCCCCCGCGGCCAGCGCGGCCGAGAAGGCGATCACCCATTCGGGGTAGTTGCGCATGGCGATGGCCACCCGGTCGCCCTTGACCACGCCGTAGTCGTCCACCAGGCGTCGCGCGAGCGTGGCGGTCCGCCGGTAGTGCTCCTCGTAGGTGATGCGCTCGTCCTCGTACGCCAGGAAGACCTTGTCGCCGTGGAACCTGCTCGTCTCGAGAAGTGCCCGGAAGTCGCGGGGCGCGTGCTTCCAGGTTCTGACGGTCCCGCCGTGGCTGAGGATCTCTTCCGTCTCGAAAAGCTGCCCCGGCGCGGTGAGCCGGGCTTGGAGCTGGTCATGGGTGACAGTCATGCGTTCGCACTCCCGGAGAACGAGGGACCGGAAACGTCACGATACCGACCGGTAGGTACGTGCAACAGTGCCGAAACATTACCGATGACCTCGTGCCCGTATTCACAAGTCGCGAAGCGTGATTTTCTGATCTTTCCGCCTGGATGGGGTTTTTCTGGGGCTGGGAGCCTCTGCCGCGCCGGGCTTGCATGGCAATCCTCCAAGATGCATAATCTTTCTAGTAAGTCCATGAGAAGTAGTGCATGACTATGCAGAAATCGAGAGGGGTCGGATGAGAGCGGCGATCGCGGGTGCCAGCGGTTACGCCGGAGGTGAGCTCCTGCGCCTGCTGCTGTCCCACCCCGGCATCGAGATCGGCGCGCTGACGGCGGCCTCAAGTGCGGGCACCGCCCTCGGCGCCCACCAGCCACACCTGGCCCCGCTGGCCGACAGGATCCTGCTGGAGACCACTCCCGAGACCCTCGGCGGCCACGACCTCGTCTTCCTCGCCCTGCCGCACGGGCAGTCGGCCGCGGTCGCCGAGCAGCTCGGCGACCGCACCCTCGTGGTCGACTGCGGCGCCGACTTCCGGCTCGCCGACCCCGCCGCATGGGAGCACTTCTACGGTGGCGTCCACGCGGGCACCTGGCCCTACGGACTGCCCGAGCTGCCGGGGCGGCGCGAGGAGTTGCGCGCCACCCGGAGGATCGCCGTGCCGGGGTGCTACCCGACGGCCGTCACCCTGGCCATGTTCCCCGCCTTCGCCGCCGGACTCGTCGGACCCGACGTGGTGGTGGTCGCCGCCAGCGGCACCAGCGGGGCCGGCAGGGCGCCCAAGCCGAACCTCCTGGGCAGCGAGGTGATGGGCTCCGCCAGCGCGTACGGCGTCGGCGGCGTCCACCGGCACACCCCGGAGATGGAGCAGAACCTCTCCCCCCTGGCGGGTGAGCCGGTCACCGTCTCCTTCACCCCCGTGCTGGCGCCGATGAGCCGTGGCATCCTCGCCACCTGCACCGCCCCCGCCAGGCCCGGCCTCACCCCGGCGGTCCTGCGCGAGGCGTATGAGACCGCCACCAAGGACGAGCCGTTCCTGCGGCTGCTCCCCGAGGGCCAGTGGCCCGCGACCTCGATGACCCTCGGCGCCAACACCGCCGCTCTCCAGGTCGTCCTGGACGAGCGCGCGGGCCGCGTCGTCGCCGTCGTCGCCATCGACAACCTCACCAAGGGCACGGCCGGAGGCGCGATCCAGAGCGCCAATCTCGCCCTCGGCCTGCCGGAAGAGTTCGGCCTACCTCTCAATGGAGTCGCCCCATGAGCGTGACCGCACCTCTCGGCTTCCGGGCGTCGGGTGTCGACGCCGGGATCAAGTCCAGCGCCGACCGCGACCTGGCACTGATCGTCAACGACGGCCCCTCGCGCGCCGCGGCCGGGGTCTTCACCAGCAACCGGGTGAAGGCCGCGCCGGTCCTGTGGTCCGCCCAGGTGCTGGCCGGAGGCCGGGTTCACGCCGTCGTCCTCAACTCCGGCGGCGCCAACGCCTGCACCGGGCCGCTCGGCTTCCAGGACACCCACGCCACTGCGGAGAAGGTCGCCGAAGCGCTGGGAGACTCGGCGGGGGAGATCGCGGTCTGTTCCACCGGCCTGATCGGCGAGCGGCTGCCGATGGACTCGCTGCTGGCCGGGGTCGACCTCGCGGTCTCCCAGCTCGCCAGGGACGGTGGTCTGGCCGCCGCCGACGCCATCCGCACCACCGACACCGTCTCGAAGATCTCCTTCAGAAAAGGCGCGGGCGGCTACATGGTCGGCGGCATGGCGAAGGGCGCGGGCATGCTCGCCCCCGGCCTCGCCACCATGCTGTCGGTGATCACCACCGACGCGGACCTGCCCGCCGAGCAACTCGACGAGGTGCTCCGTAAGGTGACGCGGGTCACCTTCGACCGCCTCGACGCCGACGGCTGCATGTCCACCAACGACACCGTTCTGCTCCTGGCCAGCGGTGCCTCCGGGGTCGTTCCCGACCTCGCCGAGTTCGAGCAGGTCCTTCTCGTCGTCTGCGCCGACCTCGCCCGCCAACTGCTGATGGACGCCGAGGGCGCCTCCAAGGCGATCGCCATCGAGGTCGTCGGAGCCGCCTCCGAGGACGACGCGGTCACCGTCGGCCGCGCCGTTTCCCGCTCCAACCTCTTCAAGTGCGCCATCTACGGCGAGGACCCCAACTGGGGCCGGGTGCTGTCGGCCGTCGGCACCACCGACGCCGTCTTCGAACCCGACAGGCTCAACGTGGCGATGAACGGCATCTGGATCTGCAGGGGCGGCGCCGCGGGCGACGACCGCTCCAAGGTCGACCTCACCCCGCGCGAGGTGACGATCACCATCGACCTGTCGGCGGGACCGCACACGGCGACGATCCACACCACCGACCTCACCGCGGAGTACGTCCACGAGAACTCGGCGTACTCCACATGAGACGCGCCGAGGCACTGACGAAGGCCACCACGCTGATCGAGACCCTGCCCTGGCTCGCGAGCTTCCACGGCGCGACCGTCGTCATCAAGTACGGCGGCAACGCGATGACCGAGGAGCACCTTCGCGAGAAGTTCGCCGCCGACGTCGTCTTCCTGCGCTACGCCGGGCTCAAGCCGGTGATCGTGCACGGGGGAGGGCCGCAGATCAACGCCCAGCTCGACCTCCTCGGCATCGAGTCCACCTTCACCGCGGGGCTCAGGGTCACCACCCCCGAGGCCATGCAGGTCGTCAGGATGGTCCTCGTCGGCCAGGTCAACCGCGACGTGGTCGGCCTGATCAACCGGCACGGGCCGTTCGCGATCGGCATGTCCGGCGAGGACGCCCACCTGTTCACCGCCGTACGCAAGCACGCCCTCGTGGACGGCGTCGGCGTCGACATCGGCCAGGTCGGCGACATCGTCAAGGTCGAGGCCGGAGCCGTGCGAGCCCTGCTGGACGACGGGCGGATCCCGGTGATCTCCTCGGTCGCGCGCAGCGACGACGGCACCGTCTACAACGTCAACGCCGACACCGCCGCCGCCGCGCTCGCCGTGGCGCTCCAGGCCTCCAAGTTGATCGTCCTGACCGACGTCGAGGGCCTGTACCGCGACTGGCGCCCCGGCACCGACGAGAACGAGATCATCGAGCAGCTGTCCGCCACCGAGCTGGAGAAGCTCCTGCCGAGCCTGTCCAGCGGCATGATCCCCAAGATGGAGGCGTGCCTGACCGCCGTCCAGGGCGGCGTGTCACGGGCCCACGTGCTCGACGGCAGGGTGCCCCACTCGGTGCTGCTGGAGATCTTCACCGACGAGGGCATAGGAACCATGGTGCTGCCGGACGCCTCCGAGGCGGCGGCCGCGCCGGAGCCGGTCAGGCGGCGGCCCGCGGCCCCCGCCCAGCTGAAGGGGAACGACGAGTGAGCACGCAGGAAAGCCCCGCAGGAGAGGCGCTCGCCAGGCGCTTCGAGGCCGCCTTCATGGCCAACTACGGCGTGCCCCCGTTGGCGCTGGCCCGAGGCGAGGGCGCGAGGGTCTGGGACGTCGACGGCCGCGAGTACCTCGACCTGATCGGCGGCATCGCGGTCAGCTCGCTCGGCCACGCCCATCCCGCGCTGGTGGAGGCCGTCTCCCGTCAGGTCGCCACCCTCGCCCACACCAGCAACCTCTTCCTGCACGAGCCCGAGGTGCTGCTCGCCGAGCGCCTGCTCGGCCTGCTCGGAGCCCCGGCCAAGGTGTTCCTCAGCAACTCCGGTACCGAGGCCAACGAGGCCGCGCTGAAGCTCTCCCTCAAGTACGGGAAGTCGAACGGCCGCACCTACTTCGTGGCCGCGGAGAACGCCTTCCACGGCCGTACCCTCGGCGCGCTCGCCCTGACCGGCAAGCCCTCGATCCGCGACCAGTTCGGCCCGTTCTCGATCGATGTCCGCTTCGTCGCCTACGGTGACGCGGACGCGCTCAAGAACGCGGTCACCGGCGAGTGCGCGGCGGTCTTCCTCGAACCCACCCAGGGCGAAGCGGGCGTCGTGCCCCCGCCCGAGGGCTACTTCACGGCCGCGAGGGAGATCTGCGACGCCACCGGCGCGCTGCTCGTCGCCGACGAGATCCAGTCGGCGATCGGCCGCACCGGGCACTGGTTCGCCCACCAGCACGAGGGCATCCTGCCCGACGTGCTCACCCTGGCCAAGGGCCTCGGAGGCGGCATGCCGATCGGCGCCTGCATCGGCTTCGGCACGGCGGCCACCGTCCTCGCCCAGGGAGACCACGGCTCCACCTTCGGTGGAAACCCCGTCTCCGCCGCCGCCGCGCTCGCCGTGCTCGACACCATTGACAGGGACGGCCTGTTGGAGCACGTCCGGACCCTCGGCGCCGAACTCGCGGAGGGCATCGCCGCGATCGACCACCCGTTGCTCGCCGGTGTCCGTGGCCGGGGGCTGTGGCGGGCCGTCGTGCTGAGTGACGACCGCTCCGCCCAGGTCCAGGCCGCCGCGCAGCGCGCGGGCTTCCTGGTCAACGCCCTCCAGCCCGACGCGGTACGGCTCGCGCCCCCGCTGGTGATCACATCCGCCCAGGTCGCGGCCTTCGTGGCCGCGCTTCCCGCCATCCTCGACGAGGCCGCAGATGCCCAGTAACCTCGCCGGACAGGCGCACGTCAGGCACTTCCTGAGGGACGACGACCTCTCGCCCGCAGAGCAGGCCCAGGTGCTCGACCTGGCCGAGGCCGTGAAGAAGGACCGCTACGCCTACCGCCCCTTCGAGGGCCCGCAGACCGTCGCCGTCCTCTTCGACAAGCACTCCACCCGCACCCGCGTCTCCTTCGCGGTCGGTATCGGCGAGCTCGGCGGGCTCCCCCTCATCCTCGACGCCGGGTCCTCCCAGATGGGCCGGGGCGAGTCGATCGAGGACACCGCCCGAGTCCTGGAACGCCAGGTGGGCGCGATCGTGTGGCGCACCTCGGGCCAGGAGAGGATCGAGGCCATGGCCTCGGAGTCCTCGGTGCCGGTGGTCAACGCCCTCACCGACGAGTTCCACCCCTGCCAGATCCTCGCCGACCTGCAGACCGTGAGGGAGCACTTCGGCAGGACGGCGGGGCTCACCCTGGCCTACTTCGGAGACGGGGCCAACAACATGGCCCACTCCTACCTGCTCGGCGGGGCCGTCGCCGGCATGCACGTGCGGATCGCCACCCCCGCCGGATACCTGCCGGACGCGGAGATCCTCCGGCGGGCCGGCGAGGTCGCCGCCGAGACCGGCGGATCCGTCGCCGTCCTCGCCGACCCGGCCGAGGCCGCCGCGGGCGCGGACGTGATCGCCACCGACACCTGGGTCTCCATGGGGCAGGACGGCAAGGAACAGCGGATCGCCGACCTCATGCCGTACCAGGTCAACGCCGCGCTGATGAGCCGGGCCGCCCCCGGCGCCGTCGTCCTGCACTGCCTGCCCGCCTACCGCGACCTGGAGATCTCCGCCGAGGTCCTCGACGGCCCACAGAGCCTGGTGTGGGACCAGGCGGAGAACCGGCTGCACGCCCAGAAGGCCCTGCTGTACTGGCTGGTCTCGATGGCGGGCCGCGACGGGGCCCAGAACGCCGACCTCGCGGGTGACACGCCCGGAGGCGGGTGACCCGCATGACGATCCCGATGACCAAGGTCGCCCGCCAGGCACGGATCGCCGACCTCCTGCAGCGGCAACCGGTCAGATCCCAGCCAGAACTGGCCAAACTCCTGCTGGAGAGCGGTGTCGAGGTCACCCAGGCCACCCTCTCCCGCGACCTGGACGAACTCGGCGCGCTCAAGCTGCGCGCCGAGGACGGCTCCCTGGTCTACGCCCTGCCGGGGGAGGGCGGCGGCCGGATAGGACTCGCCAGGCTCGGCACCGGTGAGTCGCCCGCCGCCAGGCTCAGCAGATTCGCGGAGGAACTTCTCGTCTCCGCCGAGGCCTCCGCCAACCTGGTCATCGTCCGTACGCCGCCGGGCGCCGCGCAGTTCCTCGCCTCCGCCATCGACCACGCCGACTGGGAGTCCATCCTCGGCACCGTCGCGGGAGACGACACGATTCTCGTCATCAGCCGCGACCCGATGGGCGGGGCAGCTGTCGCCGAGGGATTGCTGCGGCACGCCGACCGACGTATTTAACCTGCTCAGGCGGTCATCCCTGGCAACATCTGACACTGTGCCAACAAGATCTTGGAGATATCCATCATGACCGACCGGGTCGTACTCGCATTCTCCGGAGGACTCGACACCTCCGTCGCCATTCCCTTCCTCGCCGAGAGGACCGGTGCCGAGGTCGTCGCGGTCGCCGTCGACGTCGGCCAGGGCGGCGAGGACATGGAGGTCATCCGCAAGCGCGCCATCGACTGCGGCGCCGTGGAGTCCGTCGTCGTGGACGCCCGCGAGGAGTTCGCCACCGACTTCTGCGTGCCCGCCCTGCAGGCCAACGCCCTCTACATGGACCGCTACCCACTGGTCTCCGCCCTGTCGCGGCCGCTGATCGTCAAGCACCTGGCCGCGGCGGCGAAGGAGTTCGGCGGCACCCACGTCTCGCACGGCTGTACCGGCAAGGGCAACGACCAGGTCCGCTTCGAGGCGGGCCTGGCCGCCCTGTACCCCGAGCTCAAGGTCATCGCTCCCGCCCGCGACTACGCGTGGACCCGGGACAAGGCGATCGCCTACGCCGAGAAGAAGAACCTGCCGATCGAGACGTCCAACAAGAACCCGTACTCCATCGACCAGAACATCTGGGGCAGGGCCATCGAGACCGGCTTCCTTGAGGACATCTGGAACGGCCCGATCGAGGACATCTACGCCTACACCGCCGACCCGGCACAGCCGCGCGACGCGGACGAGGTCATCATCAGCTTCGTCAAGGGCGTCCCCGTGGCGCTGGACGGGCGTCACCTCACCCCGTTCCGGATCATCGAGGAGCTCAACCGCCGCGCGGGCGCCCAGGGCGTCGGCCGCCTCGACATGGTCGAGGACCGGCTCGTCGGCATCAAGTCCCGAGAGGTCTACGAGGCGCCGGGCGCCATCGCCCTGATCACCGCCCACATGGAGCTGGAGAACGTCACCGTCGAGCGCGACCTCGCCCGCTTCAAGCGGTCGGTGGACCAGCGCTGGGGCGAGCTCGTCTACGACGGCCTCTGGTTCTCCCCGCTCAAGAAGGCCCTCGACACCTTCATCGCCGAGGCACAGGAGCACGTCACCGGCGAGATCCGGATGACCCTGCACGGCGGCAGGGCCACCGTGACCGGGCGCCGCTCCGAGGCGTCGCTGTACGACTTCAACCTCGCCACCTACGACACCGGCGACACCTTCGACCAGTCCCTCGCCAGGGGTTTCGTCGAGCTGTGGAGCCTGCCCTCCAAGATTGCCTCCGCCCGTGACGCCCGATCGGTCTGATTGGGCTAAGGTCGCGGATTGAACTGGGAGGGAGAACAACGGTGACTGATGGTGGCAAGCCCATGCGGCTCTGGGGCGGCCGGTTCGAAGGAGGTCCGGCCGACGCGCTGACCAGGCTCTCGGTGAGCGTGCACTTCGACTGGCGGTTGGTGCCGTACGACCTGATGGCCTCGCGCGCGCACGCCAGGGTGCTGCACCGCGCGAACCTGCTGAGCGACGACGAGCTGGCGCGCATGATCGGCGCCCTGGACGACCTGGAGCGCGCCTGCAAGGCGGGCGAGTTCCGGCCGACCGTCGCCGACGAGGACGTCCACACCGCGCTGGAGCGCGGCCTGCTGGAACGCCTCGGCACGCTCGGCGGCAAGCTTCGGGCCGGTCGCAGCCGCAACGACCAGGTCGCCACCGACCTACGGCTCTACCTCCGCGACCACGTCAGGCACATCGTGTCCAGGCTGGTGGAGCTGGAGACCGCGCTGATGAGCCAGGCCGAGGAGCACGCGGAGACCGCGGCCCCCGGTATGACCCACCTGCAGCACGCGCAGCCGGTCTCCTTCGGCCACCAGCTCCTGGCGCACGTGCACGCCTTCGCCCGCGACATCGATCGCCTGCGCGACTGGGACAGGCGCGCCGCCGTCTCCCCGCTGGGAGCGGGAGCGCTGGCCGGGT
Organism: Streptosporangium sp. NPDC006930; assembly: GCF_040635605.1. Lineage (NCBI taxonomy): Bacteria > Bacillati > Actinomycetota > Actinomycetes > Streptosporangiales > Streptosporangiaceae > Streptosporangium > Streptosporangium sp. NPDC006930. Next base: position 3,467 of record NZ_JBEYID010000023.1, on the reverse strand, counting down.
CCTCCCTGCCGCTCGACCCCCAGGCCGTGGCCGCAGAGCTCGGCTTCGACTCCGCCGCGCCCAACTCGATGGACGCCGTCGCCGACCGCGACTTCGCCGCCGAGTTCCTGTTCGACGCGGCGATGATCGGCGTGCACCTGTCGCGGCTGGGCGAGGAGATCGTCCTGTGGGCCTCGCAGGAGTTCCGCTGGATCGAGATGGACGACGCCTACTCCACCGGCTCGTCGATCATGCCGCAGAAGAAGAACCCCGACGTGGCCGAGCTGGCCCGAGGCAAGAGCGGCCGTCTCATCGGCAACCTCATGGCGCTGCTGACGACCCTCAAGGGCCTGCCGCTGACCTACAACCGCGATTTGCAGGAGGACAAGGAGCCGGTGTTCGACTCCGTCGACAGCCTGCTGCTGGTCCTTCCCGCGATGGCCGGGCTCGTCGCGACCATGCGCGTCAACACCGCCAAGCTGGAGGCCTCGGCCCCCGACGGGTTCGCGCTCGCCACCGACCTGGCCGAGCTGCTGGTCCGCAGGGGGGTCGCCTTCCGTGAGGCTCATGAGGCGGTCGGGCATCTGGTCGTCTGGTGCCAGGTCAACGACAAGGACTTCGGCGAGCTCACCGACGAGGAACTGGCCAAGGTCTCACCGCACTTCACACCCGACTCCCGTGAGGTCCTCTCGGTGCCCGGCGCCCTGGCGGCCCGCAAGGCGCACGGCGGTACGGCACCCGACCGGGTACGCGGCCAGCTCATCGCGCTGCGAGAGATCGTCGACGCTCAGGCCGCCTGGGCGAGCGGAAGCTGATGCAGGACGAGGGCCGGTCCGACGCGCCGCTGGCCCGCGGCTTCTTCGACCGGCCCGCCCACGAGGTCGCCCCCGACCTGCTGGGACGGGTGCTCGTACACGGACCGGTCGCGTTGCGCCTCACCGAGGTCGAGGCCTACGGGCTGCCGGGTGAGGATCCCGCGTCGCACACCTACCGGGGCCGGACGCCACGTAACGCGGTGATGTTCGGCCCACCGGGCCACCTGTACGTCTATTTCACGTACGGTATGCACTTCTGCGCCAACCTCACGTGCCTTCCCGAGATGATCGGCTCCGGTGTGCTGCTGCGGGCCGGAGAGGTGATCTCCGGCGTGGAGACCGCCCTGGCCCGCCGGGGCGCGGGGAGCACCAAGCCCGTCAGGGAGGTCGATCTCGCCAGGGGGCCGGCGCGACTGGCGGTGGCGCTCGCCTTCACCCGCGAGCACAACGGGCTCGACGCCTGCGCCCCAGGATCACTCTCCGTGATCGAGGGTGAACCGGCCAAGGCGTCGTCCATCCTGTCGGGGCCACGCACCGGCGTCTCGTCAGGAAAGGAGACGCCGTGGCGCTTCTGGATCGACGGCGAGCCCACGGTCTCACCCCACCGCCCGCATGTCCCACGCCGCCGGTAGGCCGCGCGTGCTCTCCCCTGTCGGTCTTCCTCCCGGCTGTCCTCGTGCGCGAGAAGGGTTTCGAGTGGCGTGGTGGTGCCGTGATCGGGCAGGGTGTACAAGAGCGCTAAATGTCCCTTCGAGCATTGGAAAGCAAGGATCGTGACCGACATTCTGGATGACCTCGCCTGGCGCGGCCTGATCGCGCAGTCCACCGACATCGACGCCCTGCGTGCGGCGATGGCCGAGGGTCCGATCACGGTCTATTGCGGCTTCGACCCGACCGCCCCCTCCCTGCACGTCGGCAATCTGGTCCCGCTGCTCACCCTCACCCGCCTCCAGCGGGCGGGCCACCGGGCCATCGGCCTGGTGGGCGGCGCGACGGGCCTGATCGGCGACCCCAGCGGACGGAGCACCGAGCGCTCGCTCAACTCCTCCGACGTCGTGGCCGAATGGGTGGCGCGGATCCGCGTCCAGGTGGAGAAGTTCCTTGACTTCTCGGACGAGAAGACCGGGATCCTCGTCAGCAACCTCGACTGGACCGAGGGCATGTCCGCGATCGACTTCCTGCGCGATGTCGGCAAGCACTTCCCGGTCAACCGGATGCTCGCCCGCGAGTCGGTCTCGGCCCGACTGGGCGGAGAAGGGCTCAGCTACACCGAGTTCAGCTACCAGATCCTGCAGGCCAACGACTACCTGGAGCTGAACAGGCGCCACGGCTGCACGCTCCAGATCGGTGGCAGCGACCAGTGGGGCAACATCACGGCGGGAACGGACCTCATCCGCCGGGTGACGGGCAGCCACGTGCACGCCCTCACCGTGCCGCTGATCACCAAGGCCGACGGGACCAAGTTCGGCAAGACGGCCGGTGGCGCGGTCTGGCTCAACCCGGAGATGACCTCCCCGTACGCGTTCTACCAATTCTGGCTGAACGCGGACGACCGTGACGTGGTGAAGTTCCTCAAGATCTACAGCTTCCGGTCCCGTGAGGAGATCGAAGGGCTGGAGAAGGCCGCCGCCGAGCGGCCCGCCGGGCGCGAGGCACAGCGAGCGCTCGCCGAGGAGTTCACCACGCTGCTGCACGGCGCCGACGAGTGCGCCGCGGTGATCGCCGCCTCGGCGGCCCTGTTCGGCCAGGGCTCCCTGCAGGAGTTGCCGGCGCGCACGCTGGGGGAGGCCCTCGCCGAGGTGCCGCGCGCGGAGGTTCCCACCTTGGGGGCGTCCTTCGTCGACCTGCTCGCCGAGAGTGGCCTGGTCAAGTCGAAGTCGGAGGCGCGCCGAGCGGTGAAGGAGGGCGGCGCCTACCTCAACAACGTCAAGGTCACCGACGAGGCGTACGTGCCGTCCGCCGATGATCTGCTCCACGGACGTTTCCTGGTGCTGCGCCGTGGCAAGCGTTCCGTCGGCGGCGTCGAGATCCTCGCGCCCTGACTTTTCTTCCGCACATCCGCACCGCTCCCCGGGTCTCTGGTGCGATGGGGATCTTCCGCGTTGTCCTGGTCTTTGTTGGCTTTTGGCCTTTGGCCAGGTCAACGCGGAAGATCCCGAGCGGTCGGCGTCCGGCTCCGGTCGGGGCGCCGACCGTCTTGTTGAGTAACATTCCGGTAGCGAACGCTTCTGGTTTTCCTAAGCAACCGCGCTGACCTGCGGTTTTGTCGGGAGCAGCTGATTTGACGATGCTTCGAAGGGGGCATAATCTTTTCAATGCCCCGGAGCGAGCCGGACGCCGATCGGCGGACGGGCCCAGGGCCACTCCACCTGAACGAACCTGAGCGTTCGGACTCCGCGTAGGTCACCGGAAAACCGGTTGAGTTCGCTGTTTCCTGGATGGCAGGGTTGGTTCAGTGGGTTGCCTCGAGAGTGAGGCAGAGAGAATCCTAGCGAGTTTACAGGTTTTGTGACAATACAGCTGCCGGTCAGCAATTTGACACAATCTTGATAGGCTTGTACGGTTGAAATACGAAATGGAACGCCCCGGAGTTCTGCCGGACCGGTTGGTCGGGTGGGGGTGATGGTGTACGCGTCCGTTTCTTGAGAACTCAACAGTGTGTTAAAAGCCAGT
>NZ_JBEYID010000022.1:0-156258 GCF_040635605.1 Streptosporangium sp. NPDC006930 | reverse complement strand
TTGAGATCGACCTCGCGGCCCGGACCCCCCCCCCCCGCGGGCGCCCCCCCCCGCGACATGAGAGGGAGAGACGGATGTTCAGAGAGGGAGTTCCTGCTCCTCCGTCAGGGCGATCAGGATGTGCTCCATGCACGCGTGGCCCGCGCGCTCGGCTGCGGCGGCGTCACCGACGGCGATGGCGCGGGCGATCGCCTCGTGCGGAATGTACGTGCTGTTCAGGGTGCTGTTCAGCGAGGTTCCCGCGGCGGTGATGCTGGCACGCAGCGCCGCAGAGAAATCCTCGTAGAGATCGATCAGCACCAGATTGTGGGTGGCGCGGACGACCGCCATGTGGAAGGCGAGGTCGGCCTCGACGAACGCGTCGGGCTCTCCCAGCTCCCAGGCCCGCTCCCGCTCGGCCAGCGCCGCCTCGATACCGGCGATATCGGCGTCGGTGCGCCTGGTGGCGGCCAGCCTGGCGGCCTCCACCTCCAGCGCGCGTCGCACCTCCAGGATTTCGAGCTGCTCGGCGGTGCGCAGCCGCCGCAGCATGGCCCCGGAGAGCTCGCTCGTGGCACGGACGTACGTCCCGTCGCCCTGGCGACACTCCAGCAGGCCGGCGTGTGTGAGTGCGCGCACCGCCTCGCGCACGGTGTTGCGCCCGACGCCCAGTTGCTCGGCGAGCACGGTCTCGGTAGGAATCTTCGCGTGCATCTGCCAGGAGTTAGAAGTGATCTGCTCCTTGAGTTGATCGATCACTTGGTCGACGAGGGATGCTCGCTGCGCCGTACGCAGACTCACCGTCTGCCTCCTCCGGAGAAACCAATCATCCTACGAATCAATGACTGGTAGACCCTAGTTATTCCGGAGGCGCAAAAACAAATCTGGAACTTCAGAAGCGAGAACGTCTTAACGGACCAGAGCCGAATCGACCGTCACGCCCACCATCGCATCGCGCACTCCGGCAGCCTCAAGAGCCTTACGATACGCACCGGTCTGCTCTTCGACCACACCGGCCTGACCGTACAGGTCGCCTAGGTCACGCCAGACCCGTGCGGCCTCCCGGCCGGGAACGGAGAACTCGTGCCGGATGTCGCTCAGCGACAGCTTCGCGGTGTCCAGGGCCATCGTGGCCTCGACATGGTGGCCCCGAGAGAGCGCGGCGCGGGCGAGAACCAGCTGCGCGGTCGCCCCGATGGGACCCGCCTGACCGTCCAGCAGGTCCAGAGCGGTCCTGGCCAGGGTGGCCGCGCCTCGGGCGTCGTCGACCCCCAGGTGGACGTGGGCGCGTACGACAAGGCTCCTGGCGTATTCCTGGGCGTGCTCGGGGAATACGGCGAAGACATCACTCGCGGCGGTCGCGAGCTCGCGGGCCTCGTCGAGCGGCTCGTCACCGGTGGAGGCGGCGAGACGCGCCCAGCCCATCGCGACGAGGGCGAGCTGCGAGGCCATCCGCGCCGGGCGTCCGGTCGCGATCGCGTCGTCGGCGAGACGGACGGCGAGCGCCGAGTCCTCACCGTCGGCGGCGGTGACGCTCGCCCGCCAGAGGGCGTGGATCTCCGCGGTGCGGTTGACCACGGCGGGGACACCGTTGACCGAGAGGATGTTCCGGACGTAGGACATGCCCGGCAAGTCGGCCCCTCGGGTGCCGGTGATCTCCATCAGGGAGACGGCCAGCTCCACGGCGATCTCCCCCTGTGACAGGGGCAGCCGGTTGACCTCGCCGAGCGCGTGGGCGGCGAGGTCGCGGGCGCGAAGGGTGTCTCCGGCGAGGAAGTAGCAGCGGCTCAGCGCGACCGCCAGCGGCAGGTCGGCCAGGCGCTCGGGGTGGGTGGCCGCCTCGTGCCGGAGCCGCTCGAACGCCTTCACCGCCGGGCCGAGCTCGCCCTGGACCTCCAGCGCGCGTGCGCGGCCGAACCGCGCGTGCGCGGCCAGCATGACGTTCTCCTCGCCGGCGACCTTCACGATCTCGCCGAAGCGATCCGCCGCGACGGACGGGTCGCCGTGGAGGAGCTCCAGCTCCGCGTGGCGCAGGCCGAGTTCGGTGTCGATGCGTTGCCGCGGCTCGATCCCGTGCAGCAGGAACTCGGTGGTGCATCCCAGTCGCTCGGCGAGCAGACGGGCGACCACGGGGGTCGGCGTCCGCTTGCCGGACTCGATGAGGGAGACATAACTGTCGGAAAGGTCCGGCCCTGCGAGCTGGGCCTGGGACATGCGCCTGCTCAGGCGCAGTCCGCGGACGCGGTCACCGATGGTTCCCTGACTCGGCATCTGATCTCTCAGGGCGAAGGATGGTCAATGTTCCTCGCCATGATTGCATGAAGCGGCCGAATCAGGTAACCCCGAGTGAAAAATCCTCACCGGAAAGTGTCAACGGCTTCTGTGCCCTTGACATGGACGTTAGTCGTCCGAGTCGTTCCCTCCGGGGAAGAGCATCTGGCAGACCTCCAGATAGAGGGTCTCCGGGTAGGGGATGTAGTTGACTCTCGACAGCGCCTGGTCCTGACCTGCCGATTCCAGGACGAACTCGCCGTATCCCAGCATTCGGCCGAGAATCGAGCGCTGGAAGCTCATGTCGGTGACCTTGCCGAGCGGCATCATGTCGACCTTGCGGGTGATCAGCCCGGTGGTTAGCAGCATCCGCTTGGAGGTGACGACGAAGTAGTCGACGGACCACTCGGCGACCTTCCAGACGAAGCGGATCAGCAGCAGCAGCCAGGCCCACCAGACGACGACGAGCATGCCGCCCCCGCCCTGGTCACCGAACCACTTGCTCAGCAGTCCCGCGAGGATCAGGCCGCCGAAGACCTCGGCGACCGCGCGAAGCAGCACGGCCGGGTGGCGCCGCACCATGATGACCTGGTGTTCGTGGGGGAGTAAGTAGCGGTTGACCGACGAGGGGGCGGAATCCCCGTGGGTCACGAGCCTCATGACAGATGTGAGACGAATTGGGCCAGAGAATCGGCCGCCGTGTAAACCGTGTCCATGGCACCCTTCACAGCACTGGCCGCGTCACCTGGTCGTGTGAACAGGTAAAACGCCACAAATCCAATGGAACCGTACGTTAGGACCTTCTTGACCTGCACCTTGGCCTCCTACTACCGCTCACCCACTGCACCCGCATATACATTACCCAGGGCCATGCCGAGGTAAAGCGCATCGGCCGATATCGGTCGATGCGGTCTTGTGTGCGTCGCGAGGATCCCCTCAGAGGTCCTCGCGGAGCACTTGCCGTCCGACGCACCCGCCATCCCCTGTCGCCCGTGTCACCCGCGCTCACTCGCGACCAGCGCGAGGACCTCAAGGTGCTTGCGGGCGATCCGTTCGACCAGCGCCGGATGGGCGTGACCGACGACCTCCAGCGCTCCGTAGTGGGCCGCCTCTATGCAGCGGGTCACCGTGGCCGCCGGATGGATCTCCGAGAACTCGTCCCTGAGCGCGGCGCTGAAGTCCGCGTACGGGTCCGGCTCGGTGTCCGGGATGATTCGCTCGCTCATGGTTCTCCCTGGTGTGCGCCCGCGGCCTCGGCGGACCGGGGACACAGAAGAGATATCTTCGCCACGCTTCGTACCCGGACAACCGCATTATGTAACGGCCGGTGGGTAGAAGAACCATCCTTTAAGGGAAAAGGATGGTGCTGGAATTGCCGGGGCGGTTCCCGGAGCGTTCTGGCGGGCGCCGTACGGGGAGCGCGGGCGGGGTGTTTTCAGACGACGCCGTAGAGACGGTCTCCCGCGTCGCCCAGGCCGGGCACGATGTAGCCGTGCTCGTTCAGCCGCTCGTCCAGGGCCGCCGTCACCAGGCGAATCGGCCTGCCGGTGCCGGCGAAGACCTCGTCGAGATGAGCGATCCCCTCGGGCGCGGCGAGCAGGCACAGCGCGGTCACGTCGTCGGCGCCGCGGTCGAAGAGGAACTTGATCGCGGCGGCGAGGGTGCCACCGGTGGCCAGCATCGGGTCGACCACGTAGACCTGGCGGCCCGAGAGGTCGTCGGGCAGGCGGGTGGCGTAGGTCTCCGCCTCCAGCGTGGACTCGTTGCGGATCATCCCGAGGAAACCCACCTCGGCCGTCGGCAGCAGCCGGGTCATCCCCTCCAGCATTCCCAGCCCCGCGCGCAGGATCGGCACCACCAGCGGGTACGGGTGCGCGAGCCGCACACCCTCGGCGGGGGCCACGGGGGTTTCCACCGACCACTCGGTGACGCGGACCTGCCTGGTCGCCTCGTAGGCCAGCAGGGTCACCAGTTCGTCGGCGAGACGCCGGAAGGTGGGGGAGTCGGTGTTCACATCCCGCAGCGCGGTCAGCTTGTGGGCCACCAGGGGATGGTCGACGACCAGGGTTTCCATGGTGGCCAAAGGTATCCTGGGCCGGCGGGCGGCGATGAGCCGGGGGACGACGGGTCACTCGTCAGACATCACCCGCTCACTCGGATTTGATCACAATTTGGTCGGAGAGGCCCACGTGGGTGCTTCGCTTCTGAAAGCATTGACCTCCGTAGAGAAAGCATTCGGTGGGGATGGCCATGTCAGACGAAGACTCACTGGACTTTGCCATCGTGATCTACCGCGAGGACGATCGCTGGGAGGCGGAGATGCTCCCGGTGGCGCTCACCTCCGACCTTGAGGGCCTCATCCACGCCCTGCGCCAGCAGCCGAGTACGAACGGCACGATTGGCCTTGTCGCCGTTGGGGATGAGTTCTTCGTGGCGCTACGGGTGTTCGGCGAGAGAGTCGAGGTGTTCCTCTCCGACATCGCCGCGTCCTGGGATTTCCCGCTCGCGCAGCAGGCGCTGGAATACCTGGACGTGCCGGTTCCCGACGAGGACGAGCTCGACGCGATCCTCCAGGACGAGGAGACGGCGCTCCCCGCGGGAGACCTGTCCATCTTCGCGGACCTGGGCCTCGACGAGATGGAGCTCGGCATCCTGTCAGGGGATATCGACCTCCTCCCCGAGGACGTCCTGTCAAGCATCGCCGCGCGGCTGGGGTTCTCCGAGCCGTTCGAACGCGCCATCGACTCTGTGTTCGGCTGACCTCGGGAGATCGGCCATGCCCTCCAGACCATCCAGCAGTGTGTTCTCCGCCGCCTTCGTCCGTACGGCGGACGGTTGGAACGGTGCGGAGATCGACCTCGGCGAGGCGGAGATCGTCGACGATCTCGGCGACGCCGTCCAGGAGCACCTGGGACTCACCGGTGACGAGCTCGCCCTGCTGTGCGTGGAGGTGGAGGACGAGTGGTTCGCGATCGTTCGATACCAGGGCGACCTGGAGCCGCGCACCTTCCTGTCCGACGCTCACGCGGGTCTCTCCGACGACCTGGGGGAGCTCTTCACCGAGCTCGCCGGGGTGGCGGTGGACAAGGACACCCCCGACCTGGGCGTGCGGCCCGCGGGTGACTTCGAGCTGCTGGAAGACCTCGGGCTGAGCTCCGAGGAGCTCGTCGAGCTCAGCATGGAGGAGGGCGCGCTCCCCGCGGACACGCTCTCGGTGATCGCCGAACGGCTGGCGTTCGCCGACGAGCTCGACCGGCTGCGGTGACGGGGCGCCCTGCCCGGCTCGGTGCCCACGAGCGCGCTGTGACCGATGCGGACCCGCGCCTCACGGGTACGGCTTCGGGGACACCGGCCTGGCGCGGGCGTGCGATGACCGATCAGGCGCGGGCGGGCATACGCGTCGATTCGACGCCGGGGGACGCGTGATGACCGGCCTGACACCGGTGGGCTACGTCCCGGAGATGAGGCTCGCGCTGGCGGAGGCGACCGAAGCCGGAGCCCGCGGAGACGTGCCGGTCGGCGCGGTCGTCCTCGGCCCTGACGGCTCCGTGCTGGCACGCGCGGGAAACGACAGGGAGGTCTCGGTCGACCCCACCGCGCACGCCGAGATGCTCGCCCTGCGGCAGGCGGGGAAGGCACGCGGACAGTGGCGGCTGAGCGGCTGCACGCTGGTGGTCACCCTGGAACCCTGCACCATGTGCGCGGGGGCCGCCGTGCTCGCCCGGGTCGATCGGGTCGTCTACGGCGCCACGGACCCCAAGGGCGGCGCCGCGGGGTCGCTCTGGGACGTGCTCAGGGACCGCCGCCTGAACCACCGGCCAGAGGTGCTCGGCGGAATTCTGGCCGACGAATGCGCGGCGGTTCTCACCGAGTTCTTCACCGCTCGCCGGATGCGCGAGCAATAGCGGTTATCCGGTAAGCTGCTCCGCGGTGGAGTCGCCTAGTGGCCGAGGGCGCACGCCTCGAAAGCGTGTGATGGGGCAACCTATCCGTGGGTTCAAATCCCACCTCCACCGCCACAGAAAAAGCCCCCGGGTCGCGTGAGCGACCCGGGGGCTTTTCGCATGTCTCGATCAGCTCTCGGCGGGCAGGTCCAGGACCCGTGCGTGCAGGACCGAACGCTGGTGCAGGGCCGAACGCAGCGCCCGGTGCAGGCCGTCCTCCAGATAGAGGTCGCCGCGCCACTGGACCACGTGCGGGAACAGATCTCCGTAGAACGTGGAGTCCTTGGCGAGCAGGGAGTGGAGGTCGAGCACCGCTTTCGTGGTGATCAGGGTGTCGAGCCGGACCTGCCGCGGCGGTATCTGCGCCCACTCGCGATGCGAGAGGCCGTGTTCTGGATAGGGCCGTTCGTCGCCGACCAACTTGAAGATCACAGTATGTAGTTTAGGAGAGAATCCCGCCCTCCGCCGGGCGGGTTCCCATCGTCGCAGCTCACAGGCCTTTTTAGATGCTGCCGGCGAAGGTGTCGCACCTGGCCGGGTCGCCGCTCTCGTAACCGGTGGTGAACCACTTGACACGCTGCGCTGATGTCCCGTGGGTGAAGCCCTCGGGGTTGACCCGCCCCTGGGTCCGCTCCTGGATGCTGTCGTCACCCACGGCCGAGGCCGCGCTGAGCGCCTCCTCGATGTCCGTCTTCGTGAACGGCTTCTCGAACAGGCCGGTCTCGTACGCGTTCTTGGCCCAGGCGCCCGAGTAGCAGTCGGCCTGCAACTCCAGCCGGACCGAGCCGCTCTCCGGGCCCTGCTGCGGGCCCTGCTGGGCCTTGGCGTTGGTGCCGAGGAGGTTCTGGACGTGGTGACCGTACTCGTGACCGATGACGTACGCCTGGGCGAAGGGGCCGCCCTTGGCGCCGAACTTGCTCTCCAGCTCCTTGAAGAAGCTGAGGTCCAGGTAGACCTGGCGGTCGGCCGGGCAGTAGAACGGGCCCACTGAGGAGTCGGCGGCACCGCACTCCGTGTCGACCTGGCCGGAGAACATGACGGTCTTGGCCGGCTCGTACCCCTGGACCGCCTTCGGCCAGTAGTCCTGGATGCTGTTGACCACGCCGACCACCCGGCACTCCTCGTTCTGGTCGGCGTCCTGCCCGGTCCTGCACTGGGCGGTGAGGTCGGAGCCCGTGCCCACCGGGGCCGGTTGGGAGGAGCCACCGGTGATGTCACCGGGGTTTATCCCGAAGATCAGGGCCACGATGAGCGCGATGATTCCCGCCGCGCCGCCGCCGATCGCGATACCACCCCCGGGAATCCTCCCCCCGCCGCCACGGCTCTCGACCTGAGAGCTGTCCAGCTGGGCGTCATCCTTGAAATCCATCGCCCGACGTCCCTTCGATCCGCTTGGGGCGCTTCCCCTGCCCTGGGAGTGTCCCAACATGCCGGCGGGTGCACGGGAGGTGATGGCTTATTGCGTTACATGCCCATTTATCGGAGCAAATCCGGAAGGGAAAGCCACAAGGGCCGGACCGCGGGTGCGGTCCGGCCCTCGTGAGGTGGCGGAGGATAGGAGATTCGAACTCCTGAGGGGTTGCCCCCAACACGCTTTCCAAGCGTGCGCCCTAGGCCAACTAGGCGAATCCTCCGTGGAGAAGCTTACCCAACTTTCCGAGTGGCAGGGACCACTGATTTCCGACACCGACCACTCGGATCTGAGGCTAGACTGAGGGTCGACCCCTCGCGCGGCGTCATCCTGTGAACCTCCCCAGGGCCGGAAGGCAGCAAGGATAAGCGGGCTCTGGCGGGTGTGCGAGGGGTCTCTTCGTTGAGACCCCTCGCAGGTGGGATCGCCGCATGAGTCTTGCGCTGTACCGCAAGTACCGGCCCGGGACCTTCGCCGAGGTCAAGGGTCAGGAGCACGTCACCGACCCGTTGCGTCAGGCACTGCGCAGCGGGCGCATCAACCACGCCTACCTGTTCAGCGGGCCCAGGGGATGCGGCAAGACGTCCAGCGCGCGCATCCTGGCCCGCTCCCTGAACTGTGAGAAGGGCCCGACCCCCGACCCGTGCGGGGAGTGCGAGTCCTGCGTGGCGCTGGCGCCCACCGGCCCCGGCCACCTCGACGTCATCGAGATCGACGCCGCCTCGCACGGTGGTGTGGACGACGCCCGCGACCTGCGCGAGCGGGCCTTCTTCGCGCCGGTGTCCTCGCGCTTCAAGATCTACATCATCGACGAGGCGCACATGGTGACCCGCGAGGGTTTCAACGCGCTGCTCAAGCTCGTCGAGGAGCCTCCCCCGCACCTGAAGTTCGTCTTCGCGACCACCGAGCCGGAGAAGGTCATCGGGACGATCAAGTCCCGGACCCACCACTACCCGTTCCGGCTGATCCCCCCGGCCGCGCTGCGCGCGCTCATGGAGGAGATCCTCACCTCGGAGAAAGTTCCGTTCGAGCCCGCCGCGCTCCCGCTGGTGGTGAGGGCCGGTGCGGGTTCGGCCCGGGACTCGCTCTCGATCCTCGACCAGCTGTTCGCCGGGTCGGACGAGGCCGGCATCACGTACGCCCGCGCGGTCTCCCTCCTCGGCTACACCGACGGCGACCTGCTCGACGACGTGGTCGCGGCCTTCGCCGGTCGTGACGGCGCGCAGGTGTTCCAGGTGGTGAACCGGGTGATCGAGGGCGGCCACGACCCCCGGCGGTTCGCGATGGACCTGCTGGAGCGCTTCCGTGACCTGGTGATCCTCGCGAATGTGCCGGAGGCGGCCACCAGCGGGCTGCTCGACCGGCCAGGCGACGAGTTGGAACGGCTCCAGGTCCAGGCGGCCTCCATGGGTCCGGCGGAGCTGACCCGCGCGGCGGAGATCCTCAACGCCGGCCTGATCGAGATGCGTGGGGCGGCCTCGCCACGGCTGCTGCTCGAACTCATGTGCGCGAGAATCCTCCTTCCCGGCGCGGCCCAGGGGGAGGCCGCGCTGCTCACCCGCCTGGAGCGGCTGGAGAAGGGAGGAGTCGTCGCGGCTCCCGCCCCGGTCTCCCTCCCGCAGCGAGATCCCGCACCGGTGATTCACCCGGCGCCTCCTTCGCGGACGGAGACGCCCGCCGGTGCGCCCCCCGCCGCAGCCGGGTCCGCTGGACAGGGCGACGACTGGCCCGCGGCGGCCAGGCCCGGCGCGCCGGCCCAGGGACAGCAGGGGCGGCAGGGGCAGGCTCAGACGCCCGTCCAGCAGGCTCCCGAGGCCGCGGGCGCCTTCGTGCCGGCCGATCAGGCGACGGCGTCCGCCTCGGAGGTGGGAGCCGGAACCGGAACCGTACAGCAGGCCTGGCCGCAGGTGCTCGCGGCGCTCAAGCGGCGCAGCATCGTCGTGTGGGCCAACGTCAACACCAACGCCCAGGTCGTCGGGGTCGAAGGGAAGATCGTCACCCTCGGGTTCGCCCAGGTCGGTGCGATGAAGAACTTCACCGGTGGCGGCAAGGACGCGGTCGTCGCGGCGGTGCTGCAGGAGGTGCTGGGCGGCACCTGGAAGGTCGAGGCCGTCGTCGGCAACGGGCCCCCTCCCTCCGGCGGGAGCCGCCCTCCGGCCCCGAGGCACCCCCCGGCCCCCCAGCACCCCGGACCCCAGGCCAACCAGACCTCCCAGAATCAGGCCCCCCAAAGCCAGGCAGCACGGTCGCAGCAGGCGCCCGCACGCCAGGCGCCCGCCTCCGGGCCGTCACCGGCGGTCTCGCGAGAGGCTCCGTCAGGGCAGGCCCCGCCCGCGACGGACGAGTCCTGGCCGGACGCCCCCATGCCGGAGGACCCCGGCTCACCTCCCCCGCCCAACTCCATGTCGAGCCCCGGTCTGGCCGCGGCCCGTTCCGCGGCGAAGGCGGCGGCCCAGGCCGGCCCAAGGGCCAAGACCGGCGCCAAGGCGGCGGCCTGGCCTGACGCGGTGCCTCCCCGGGGCAATCGCGGCACCGCACCCGACGCCGACGAGGTCGACCCGCTCAACGACGCGGACGCCGACGTCGACGCGCTCAGCGGCATGGCCCTCCTCCAGCGCGAGCTGGGCGGCCAGGTGATCGGCGAGATCGACCACACCTGACGGCGTCGGCACCGTCCGAAGGGGACCGCCGTACGGGGGCGTCACCCGACGACGCCCTGTCCGACCGCTGTCGGCACTCTCGCGCACCCCTCTGCGAAGCGGGATCACTCTCCCGGCCCCTGTGCGGAGCGGGAGCGGCCGCGCCCGGTGGGGGTTCCCGGGCGAGGCGGATCACCGGGCACGGTGGGCTCAGGGCAGGTCGACGTCGCCGAGACGAATCCGGGCGGCGACCGCGCGGTGGTCGTGGCGGGGCAGCGCGACGACGAGGCGTTCGAGGATCTGGATGTCGTTCCTGCCGTGCTCGGTCTCCGCGTAGGCCCACAGGTCCTCGGGTCCTCCCCGCCGCAGCAGGCGGGCCCGTACCTGCCCCTCCAACTCCTCCCGTTCGAGGCGCAGGGCGGGTGCCTCGGAGCGGGGCAGCAGGGGGCCGCGGTAGGCGCGGGCGACCGGAGCGGCCTCGTCGGCCGCGAGCAGCCGCTTGAGCTCCAGGAAGTCGGCCTCCAGCGCGCAGGTGAGGCGGTACGGCTTGGCGGCGATCGTACGGCCGAGCCGGGCGCGGAGCCGGTGGATCTCGGCGCGGACGGTCACCGGGTTGCCCGCGTCGCCGTACAGGTGGAAGGAGAGCTGGGCGGCGGTCATGCCCTGGGGGTTGAGGGCGAGCATCGTGAGGATCTCGGCGTGGCGCAGGGAGAGTGACAGGCGGGTCCCTTCGAGGTGCGCCGTGGGGTGTTCCGCACCGAGGAAGGACAGGGTGAGCACGGGGCCCCTGATCGGGCCGGAGAGGCGGAGCAGGAAGCCGTCGCCGCCCAGACCCTCCAGGAAGGCGCTCCGTCCGTCGGGCAGGATCACCCGGTCGCCCGTCTCCGGCAGGCGTACGCGGGCACCCCACTGGCGCGCGTCGTCACCGGCGATGATCCGCCCGGTCGCGGTGACCAGGGCGCCCGGTTCGCCGCGCAGCGTGCCCAGGTGCCGCTCGTGACGGCGTCTGAGCCGCTCGTCGCGTTCGAGCATGCGCAGGGTGAGGTGGTTCTCGGCCAGTCGCGCCGCGGCCTCGACGAGGGCGACGCTCGCCGGGTGCATGGCGCGGGTCGTGCCGCTGACGTCGACGCAGCCCAGCAGGTCGCCGCTGTCGGGGTCGACGATCGGCGCGGCGGAGCACGACCAGAAATGGAGCGCCCTGACCAGGTGCTCGGCGGAGAAGACGTGCAGGGGCCGTCGGGTGGCGAGCGCGGTGCCCAGGCCGTTGGTCCCGATCGCGCCCTCGCTCCAGTCGAATCCGTCGGCCAGCCCCACCTCGTCGGCGCTGTCCATCGTCCGGCGGTTGCCGTCGCGCCAGAGCACCCTGCCGAGGGCGTCGGTGACGAGCAGGATCTGGTCGTCCGCGTCGACGACCTCCAGGAGGGTCCCGGTGATGATCGGCAGAATTCCGCTCATCGGGTGCGCCGAGCGGACCTCGCGGAGGTCCTCGCCGTCGAAGGCGATGGGGGCCGACCCGGTGTCGGGGTCGACACCGGCGTCCAGCGATCGCCGCCACGAGGCGGAGATCACGCTTCTGGGTCCCTCGCCCGTCGGCCGCTCGCCCCCGATCAGGGTCTCGTGCAGGCGCCGTAGCCGTGACGAGTAGGAGGCGAGGTCGGCCGTCTGGACGGCTCCACGGTGGCCGTCGCGCACATATCCCCCCGGAGTAGAGCCGATGGCCGAAGCATCGGTGGTCGGGCCTCCGCTCGCAACCCGTTCGGCCAAAGAGGGTGTGCGGAGGGTGAGTGAACGATCGCAACGTGTGTGCAACCTTCGGAGGGTTACCTTCCGAGCACACGACGCCGTGTGCGGCCGCTCCGGCGCGTGTCGCGTCGGGTCTCGGACGTCTGGAGGGGGGACCGAGGCCCGACGGGGGGTTTAATCCCCATCCAGGGGGAACGCGTGCTCGGTCGAGTACAACACCCGGCCCGGACCCCGTAGGCTCGTGACGACCGATGTCACGGACGAGGAGCACAACGACGGTGAACCCAGGGGATGTCAACCTGCAGCAGCTGCTGGAGCAGGCACAGCTCATGCAGCAGCAGCTTGTGAGCGCCCAGCAGGAGCTGAACGACGCGGAAGTCGAGGGCTCCGCGGGCGGCGGACTTGTCGTGGCCACGGTCAACGGCGGGGGCGAGCTGCTCGAACTCAAGATCAGTCCTGAGGCCGTGGATCCCGGTGATCCCCAGGAGACGGCCGACACCATCGCCGACCTGGTCATCGCGGCCATTCGCGACGCCGTGCGCGCCGCCGCCGACCTGCAGCAGGAGAAGCTCGGTCCCCTCGCCCAGGGGCTGGGCGGCGGGGGCGGGCTCGGCCAGCTTCCCGGGTTCTAGGCATGTACGAAGGGGTCGTCCAGAATCTGATCGACGAGCTGGGCATGCTTCCAGGGGTCGGTCCCAAGAGCGCGCAGCGCATCGCGTTCCACCTGCTGGCCGCGGAGCCCGCCGACGTGAAGCGGCTCGCCCACGCCCTGCTGGAGGTCAAGGAGAAGGTCCGCTTCTGCCGGGTCTGCGGCAACGTGGCCGCGGAGGAGGAGTGCCGGATCTGCCGCGACACCAGGCGCGATCTTCACGTGATCTGCGTCGTCGAGGAGTCGAAGGACGTCGTGGCCATCGAGAAGACCCGCGAGTTCCGGGGTCGCTACCACGTGCTCGGCGGGGCGATCAGCCCGATCGACGGCGTCGGCCCCGACGACCTGAACATCAGAGAGCTCATGGCCCGCCTGGCGGACGGCCAGGTCACCGAGCTGATCCTCGCCACCGACCCCAACCTTGAGGGGGAGGCGACGGCGACCTATCTCGCCCGTCTGGTCAAGCCGATGGGATTGAAAGTGACACGACTGGCCAGCGGTCTGCCGGTAGGCGGTGACCTTGAGTACGCGGACGAGGTCACCTTGGGCCGCGCGTTCGAAGGAAGAAGGCTCCTTGATGTCTGACGATGCGTGGAGCGCTCTCGCGGAACGGATCGCGGAGCACGCGAAGAACTACATCGACGGCCTGACCCGTCTGGCGGGCGGGGAGGGCGGCGACGCCATTCTGCCGCTGCTGCTGGTGGAGGTCGCGCAGGTCAGCTCGGCCGGCGCGCAGCTCGGCGCGAGCCAGGACGTGATCCTGTCGGGCAACTGGGAGCCGCACCTGGGTGAGGACCCGGACGTCGACGTCGTCCGTACGGCCCTCGCCGAGAGGCTGAAGCCGGTGGACGACTACGCCGAGGTCTTCGATCCCTACAAGGACACCGTGGTCACCCCGTACCGACTGTCGGACGACCTGACGGCGGTGGCCGCCGACCTCCTGCATGGTTTGCGGCATCACAGGGCGGGGCGTCCTCTTGAGGCGCTCTGGTGGTGGCAGTACTCCTATTTCAACACCTGGGGCAACCACGCCGGAGCGGCGATGCGGGCACTTCAGGCGCTTGTCGCCCACACGCGGCTCGATGTCGCGGAGGAGCGCACAACGGTGTGATCGTCCACATGCTGGGTTGACCCGAGGGTCTCAGCGAGGGCGCCAGTAGACTGTGAGCTCCACAGCCCTAGATTGCTTCGGAGACATCTCGTGGCGCTCGTTGTTCAGAAGTATGGTGGTTCGTCCGTCGCCGACGCGTCCTGCATCAAGCGGGTCGCGCAGCGGATCGTCGCGACGAAAAAAGCCGGCAACGACGTCGTGGTGATCGTTTCGGCGATGGGTGACACGACGGACGAACTGCTCGACCTCGCCCAGCAGGTCTCGCCGCTTCCACCGGGCCGCGAGCTCGACATGCTGCTCACCTCGGGTGAGCGCATCTCGATGGCGCTGCTGGCGATGGCGATCGCCAACCTGGGCCAGGAGGCGCGCTCGTTCACCGGGTCCCAGGCCGGGGTGATCACCGACTCCTCGCACGGTCGCGCGCGCATCATCGACGTGACGCCCGGCCGGATCCGCGAGGCGCTCGACAACGGCCAGATCGCGATCGTGGCCGGTTTCCAGGGGGTCTCGCAGGACACCAAGGACATCACCACGCTCGGCAGGGGCGGTTCCGACACCACGGCGGTCGCGCTCGCCGCCGCGCTGAGCGCCGACGTGTGCGAGATCTACACCGACGTGGACGGCGTCTTCACCGCCGACCCCCGCATCGTCTCCGCCGCCCGCAAGATCCCCAGGATCTCGTACGACGAGATGATGGAGATGGCGGCGTGCGGTGCGAAGATCCTGCACCTGCGCTGTGTCGAGTACGCTCGCCGCTTCAGCCTGCCGATCCACGTCAGAAGTTCGTTCAGCACCAAGGAAGGCACGTGGGTCGTCTCCGACCCCGACAGTGAAGGAACAGAGATGGAGCAGCCGATCATCTCCGGCGTCGCGCACGACCGGAGCGAGGCCAAGATCACGGTTGTCGGGGTGCCCGACAAGGTCGGTGAGGCTGCGACGATTTTCAAAACGCTCGCCGACGCCGAGATCAACATCGACATGATCGTGCAGAACGTGTCGGCGGCGACGACCGGCCGGACGGACATCTCCTTCACGCTGCCCACGAGTGACGCCTCGGCCGCGCTCACCGCGCTGAAGAAGATCCAGGAGCGCATCGGCTTCGAGTCGCTGCTCTTCGACGACCAGATCGGCAAGATCTCGCTGATCGGGGCGGGCATGCGCTCGCATCCCGGCGTCACCGCGACGTTCTTCGCGGCCCTCGCCGACGCGGGGGTGAACATCGAGATGATCTCCACCTCGGAGATCCGTATCTCGGTGATCGTCGGGCAGGACGAGGTGGACACGGCGGTCAGCGCCGCGCACCGCGCGTTCGATCTCGATGTGGACCAGGTTGAAGCCGTGATCTACGGAGGTAGCGGGCGATGAGCCGCAAGCCCACTCTCGCCCTGATCGGGGCGACCGGTGCCGTCGGCACCGTCATGCGTGACATCATCTCCGGCCGCGAGGACGTCTACGGCGAGATCAAGCTCGTCGCGTCCGCCCGCTCGGCCGGCAAGGTCCTGCGGGTCCGCGACGAGGACCTCGTCGTCCAGGAGCTGGCCCCCGAGGTCTTCGACGGCGTCGACATCGCGATCTTCGACGTGCCGGACGAGGTCTCCGCGACCTGGGTGCCGATCGCCGCCGAGCGCGGGGCCGTCGTCATCGACAAGTCGGGCACCTTCCGGATGAACCCCGAGGTCCCGCTGGTCGTGCCGGAGGTCAACCCCGAGGCCGCGCGGGAGCGGCCGCTGGGGATCATCTCCACCCCCAACTGCACGACCCTGTCGATGATGGCCGCGATGGGCGCCCTGCACGAGGAGTACGGCCTGCGGGCGCTGGTGGTCGCCTCCTACCAGGCGGTCTCCGGTGCGGGGGTGGCGGGCTCGGCCCGCCTCTACGACGAGATCGAGGCCCTCGCGGGTGACCGTACGATCGGGCAGGCCGCCGGTGACGTGCGCAAGGCCCTGCAGAACAAGCTCGGGGACGAGGAGTCGCCGTTCCCGGCGCCGGTGGCGTTCAACGTCGTGCCGTGGGCGGGTTCGCTCAAGGACGGCGGCTGGGCCTCCGAGGAGATCAAGCTCCGCAACGAGTCACGGAAGATCCTTGGGATCGACGACCTGAAGGTTTCCGCGACCTGCGTCCGTGTCCCGGTGATCACCACCCACTCGCTCGCCGTGCACGCGACGTTCGAGCGTGAGATCACCGTCGCCGACGCCCACCGGATCCTTGAGGCCGCCCCGACCGTGGTCGTCATGGACGACCCGGCCAACGGCGTCTTCCCGACCCCCGCGGAGGTCGTCGGCACCGACCCCACCTACGTGGGCCGGATCCGCCAGGCGCTCGACTTCCCCAACACGCTCGACCTGTTCGTCTGCGGCGACAACCTCCGCAAGGGCGCCGCCCTGAACGCGGCGGAGATCGCCGAGTTGGTCGCGGCCGAGTTCGCGTAGTTTCTCCCTGGCCGTACCGCGGCATGACGTCCTGCGACGTCATGCCGCGGTACGGCCTTCGCGGTCCCGGAGGCTCGGACATCGGAGGGCTCGGACCTCGGGCGACGGGATCCCGCACGGCGGTGAGCCGTCGGTGATCCTTCGAGGACCGGTGGAGGCCGCGTGGTCGTGAGATCGGTGGGATGCGTACGGTCGCGGATCGAGGACCGGTGGGATCCGTGCCGGTGGGATCCGTGTGATCGTGGGATCCCCCAGGTCGGCGGAAGTCAGGAGCGGCGGTAGCCCGGTCAGCGGAAGCGGAAGCCCGCGTCGCCGGCGGGGCTCCGGTACCAGGTCTGCCCGATCAGCTGACCCGGTGGCTTCCATTAGCGGAAGAGGATGTCCCAGTGGTCCGCCTCGCGGGCGAAGAGGGGCCCCGAGGTCGCCGACTGGCCGTACAGGCGGGCTCCGTCACCTCGCACGCCCTGTAGTGGGTAGTTCTTCGTGATGTAGCGGTTTATGCACGCATTGGGCTTTATGTCGAGCTTGTAGCCCTCGTAGTGGCTGTAGGGGCCGGGGGCGTGGCCCACCTCGGTGCCACCGGTGACGACGAGAGGGCAACCGCTGCGACGCTTCAGCTCGATGGCGCTGGAGACGGTCGCGGATCGTACGGCCTCCAGCGAGGTGCAGTGCGGTCCGTTGCGGTTCGCGCACTTACCCGAGGAGAACCAGGTCAGGCCCGCTTCCCGTAGGAGCCGCTTGGCGTCCGTCTGCTGGAGCCGCATGGGTTGCTGGGCCTTTTGCGCCTGTTGCCCCTGGGCGGGGCGGGTCTCGGACGGCTTTTCGAGGACGGCGGAGGCCTGCTCCTCCGAGGTGGCCGCGACCGGGGCCCGCGCGCTTCCCTGGGCCTCGACCGCGGTCTTTCCTCCGCTCCGGAGGGTGGCTTCCTCGGTTCGGGGGGTCGTCTGTCTCCCGACCGCGCCTGTCAGGGCGGCGGTGCGTGTTCGTGCGGTGGTCTCGGAGGTTGGAGAGGTCGCCTGTTCATGGTGTTTGGTCGCCAGGGCGGCGGTGCGCGTTCGTGCGGTGGTTCCGGAGGGCCGGGACGGTGCGTCCGCGGGAGTGACCTCCTCGGGCCAGAGGGGGGCCGTGGGCTCCCGGCCGCGCTGGACGGCGGCCGAATGACACAGTTCCCGGAGGTAGCGCCGGGAGGTTTCCAGGGTGGTGATGTCGTACACTCCGATGATCGTGGACCGGCGTACCTCCGCCGGGCCGGCCGCGACGGGCCGGCTCACGATCGCCGCGTCGGCCGACGCGTTCCCGCTCTCCGCGGTCGCGCTGTGGTGCGGGGCCGATGCGATGAAAGATAGCTGCAGAGCGAGCAGTGCTCCGGTGGTGAACCGGGCAGCCCGCTGTCTACAGGGACATGTCCCCATTTATGTATCCCTTGTCGCGGGAGCCCTTCCGCCAAAAGGATCAATCCCACCCCCGAACCCGGATGATCCCTTACGAAGAGTGATTTTTGCCCGGTAGTGGGAATGATCGGGCAGCTCGATGACCTGCTGAGACGGCGTTTTCGGCGATAAATGACATATCCGTATTTGTCGTGAATAGCGCCACTATCACGCCCTTGGCGGGGGCGTGCCGGACGGGGACGGGGTGGCGCGACGGCGAGAGTGACGGAGCAATCACGGATATGAGTGGCGGGGGCAATGTGGCGCGCTTAGGGTCGTTCATTGGGCTCATCCCCGGCGGTGCGGGACGGATGATCTAGGGTTCGTCCAGTGGAGAAAGACCGGATGAGCCCGTTCTCCCAGCTCCAATCGATAGGTGACGAGCGCCCTATGACCGAGCCGACCCCGAGAACCCGTGGATCGGACAGGACCCGTGAGGTCATCGTGGAGACGGCCCTGCGGCTTTTTCGCGAGCGTGGATACGAGGCGACCACCATGCGGGCCATCGCCGCCGAGGCCGGGGTCTCGGTGGGCAACGCCTACTACTACTTCGCCTCGAAGGAGATCCTGGTCCAGGCGTACTACGACCGGGCCCAGACCGAGCACGAGGCCGCGTGCGAGAAACTGCTGGCCACCGAGCACCGGTTCGCCGCGCGGCTGGCGGGGGTGTTGCGGGAGTGGGTACGGGTGTCCGAGCCGTACCACGAGTTCGCGGTGAAGTTCTTCAAGCACGCGGCCGAGCCGAACAACCCGCTCAACCCGTTCAGCGCCGAGTCCTCACCCTCCCGGGACGCGTCGATCGCGATCTATCGGCGGGTCGTGGAAGGGTCCTCCGACCGGATGGACAGCGAACTGCGGGCCGAGCTTCCCGAGTTGCTCTGGCTGATGTCGATGGGCGTCGTCCTGTTCTGGGTGCACGACGAGTCGGAGGGGTGCCGACGGACACACCGGCTCATCGAGCTCACCGTCCCGCTGGTGGACCGCCTGGTGGGGCTCTCGCACCTGCCCGGACTGCGCGGGGTCGCCCGTGACTTCATCGCGGGGGTTCACGAACTTCGCGAATGAATCCAGCGAAACTCCACAGAGCTCCATGGAACTCCACAGAACTCCATGAACAACGGTATCGATCCGATTACCCTGAGTAGCTTATTCGATGACCGCTTCAAGGGAGTCTCATGGGCTGGGTAGCCGTGCTGGTGGTGGTGTCCGTCGCGATCGCGCTGATCGCGTTCCGGGTCCTCAGGAGGAAGGGGTACGACGACGGCGAGCACGGCGCGTCGTCCGTCGACTTCTCCGCCAACCTCGCCCTCGCCGTCTACCTGCTGGTGCTGGCCTACGCCGCGGTCCTGTGCAGGGACGCGCTCTCGGTGTCCGAGGCCGACGTCCAGGCCGAGGCCGAGAGCCTCACCGAGATGTACTGGTCGGTGGCGCCCATCCCCGAGGCGGCACCCGTCCGTTCCCAGATCCGGCAGTACACCGCGCAGAGCATCGACCTCGACTGGCCGCTCATGGCCGACAGCGAGATGTCCCCGATCCCCGGGCAGACCCTCGCGGACATGCGGGCCACAGTGCTCAGGCTCCGCCCGATCGGCGACGAGAGCAAGAACCTCCAGCAGGACACGCTCGACCGGATCTCCGAGGTCTCCCACGCCCGCGTGATACGGAGTGACGACGCGAGAGCCAGTCTGGAGAGCATCTTCGTGATCTCGATGATCCTCTCCGGTCTCCTGGTGATCGCGCTGCCCTGGACCCTCGGGGCGCGGCCCACGACCTCGTCGATCATCGCCGACCTGGTCCGGGTGGCCGTGGTCGTCATCGGCGTGTGCTTCATCATCCTGATCAGCCACCCGTTCAGCGGGCTCGGTGCCGTCGACCCCGACGCGTTCAAGAGCGCGCAGCGACAGTACGACCAGATCGACGGCCACTTCCCCGCGCAGCCGTAGCCTTCTTCGTTCTCGTCGCAGGTCCGGTCGTAGGCCGTTGCCCGGTCCGGTCGCTGCTCGGTGCGGACCCGGCCTGGTGCGGACCCGGCCTGGTGTGGACGTGGCGCTGATGACGGCGCGGAAGCCCGCCGGCGAATCTCTCGTCGGCGGGCTTCGCCGTGTGTGGGCGCCCTACCTCAGGCGGACGCCGGGGACGCCGGGTGGATCTTTCGTCGGCGGGCTTCGCCATGGGTGCGGGCACCACCTCACGCGGGGCGCGTGAATCTTCCATCGGTGGGTTTCGCCCTGTAGGCCCGGCTACCGGCCGGGCTGCCCGCCACCCCTGCGGTTGAGTGCGGTGACCGCGCTGACCGAGATCACCCCGGTGAACATCACCAGGAGGACCAGCTTCCTGTCGGTCCCCCTGCGCCGCTCGGCGTAGCGATCGAGCACCAGTCGTTGCCGCTGGAGGGGAGACGTAACAGGGGGCGCCGCCCTGGGGCGAGGGGTGCGGCTCGGCGTCGGTGTGACGACCGTCTCGGGGACGGAGACGGGCCGCGGCATGGGGGGCGGCGAGGGCTCGGAGACGGGTGAGGAGGACGGGGTGGGGGTCGGCCGCTCCGGCGTGGGCTCCGGTGTCGGTTCGGGTGTCGGTTCGGGCTCCTGCTCGGGCGCTGGTTTCGGCTCCGGCTCGGGTTTCGGCTTGGCCGGGATGTCCGCCGGGTAATCCGACTTCGGCTCCCACCAGTGCCACCAGTGCCACCAGGGAGGTTCCCTGAGGTCGGGCCTCGGCGGTGGTGGCGCGGTCGGATAGTCCGGTTCGGGCTTCAGCGCGGGGTGTGGGGCGGTCGAGCGTCCGGTGTCCGGCTGCAGCCGACGGTCGGGGCCGGATGGAAGGCCGGAAGGGAGGGGGGGCGGGGAGGACGGCCCTGGCTTGGGGAGCGGCGGTCGGCCGGAGGCCGGGCTCAGGGCCGCGTGCGACACCCGGAGATGCGGGGCGTCTCGTGGGACGGGCGATCCCGCACCACCCTTCGCCCAGCTGGGATGCGTCCCGGTCAGAACGGGAATCGTCATGCAGGTCGCGAGGGCCGCCACCTTGAGCAGGCCCCGGCACCGGCTCCTCCGCCAATGTTTTGTCACCCAAAGTTTCTAACATCATACGGAAAGTGATGTGGTGTTAAGTGGCCGGTCGACGTGGATCATTCTTTTGGTCACATACCGTCTGGTTGGTACGGTCGAGGCCATTGACGGCACCCGGATCGGGCCGGATTCTCCATCGGAATATCGTTTCGAGGGAGGGTTCCCGGCCGCGATCGCAGAACACGGAGGCGGCACGATGACCACAGGCCCACGCTGGGGTATGACGATTCCCTTCTACGACCGTTCGCTCGCCGCTTCCAAGGACCTGATCGCCGAGCTTCCCGGACTCGGCTATACCGACGCCTGGTCCGCCGAGGTCAACGGTGTCGACGGCTTCGTACCCCTCGCGATGGCCTCGGAGTGGGCCCCGGGGATGCGGCTCGGCAGCGCGATCGTCCCGGTCTCCACCCGAGGGCCCGGCCTGCTCGCCATGTCCGCCGCCACACTCGCCGACCTCGCCCCCGAACGCTTCGTCCTGGGCATCGGGGCCTCCTCGCCGGCCATCGTGGAACGCTGGAACGCCGGGGAGTTCGTCAAGCCGTTCGCCAGGACCAGAGACACCCTGCGCTTCCTGCGTGGAGCCCTCGCGGGCGAGAAGATCAGCGAGCGGTACGAGACGTTCGAGGTCAAGGGCTTCAAGCTGGAGCGCGCCCCCAAGATCCCGCCGAAGATCGTGCTCGCCGCGCTCCGCCCCCGCATGCTGCGCCTGGCCGCCGAGGAGGCCGACGGCGCGATCACCAACTGGCTCTCGCCGGAGGACGTGCGGAAGGTGAGGGCCGAGGTCGGCCCGGAGACCGAGTTGATCGCCCGGCTGTTCGTGTGCGTCGGCGAGGACGCGGAGAAGGCGCGCGAGCTCGGGCGCTGGATGCTCGCGAGCTATTTGACCGTTCCGGTCTACGCCGCCTTCCACGACTGGCTGGGGCGCGGCGAGGTGCTGCGGCCGATGCACGAGGCCTGGGCGGCCGGAGACCGGCAGGCGGCGCTCAAGGCCATCCCCGACGAGGTCGTGGACGATCTCATCGTGCACGGCGACGCCGCCACATGCCGGAGCAGGATCCGGGAGTATGTGCGCAACGGCCTGGACACCCCGATCCTCGCCCCCATCCCAGGGGGCGGGGTCCCGATCGACCAGGCCGTACGAGATCTGGCCCCCGTCGAGGAGTGACCCTTGCACGACCTGTTGAAGCTCGACGCCCTCGGGCAGGCGCAAGCCGTGCGGAAAGGGGAGATCTCCCCAAGGGAGCTCGCCGAGGCGGCGATCGCGCGGATCGAGGCGTGCGACGGCGCGATCAACGCCGTCGTCCACCGCAGGTTCGAACGGGCCCTGGCCGAGGTGGGTGAGGTCGATCCCGAGGCCCCCTTCGCGGGCGTGCCGACGCTGCTGAAGGACCTGGGCTGGAGTATGGCCGGGGAGCCGTACCGCGCGGGATCGCGCACCCTCGACGGGATCTTCGCCGAGCGCGAGGGGTACGCGGTGACCAAGCTGCGCCGGGCGGGGTTCACGATCCTGGGACGGACCAACACCTCCGAGTTCGGCACCGCGATCACCACCGAGCCGGTGGCGTTCGGCCCCACCCGCAATCCGTACGACCTTCGTTACAGCAGCGGAGGATCGAGCGGCGGGTCCGCCGCGGCGGTGGCGTCAGGCATGGTCGCGGTCGCCACGGCGAGCGACGGCGGCGGGTCGATCCGGATCCCGGCGAGCATGTGCGGGCTGGTCGGGCTGAAACCCGGCAGGGGCAGGGTGAGTTCCGGCCCGTCCGCGGGCGAGCCCTGGGCCGGTTTCTCGGCCGCGGGCCTGCTCTGCCGTACGGTGCGGGACAGCGCGGCGACCCTCGACGTGATCACCGGGACGATGCCGGGCGACCCGTACGGCGCGCCCGCCTGGAGGCGCCCGCTCGCCGAGGAGGTCGGGGCGGATCCCGGGCGGCTGCGCATCGGTTTCCTCGCCGAGCACCCGGACGGGGGCGCCCCGCCGGAGCCGGACCTGGTGGCCGCGGTCACCGAGGCCGCCGGGTTGCTTGAGGCGCTGGGCCACGACGTCGAGCCGGGAGGACCTTCCGCGCTCGCCGAGGACGGCTTCGCCATGCACTTCGGCGCGATCGTCGCCGCCCACGTGGCCGCCGATCTGGAGGACATCGGGCGCTGGCGCGGCAGGCCCGTCGAGTTCGACGAGCTGGAGGAGCGCAACCGGATCCTGGGGGCGGCGGGCAGGAAGCTCGACGCGGTCGGCTACGTGACCTCGCGCGACTGGATCGACGGGTTCAGGCGGCGGATGGCCGCCTGGTGGGAGTCGCACGACCTGCTGCTCATGCCCTCCCTGGGGGTGGCGCCCTTCCACCTCGGCCGGCTGCCCGCCGACGACGTCAGCACCTCGCGGGGCCGCACCAACCGCGCGGTGTCGTTCACCTCGCCCGTCAACGCCACCGGGCAGCCCGCGATCTCCCTGCCGCTGCACCGCACGGCGGACGGCCTGCCGGTGGGGGTGCAACTGGTCGCCGCCGCGGGGCGGGAGGACCTGCTCGTCCGGGTGGCCGCGCAGATCGAGGAGGAACGGCCCTTCCTGCACGCGGCGATGCGCTGACCGTCCTGCCCGGTGTCCGGGAACCCGATGGGGAAATCACACGTTATATCGTGAGGCGGCGGGGTAGTACGCAGCCAGACGAACGTGGTTCCGAGGAGGATTCCATGGCGAAGGTGGCGCGCGCGGCGCAGACGTGGCGGGCATACAGAGAGGTGACGAAGCCGGGCTCGCCCGGTCTCGGCACCCGTCTCCGCGCCCTCCCCAGGATGATCGGCGCGGTCATGAACGGGCGGTATCCCGGCATGACCAAGGGCAAACTGGCCATGATGGGTCTCGGCGTTCTCTACATCATCTCGCCGGTCGACCTCGTCCCCGACTTCCTGGTCCTCGTCGGGGTGGCCGACGACTTCGGCGTCTTCCTGTGGCTGATGGGCTCCCTGCTCGGTGAGGGCGGGCGCTACGTCGACTGGGAGCGCGAGGGGATCAGATCTGTTCCATCCTGAGCCAGGCACGTGAGGGCAGCGGGTGGCCGAACAGGCGGGCGGCGTTGCCGTAGGCCACCCGGGCGATGTCGGCGGGTGGCAGACTGCCCAGGTTCGTCGCGATGGCCTGCTGGGTGTCGGGCCAGGTGGAGTCGGAGTGTGGGTAGCCGCTCTCCAGCAGCACGTGCTCCAGCCCGACGGCGAGCCGAACCCCCGACAGGGCGTGGTCGTTGAGCGTGCCGAAGAAGAAGTTTCTTCGCAGCACCTCGCTGGGCTTCAGGCCGCCCTCCCACGAGGCCTCCCCCGCCACGGGGTGGTCGAGCGCGTAGTCGGCCCGCTCGGCCAGCATCGGCAGCCAGCCCACGCCGCCCTCCACGATCAGGATCCGCAACGCGGGGAAACGCAGCGGAATGCCCGACCAGAGCCAGTCGGCGCAGGCGAACATGGCGCTCGCGGGCATCAGGGTGGTGATCGCCTCGATCGGCGTGTCCGGGGAGGGAACCGGAGCCCAGGAGCCGGCACCGGCGTGCAGGCAGACGACGGTGCCCGTCTCCTCGCACGCCTGGAAGAACGGGTCCCAGTGGTCGCTGTGAATGGACGGCAGGCGCAGCCGGGTGGGGAACTCGGGGAAGAGCACCGCCTTGAAACCGCGCGCGGCGTTGTCGCGGATCTCCTTGGCGGCCACCTCGGGGTCGGTCAGCCAGGGCAACTGCAGGGCGATGATCCGTTCCGGGTAGGTGCCGGCCCAGACCTCCACGTGCCAGTCGTTCCACGCGCGCAGGACCGACAGGCCCAGCTCCTGGTCACGGGTCTTGGCGAAGACCATGCCGGACTGTCCGGCCAGCATGCCGGGGAAGCACAGCGCGGCCCAGACACCGGCACGGTCCATGTCCTCGATCCGGGCCTCGACGTCGTGGCAGCCGGGACGCATGTGCTCGAACCGCACAGGATCGAGCGTCCACTGCTCGCGGGGCAGGCCGGCGCCCACGTCGAGCCCGGCACAGGGGTAGGTGGCCCCGCCGTAACGCCAGACCTGGTGACCGGAGTCGGTCTCGACCACCTTGGGTGCCAAATCGGCGTATTTCTCCGGCAGCCGGTCGTCGAACATGTCGGGCGGCTCGATCAGGTGGTCGTCGGCTGAAATGATCACATAGTCCCGCCGCCTGGGCTCGGGGTCGGGGAGCAGCGGCGTAGTCACACGGTCAACCGTATTCCGCTGGAATAACACTCATCAAGCCGCAAGGTCTCCGCTTGGTATCTCTGTCTCTCGCGACGTCTTCTGCGATGTCCCCATCACACCTTTTGTGACGCTCCGTAACAGCCTTTCGCGGCACTCGCCGCGACCGTTGTCGCGGCGCCTCCCCGGTCGTCCCGCGCGGCCACCTTCCGCGGTGTCCTGTGTCGCGGCCCGGGACCACCCGAGGGGGGTGGAGGGCGGCCCCGGGACGGGCCCGCCGGAAGGGTGCCGCCCGTGGCGGGCCTTGCGGGTGCGCCTACCCAGGGATCGCCCTGGTATCAGGATTTTTCATAAGTTGATACTTGAGAGAAAAGATGCTCTTTTTGTCCATATTCAAGGCTCGTAGGCGACAGTCCCGCACGTCCCTGCCCGCCGCATGGCGGGAGTCGTACGCCCGCGCGAGCCCGACCCGCCGTTTAGTCTATGCAGCGGCGGGCCTCGCCTGATGGGGGCCGATGGGGGCGGGGATGCGAGTGGTGATTCCGGCACGGGACGACATCCCGTACGCCGCGCGGGTGGCGCTGCTGTTCGTGCTCGCGCTCTCCACGGTGATCGTCCACATCAACCAGGCCCCTCCCCTGCGACCCGCGGTCGAACTCCTGGCGGACCTGCGGGCGGGCGAGGTGACGAAGATCGTATACGACCGCAACTGGCCCGCCTACGGCACGCTGACCTGGTCGCACGGGCCGCTCTCCTGGAGCCAGGCCCGTTTCGACCAGCCGGACGACGTCTGGGATCCCCAGACCACCCGCCTCGTCCCCGAGGCCCTGGAACGCCGCCAGGAGGCTTTCATGGCCCAGGTGCGCGCCGTCGC
Organism: Streptosporangium sp. NPDC006930; assembly: GCF_040635605.1. Taxonomy (NCBI): domain Bacteria; kingdom Bacillati; phylum Actinomycetota; class Actinomycetes; order Streptosporangiales; family Streptosporangiaceae; genus Streptosporangium; species Streptosporangium sp. NPDC006930. The sequence continues at coordinate 130,533 of NZ_JBEYID010000022.1, read as the reverse complement.
CGACCCCTCGGTGGAGATCGTGCGCACCGACGGCTTCAGGGTGCCGGCGGGCTCGCCCGCCTACGGACGGTGGTGGGAGCCGTTCGCCCCGGTGGCGGTGGCGGCGGAGATCCTGGCCTGGCTGCTCATGCTGGCCCGGCCGAACCCCCGCTACGCCAGCCGCTGGGCGTGGTTCTGGATGTTTCTCACCGGCGGCTCGCTGCTCTACGTCCTGCTGGAGCCGAGACCTCTGTGGCGGGCTCCGTACGAGGCACTGCCCGCGCCGGCCAGGATCGACGGGACACGCGGGTTCGTGATCGCGGTGGCGCTCCTTTTCGGCCTGTCGATGGTGAACGCGTGATCGTAAAGTAGAAACAAAGGTATGACCCTTGAAACGCCGGAGGTCCGTCGCGGTTGGTGGATCGTCGGGGTGGCCGTCCGTTCGGTTCTCCTGATCGTCCTGGCCTTCGGCGCCCTGATCGCCGTGCTGAGCTTCACGCCCCTGCCGGGGACGCGGGCCGAGCTCCGCGCCGCGGCCACGGCCGATCGCGTCTCCCTCGTCGAGTACGACGGGTACGACACGGGAGACGGGCGGAGCGGCATGATCTCCTACGTCCTGTGGGCCCAGGGCCCGCTGCTCTGGCGCGAGATCAGGCTGGATCCGCCCGCGGAGGGCTCGCCCGCCTACACGTGGGCGGAGCTGAGGAAGGACCTGGGGTCGAGCCAGGCCAGGGTGATCGAGCAGAACCACTCCGGCGGGGCGGGATGGGTGCCCGGCTGGGTCATCGACATGCCGGGGCCCATCGGCGGCCCGTGGCTGATGGGGAGCTGGATACTCGCGTTTCTGATCATGCTCGGCTCGACGCCCCGGCTGGGCAACCGGTGGGCCTGGCTCTGGCTCTTCACCATCGGGCAGGCGGGCGCGCTCCTGTTCCTGCTGCTCGAACCCCGCCCGCTCTGGTTCGCGGCCGGGCGGCGTCCGGCGCAGCGCGAGCGGCTGAGCGGTGGTTGGGGCTTCCTGCTGGCGATCGGAGTCGGTCTGCTCTCCCTCGTCCTGGTGCCGGCCTTCGGCTATCTGCTGAACCTCGTCAGGAACTAGGCGCGGAGGTCGGCGGACTCGCCGGGCGGGGAGGACACAGCGGGCTCGGCGGACTCGGCGGACTCACCGGGTGGGGAGGGCTCCTCGGAGTCGTCGGGCGCGGAGGACCTTCCCGAGGGCCCCGAGGGCCCCGAGGGCACTGAAGGCTCTGCGGACCTGGAGGGTGCGTTCGGCCCGGGCTCTCCTTCTCCAGGCTCGTCCGGCCCGGGTCCGCCTGGTGCCGTCGCGGCCGCCTTGAGGTCGGCGGCCTCCCTGCGGATCAGCAGGACCCAGCCGCCGATCGCGACCCCGATGAACAACCACCACTGCACGCCGTAGGCCAGGTTGAGGCCGCCCCCCTCGCCGACGTCCGGCGCGGGGACGGGCGCGGGAGCGACGGCGGCCGCGGGCGACTGCTCGATCAGGTCGACGTAGCCGCCGAGGAGCCCGTACGGCAGGCCGCGTCCGATCGCCTCGGTGTTGATCAGCAGGACCTGACCCGCGGGCAGGCCCGCCCGGTCGCGGATGCCGGAGGTCTCCTCGGTCTCGGTGGGACGTAGCCTGCCGGTGACAGTCACCTCACCCGAGGAGGGCGCGGGGACCTCGGGGAGGGCGTCGGCGGTGCTGCCCGCCTTGACCCAGCCACGGTTCACCAGCACACCGGTGCCGTTCGCCGTGACCAGCGGGGTCAGCACGTAGAAGCCGACCGCCTTGTCCTGGACGCGGCGCCGGACCAGGAGTTGGGCGCCGGCGTCGTACGTCCCCTTGGCCAGGACGGTGCGATATTTGTCCTGCGTAGAGACGGTGCCGCCGGGTGAGGTGAGCTCTTCCACGGCGACGGGGGCGGCGGCGAGGTTGCCGGTGATCTGGTGGCTGCTGGTCGACCTCTCCTCGAAACGCCCGAACTGCCACTGGCCGAGCAGCACGAAAGCGGGGATGACCAGCAGCACCACCACGTGGAGAGCCAGCCATCGGGGAGTCAGCAGGAACCGGTACACGTCATCAAGGGTAGGCACCGGGGGTACCGCCCCGTCCTCCGAGTACGCCTCTGGGGATGGCCGGACGCGCCTTGGGGCGTAGTAAAGTGCCCGGGACCGCCTGATCCTCGGATGTCAGGAAAGCTCACCGGACACTTCGGGCATCGCATACGGTCGTCTGAGTTTTTCCCTCGGGATGTTCCACCACCTCCGGAGCCCGCCCCTGATGACCGTGCTCATGCCCGCCCCCCCGGCTCCGCTCGTACTCCCTCGCATCGGGGTCCTGCTGCGGCACGCCGTCCCCAGGGTGTTCGAGAGCATGATTCTTCCCGTTCTCGTCTTCTACGTCGCGCTGATCTTCACCAACGCGAACGGCGCGCTGGCGGTGGCGGCGGCTTGGGTCTACGGCGGCGTCGCCTGGCGGCTGGTGAAGGGCGGTGAGGCCCCCGGCACGCTGCTGCTGGCGGCGGGCACGATCACCGTGAGGGTGGCGCTGGCGGTGGCGACGGGCAATCCCATCGTGTTCTTCCTGCAGCCCTGCCTCGGGGTGTTCTGCGTGAGCATGGGCTTTCTGCTCACCGCGCCGCTGCGGAGGCCGCTGATCCGGCGGGTGGTGGCCGACCTCGTGCCGCTGCCCGACCAGGTGATGGAGCATCCTCGGATGCGCCGCTTCTTCGTGTCGCAGTCGGTGCTGTGGGGCTGCGCGCAACTGCTGAACGGTGCGCTGAGCCTGTGGCTGCTGCTCAGCCAGACCCTGGAGACCTATCTCCTCGTGCGTACCTCCGTGGTCGCGGTGCTGCTCGGCGGCGTGGCGCTGGTCTCGGTGCTCAGCTTCAGGCACTGCCTGCGGAGGCTGGAGACGACGCGGGGGACGTGGCCTCCGGAGGCTCCGACCCCGGGTCTGGAGACGCGGGGACCGTAGCGCGAAGGCGCGCTCCGGGACCGGGCACCGGAGTGACCTCTCTCGGGCCGGACACCTCGTGCCCTTCCGCGCACCGGAAGTGCTGTTCGACCAGGGCGCCGCAGTCGCGGTGGGTGATGCGCAGCGGCGGTCCCGCGGCGTCGCTGAGATACCGGTCGCCCCACCGCATCAGGGCCATCAAAGTCGGATAGAGGTCGAGACCCATCTGGGTCAGCCGGTATTCGTCGCGCTGCCGCTGGCCGGGCTCGCGGTAGGGGACCTTGCGCAGCAGCCCTTCCTCCACCAGCCGGGTCAGCCGGGCGCTGAGCACCTGCCTGGGCGCTCCCGTGGCGGCCTGCATGTCGGCGAAGCGCCGAACGCCGCCGAACGCCTCACGCAGCACCAGGAACGTCCACTTCTCGCCGACGACGCCCAGGGCACGTTCGATGGAGCAGTTGTCCACCCGCAGGGGCAGGTCGCCGGGAGTCGCCGCATTCATGTGCGAATCGTAAGTCGCCATCGCACCACCTCCAACGTGCATCTAAGTCTAGTTGACATACTCAGGTGTGCTGCGAGAATCTGAGTTCATGATGCGAACTCAGCCGGTGTCGCCGGGTGACGTACCGGCGCCTGCCGGCATCCCGGTCGTGTGCGGGGACGTCCCCCAGGGGCCCGAGGGCGTCGTCGCCACCTCCGGGGACGTCACACGGGAGGCCGGAGAGGGTGTGGCCGCATCCGGGGACGTGTCCAGGGGCTTCGTGGCAGCCTCAGGGAACGTCGTGGCGGTGTCGGAGGCCGCCGTGGAGATCCGGCCCGCGCGGCCCGGCGACGAGGAGGGGATCCGCCGCTTCCTCGGAGGGCTGTCGCCGCGCACGCGGGCACTGAGGTTCTTCGCCGGGATGAGTCACCCGAGCGCGAGTTTCGTCAGGACGCTGCTCGCGGTGGACGATCGGCGCGATGCCCTGCTCGCCGTACGGGGGAACGTTCTCGTCGGGCACGCGATGAGCTGTCGGGGCGAGGAGGTCGACGTCGAGATCGCCGTGGTGGTGAGTGACGAGTGGCAGGGGACGGGGATCGGCTCCCGGCTCATCCGGACTCTGATGCGCCGCGCGGAGGCGAGGGGCGCCGTGACGGTGGGGATGGACGTGCTCGGGGACAACCGCGAGGTCCTGTCCATGGTCCGTAGGATGTGGCCGGAGGCGACCATGCGCGCCTCCTCCGGCATGGTCGAGGTGACCGCACAGGTTCTCCGTTGAACGCCACCCCTGGCCGGTCCTCGTGCGGGTCGTACCGGGGTTCACCGGACGGGTTCGGCGGGCCGATTCCCGTGCGGGCCATACCGGGATTCACCGGACGGGGGCTCCTGGCCGGAGGTGTGGAAACGTCGCTTCGCGGCCGGGTGGCCGGGCGCCGGGACGACGACGCGGCCCCGGGGGCGGGCGTATGATCGACATGGCCCAAGCCGGTTCCCGGACAGTTTGCGGAACAAGGTTCTGTTGCCTCACCATGGATCCGTGAAGACCGCCAAGAACGGACGCGACGGCCGCACCAGGATCGTCGAGGGGGCTCTCCGCCGATTCAGCCAGGACGGTGTCTCGGCCACCACACTGGCGAGCCTCCGTGAGGAGAGCGGTGTCAGCGTCGGCAGTTTCTACCACCACTTCGCCAGCAAGGAACACGTCTTCGGCGTCCTGTACGCGGAGACCCTGCACATGTACCAGGAGGCGTTCCTCGCCGAACTCCAGCGTCACGAGAGCGCTCGGGGAGGCATCGAGGCCATCGTCGCCATGCACATGTCCTGGAGCGGCGAGCACCGCGAGCGGGCGCACCTGCTCATCAGCGAGCGGCCGCCCAGGCGCGACGAGCCGGGCGGCACCGAGGTGTCGGAGTCGCGCAGGGCGTTCTTCAGGAAGGTCTCCGAGTGGTGGCGTCCGCACATGAAGGACGGCCTGCTCCAGCCCGTTCACCCGACGATGTGCTACGTGCTCTGGCTGGGACCGGCCACCGAGATGTGCCGCCTGTGGTTCGCCGGTGCGCACCAGCCCACCCCCGACGAGATCAGCGGCCTCTGCGACGCGGCCTGGCAGAGCCTGAGGCAGCGAACCCCCTGAGGCCGTAACGCCGATACTCCGGCCCGGATCACGGGGGCTTTTCCGGGCCGGAGCGGCTTCAGCGCGCCCCCACCAGTTGACGCGTCCGCGTCGACACCCGCCAGACGTCCTCGTCCAGTGAGATGTCCAGCCGAAGGTCCTGACGTCGGCGCCGCAGGCCGGGCACCAGCACCCGGTCGGACACGTCGAACCCGCCACGCCGGGCGTAGCCGAACCCCAGCTCTCCGGGAAAGACCCGTAACTCATCCCGATTGCCGCACCGCGGGCAGGTCCATGCGACCAGGTCCTTGCCACGGTGGTAGTCGTGGCAGGCGCGGAAGTATTCATCAGGGTTGAAACGGGTCTCGCAGGCGAAGCAGGGGATCAACATCAAGGATCCTTTGAAGCGTGTGGTGCGGCTACCAAGAAGTACCGCTTACCGCTTGAAGTCCGCTTGCAGAACGCTTACCTCGGTGGGTAACAGTCTCATCACCGGGAGCGTTCGGACGTGCCCGGTGCGAGGATTGCCCCGTGAACGATCTGCTTGGCCGGCTCAGAGGGCTTCTGCTCGACACCGGCTACACCATCGACGGCGTCCGCGAGCGTCTCGGCGACGTCGCCGCCACCGCGCTCTCCCGCGAGGAGACGGTGCCCGCCCTGCGCGCCACCGCCGAAGGTGACCCGCTCGCCACCCTGATCCGGCTGTGGTGGCTCGGCGTCCCCGTGGAGGCGAGACGGGTGCCGACGGCCCTTCCCGTGGAGGAACTGGCCGCCGCGGGCCTGGTAGCCGTCGAGGACGGCCGGGTCACCTCGGCGGTCCACCTGCAGCCCTGGGACGCCGCCGACGCCGCCGACGCCGGCGGCTACGTCGTCTCCGATCGCAAGGTGAGGCCGGGAGACCCGGCCCTGCGCCCGGACCACGTCGTCGGCGCGGGTGGCGCCTCGGCGAACCTCGCCCAGCTCGCCTCCCGCCGTCCCGTCGGGCGCGCCCTGGACCTGGGGACCGGCTGCGGGGTGCAGGTCCTCCACCTGGCCGGCAGGGCGGAGGAGATCACGGCCACCGACGTCAATCCACGCGCACTGGAGTTGGCCCGTATCAGCTGGGCGCTGTCCGGGATCACCGGCGTCGACGCCCGGCTCGGCTCCCTGTTCGACCCTGTCGAGGACGACCGCTTCGACCTGGTCGTCTCCAACCCGCCGTTCGTGATCTCCCCGGCCGGCCGGTTCACCTACCGCGAGTCCGGCTTTCACGCCGACGACTTCTGCCGTGACCTCGTACGGCGGGCACCCCGTCACCTCGCGCCCGGCGGCACCTGCCACCTGCTGGCGAACTGGTTGCACGTCGACGGCGAGGACTGGCGTGACCGGGTGGGCGGCTGGCTCACCGGGACCGGCTGCGACGGCTGGGTGGTGCAACGCGACGTCCAGGATCCCGCCGAGTACGTCGAGCTGTGGCTGAGGGACGCCGCGGAGCAGGGCACCGCGCGTCATCGCGAGCTCTACGACGACTGGCTCGGCTGGTTCGAGGCCGCGAACGTCACCGGGATCGGCTTCGGCTGGATCACCCTGAAGGACTCCGGGAGCCTCGATCCGGTCGTGCGGGTGGAGGAGTACGGGGGGCCGGTGGAACTGCCGGTCGGTGGACATGTGGACGAGGTGCTCGGCGCGATCGCGACGGCCCATCGGCTGAGTGACGCCGAGCTGCTCGGCTCCAGGCTTGTGGTGGCCGAGGGGGTGCTGGAGGAGAGGATCGGCCCGCCGGGTGCGGAGGACCCGGCGCGGATCGTGCTCAGGCAGAGCGGGGGGCTGCGTCGCAGGGCTGTGGTCGGGACCGTGGAAGCCGCGCTCGCGGGGGCCTGCGACGGTGATTATCCACTGGATCCGCTGCTCGCCGCGATCGCGGAACTGACCGGCGAGGACCACGATGACCTGCGGGCAAAGGCTCCCGCGGCTCTCCGCCCGCTGATCGCGGAAGGGTTTTTCCACATATCCACAGGGTGACTGTCCACAGCCTGTGGATATCGTCGCTATCGCTTGTCAATCGGATGGCAAACGCCGTGGGCGAAGCTCTGACCGTGGGGCACGGACCCGGGGGGTGAAGGGTCCGTGCCACGTCCGGCCGACCGTCACAGTGAGGCGGCCGACCCGCGGGCGACGCACCGGATGACCGGGCCCCCTACGCGTCGCCCGGGTCAGACGGCCGGCCGGACCTCCACACCCGCCCCGAAACACGGGGTCCGACTGCGAGGGGAACGCCGGTGATCAACCACGTCTGGATGACGCGTCTCGACGACGACCTGTACGACGGCCTGGGATCAGCTGTCGACCTGGTCGCGCTCCAGCAGAAGACGCAGATCCTCGGCCTCGGGCGCTCCGAGCCTGCCGAACAGGTCGTAGGCGCGTTCGAGGCAGCCCCGGCCACGCTCGACCTCGCCGAGCCCGTTGAGCGCGGTGCCTAACACCGCCAGGGCCTGCGCCTCGCCGTACGGGTGACTGATCTCCCGGCTCACGGTGAGCGCCTGCTCCGCGTGACGGGCCGCGTCGGTGAAACGGCCCGCGTTGATGAACGTCTCGGCGAGCCGGGAGCAGACCCGCTGTTCCCAGACCCGTTGCCTGCTGGCCCTGAAGAAGGCGAGGCACTCGGCGTGGTGGTGGACGGCCTCGTTCAGCCGGCCGACCCGCGACAGGATCATCCCCAGGTGGTAGCGGGCCCTCGCGGTGCCCGCGCTGGAGCCCATCTCGATGAACAGGGCGAGCCCCTGCTCGGCGGCGGCGATCGCCTCCTTCGGCTGCTTCAGGAACAGGTGGTCGCGGGCGGAGTAGCTGAGCGTCAGCGCCTCCCCGCCCCGCGCCCCGACCTCTCTGAACGCCTCGCGCGCCGAGTCGAACCAGGCCAGGGCCTCCGTGTGGCGGCGCCGGCGCCCGGCCACGACGGCGAGCGCGTTGAGCGCCTCGCCGGTGACGATGCGATCGCCTCCGGCCGACAGCTCCAGCGCCGTACGGAACTCCTCCTCCGCCTCGGCGAGCCGGTTCGCGCCGAACAGCACCCGCCCGAGCACGTAGCGGCAGCGCAGCTCGCTGGAGACGGCGCCGAGCCGCCGCGCGACGGCCAGCATGTCCCTCGTCCGGCCCTCGAACTCGCGGGCGTGGCTCCCCGACTCCAGCAGCGGCTCCATCGCGAGCAGCAGGTCGGCTCCCGGCAGCAGCTCGTCGGCCTCGTCCGCGCAGGTCACCTGGGCGATCGAGGCGAACAGCGACTCCGCCTCCACCGACAGCCAGGCCACCGCCTCGTCGGCGGAGGCGAAGACGTGACCGGTCCCGGTGACTCCCAGCCGGTCGGCCATCGTGCTGCCCTCGTAGGCGAGGCGGTGCGCCGAGCGCGCGGACGCCAGGTAGAAGTCGAGCAACCGGCGCAGCGCCGCCTCGCTCTCCCCGCCGACGGTCACGCTCACACCGGTTCCGCGCCGCTCGCCCCGCCTCGTCTCGCCCGCGGCGCAGCTCTCCTCGGCCGCGTTCTCGGTTCGTTCCGCGACGCGGCGGGCGAAGAGTTTGAGCAGGTCGTGGAAGCGGTAGCGGCCGGGGGCCGGGGCTTCGAGCAGGCTGGCGTCCACCAGGGACTCAAGGAGGTCCTCGGTGTCCATCGGGTCCAGCGCGAGCAACCCGGCGGCGGCGCCGATCGAGATGTCCGGGCCTCCCGGCAGGGAGAGCAGCCGGAACGCGCGGGCCTGGGCGGGGGTGAGCTGGCCGTACCCGAGGGCGAAGGTCGACTCCACCGCGAGGTTGCCCACGCGCATCTCGTCCAGGCGGCGGCGCTCGTCGGCGAGCCGGGGCACCAGGGAGGCGACCGTCCAGGACGGTCTGGCCGCGAGGCGCGCCGCCACGATCCGCACCGCGAGCGGCAGGAAGCCGCAGGCGGCGACCACGTCCATGGTGGCGGCGCGCTCGGCCTCCACCCTCTCCACGCCGGCGACGATGCCGAACAGCGCGAGGGCCTCCTCCGGCTCCATGACGTCCAGGTCGATCAGCCTGGCCGAGGCCAGGTCGGCGAGCTTGCCCCGGCTGGTCACGATCGCCGCGCACCCGGCAGAGCCGGGGAGCAACTCGCTCACCTGGTCGGCGTCGCGGGCGTTGTCGAGCAGCACGAGCATCCGACGGTCGGCGAGGAGCGAGCGGAACAGCGCGGACCGCTCGGCCAGACCGTCGGGGATGGCGTCGGCGGGCAGGCCGAGCCCGCGGAGGAAGGCCGCGAGCACCGACTCGGGCGCGGTCGGCTCCTCGCCGTATCCGCGCAGGTCGGCGTAGAGCTGACCGTCGGGGAACAGGTCGTGCATCGCGTGGGCGACGTGTACGGCGAGGGCCGTCTTGCCCACGCCGCCGATACCGGAGATGGCCGCCACCGGCACGCCCTCGGAGCCGTCACCGGACGACAGCAGCGCGCGGAGCCGCGCGATGATCTGGCGGCGGCCGGTGAAGTCGTTCACGGCGGCGGGAAGCTGCGCCGGTCGCGGCAGCTCCGGGGGCGTCGCCGTAGCCCTCGCGGGCTCCGGATCCGCCTCGGGGGTTTCCTTCGCGGACGGTTCGGCGGTCCCGGTGACCTTGGTGAACTCGGTGGGTACGGGCCGCGCCGGCGTGAGGGCCGGGTCACCGGTGAGGATGCGCTGGTGCATGCTCGTCAGGTCGGAGCCGGGCTCGATGCCCAGCTCCTCGATCAGCGTGGCGCGGGTGTCGGCGAAGGCCGCGAGCGCCTCCGCGCTGCGCCCGCACCGATGGTAGGCGAGCATCAGCTGGGCTCGGAGCCGCTCGCGCAGCGGGTGGTCGGCGGTGAGCGCGATCAGCTCCGACAGGACGTCGGCGTGCCTGCCCAGCTCCAGGTCGAGGTCCATCAGGACCTCGAGCACGCTCATCCGGCGCTCGGTGAGCCGTCCGCGCTGGTGCTCGGCGTACGGGCCGACGGCTCCGGCGAGCGGATCGCCGGTGTACAGCGACAGACTCGCACGCAGGCTCTCCGCGGCCCGTGCCAGAGCGCCCTCGCGGCGCGCCGCCTCGGCCTCCTGGACACCGCGTTCGAAGAGGAGCAGGTCGAAGGAGTTGTCGTTCAGCCGCAGCGCGTAGCCTCTGCCGACGGAGGTGAGCAACTCGGGACGGGTACGCGGGGACCTGCCGGGCTCCAGCACCGTGCGCAGCCGGGAGACGTAGGTGCGCAGGGCGCCGAGCGCGCGGGGCGGGGCGTCGTCTCCCCAGATCGCGTCGATCATCTCGGCCGGAGTGATCGCCCGACCCTCCCTGAGCAGGAGCATCGCCAGGATGGAACGTTGCAGTGGGGTGCCCAGATCGAGCTCGGAGCCGTCGCGCCATGCCTGGACAGGACCGAGCACGGCGAACCGCAGTCCGTCTCCGCTGCCCTGAACAGCCATTTCTCGAATCTCCGCCCAAAGGAAAGTTTTATGGCCAAATGATAGATCCTCCGTCGCTTCCCTCGTAGGCGGAGGGTTGCTTGTTCGCCGGGACGTCGATTGCACGTCAATCGGCTGTTGAGCCGTGCAGCGGATGCTTGGCGCTGTCGGGCATGGCCCCATACGGGGGCGGCCATGCCCGACATGTCAGCGGATTGCAGGTATGGATAAAGGCTCTGTAAGCGCGGTGCAGGCATGTGCGCCTATCAATGAGCCATGGCTCCTGAAGAAAGAAAGGAGCCACACCCCTCAAGGAGAGAACCATCATGCGCCGCTCGATCAGCAGACTTCTCGGTCTCGCCGCCGCCACCGCCGTCATCGCGATCGGCGCTCCCGCCCTCGCCTCCCCCGCCTCCGCCGCCACCCTCACCGCCTCAAGCGGTTACGACGCGGAGCCCTGGGGCTACTACTACTCCAAGTACTACGACGACTCCCGCGCCAAGGCGAGGGGAAGCGTGTGGGTCGACGGCGCCGACCGCCTTCACGTCCAGGGCAGGCTCTACGACAAGTACTCGCCGAGCCGGCTCTGCGGCTACGCCCAGTTCAAGTTCGAGGACCACGAGGGCGACGAGGAGTACACCTGGGCGCGCAAGTGTGGCACCAGCGGCTACCAGAACTTCCACTACGTCGCGGACGAGATCGACAACCTGCAGGTCAGGGTCTGCTACTGGGACAGGCACCAGGCCAAGAGGACGCTGTGCGGTAAGTGGAACTACATCTACGAGGTCGAGTCCGACGACGAGGAGTGACCCGGGGCCGCCGGCGAATCCATCCGGTAGCCCGTACCGGTGGTATCCATGTACGAACGTTCTCCCCCGCCCGCGATCTCCGCTCGACCCGGTGATCACGTGAGCCGCGACTCGCGTACGGCACCGGACGAACACCAGGCCCGCCCGAAATCCGGGCGGGCCTTTTGTTCCGTTAAGTGATTAAAGCGCTATTTGTAACGTTTTATTCTAGTTATATAACTATGGCCTTTTCGGTCAACCGTTCCCCTCATATTCCCGCATTTATCAGGCGTCCGTCTCACGCGGCCTGGGCGAGGCCCATCCGCGCGTGCATCCGTTCTCGGACGACCGGCCATTCTTCGCTCAAGATCGAGTAGTACGCGGTATCTCGGACCGTGTCGTCGGCGCCTCGGCTCTCCGCCCGCCGCACACCGTCGAGGTGTGCGCCGAGGGCTTTGATGGCGGCCCGGGAGCGTACGTTCCGTATGTCGGCCTTGAGGGTTATGCGGTGGACCTGCCAGGTCTCGAAGGCGAGGGAGAGCATCAGATACTTGCTCTCGCGGTTGATACCGGTTCCCTGCGCGGAGGCGGAGAGCCAGGTGTAACCGATGTCCGCCACGGACGGGACATCGCCCACCGCCCCACGAGCGCCCGGCGGCCAGGGCATGGGACCCTGCCAGTACTCCAGGTGCATGAGACGGGTGGCACCGACCACGCGATCGGTGTGAAGCCACCGGATGGCGAAGGGCATCGTGCGGCCCTCCGCCTGCTCAGCCAGAGCGGCCTCCACGTAGGAGACCATCTCGTCCCGGCCATTGGGGACGCGAGTGAAGGTATAGGTGGAGCGGTCTTCACTCGCCGCGGCGACGAGGTCGTCGACGACCGCGAGGCTGAGCGGTTCCAGACGCACGAGGCGCCCGGACAGGGTGACGAAAGCGGGCATGAGCACATCATGGGGGCTCCTCACCATGCCTGATGCCAAACAGTGCGAGACATCTTGGTGAGCATCGGGGGACGTCCGTGACCGATGGGCCTCTCCAAGGAGAAATCCCAGGTGGGAGCCGCTGAAACCTCGCTGAGAACCCGTCGCGGGAACGCTCCCGCGACGGGGTTCGATCATCCCGTCGTGGGAGCCGCGACGAGCGGGAAACGTACGGGGGAGCGGGATGCCTGACGCGTTGCGCGCAGGGCGGTCAGCGCCTCGCTCAGAGCATCCAGCGAGGCCGAGATCCAGGGCAGCTCCAGGGGGTCCGCGGCGTCGAGCGCGGCGAGCCGCAGTGACGTCGTCTCGCCGTACAGGAGGCTCGTCGCCACCCGCACCCGCAGGGCCGCGGGGTCGTCACCGAAGGCGTGGCCGGGAAGCACGCCGACACCGTGCCGGTCGAGCAGGTACGCGGCCAGGTCTGCGGAGGAGGCGAAGTCGAGCCCGGTGAAGTCGGGGTAGAGGTAGAAACCGCCCTGAGGCGCGTCCACCCGCACCCCCGCGCGGACGAACCGCTCGTACACCGCCCGCGCCACCGCGCCGTGCAGCTCGCGGCTCCGGTCCACCCGCTCGACGAGTTCCGGCGGCTCGGTGTAGGCGTACGCCGCCGCCTGCTGGACCGGTGCGGCGGGGCTGGACCAGATCTCGCTCGCCACCGCGAGGAGCCGGTCGCGCAGCAGCGGCGACGGGAGGCGGGCCACGCCGATCCGCCAGCCGCCCAGGGCGAGGCTTTTGCTGAGCCCACTGGTGATCACGGTCCGCTCGGGGGCGACATCGGCGGGGCTGAGGAAGGCGGTGGCCGGGGAGTGGACCAGGTCGCGGTAGATCTCGTCGGAGACGATCGTCAGATCGAGCTCGCGGGCGACCTCGGCGATCCGCCGGATCGTGGACGTCTTGGCCAGCGTGCCGGCGGGGTTGTCGGGAAGCGTGACCAGCAGCGAGCGCACGTCGCGCCCCTGGGCGCGGGCGTGCCTCACCGCCGCGGCCACATGCTCGGGGTCCGGCACCCCACCCTCGCCGGGGGGCGTCGGAACGAGCAGGGAACGCGCTCCCACCAGCTCGGTCTGGGCGGCGTAGCTGACCCAGCTCGGCATCGGCAGCACGATGTCGCCGCCGATCGCCAGCAGCAGGCCGTACAGCAGGGGCTTGCTTCCCGGACCGCAGACCACCAGGTCGGGATCGGTGGGCAGGTGACGCCGCGACCAGTAGCCGGCGGCCGCCTCGCGCAGCGCGGGCGCGCCGGCGACCGGTCCGTACCCGTTGAGGCCGGACGCCGCGGTCAGCCGCTCGCGCAGGGCCGGATGAACGGGCAGGCCCGCCTCACCGAAGGCCAGGTGCAGCACACGCTCACCTGCGCGCCGTCTTCGTTCGATGTCCTCGTTGGCCGCCAGGGTGGCGGAAAGGGTGACGCTCATCGCGGGGTCCTTACCTCGTCGCGGAACACCACGAAAACGCTACGGAGCGCGACAGAGCACGGCAGAACGCAGCGGTACGTCGTGGAAGTCTGTGGAACGTTGTGGAACGTCTTCAAGCCTGCTGGGATGGACGGCATCAGGACAAGCTTCGGTTGTCGTGGGTGGGCGTAAGGAAAACTGATGCTTGATTTACGAAGGCTCGCTCTGATTTGTGAGTTCGCCCGCCGTGGCAGCATCGCGGCCACCGCGGCTTCCCTGGGCTACAGTCCTTCGGCGGTCTCGCAGCAACTCGCGGCGCTGGAGCGCCAGGCGGGAGCCGTGCTCATCGACAGGACCGCGAGAAGTGCGGAGCTGACCGACGCGGGGCGCCGTCTGGTCGAGCACGCCGAGCGCATCCTGGCCATGGTGGAGAGCGCGGAGTCGGACCTGTCGGCACAGGCCGCGACCCCGTCGGGGCGGGTCACCGTGACCGCCTTCCCGACCGCCGCGGTGGCCTTCGCACCCGCGCTCGCCAGGACGCTGCGACGGCACGACGAGCTCACCCTGCGGATGGGACAGGCCCGCTCGGGACGCGGGATGCGCGAGGTGCAGTCGGGCGAGGTGGACATCGCCCTGATCGACGACTGGTACGGCCGGATGCGCGAGCCCGACACGATGCGGGTCTTCCCGCTGCTGCGCGACCCGCTGGTGCTCGTGGTGCCGCGCAGGCACAGGCTCGCCTCCCCCGACGTCCCCATCGACCTGTGGGATCTGCGCGACGAGCCCTGGATGGCCACTCCGGACGGCGAGCCCTCCCGGCTGGCAGTGGACAGGCTGATGGCCGACGTCGGCGGGCACCGGCCGGTGACCTGGGAGTTCGAAGGGCTGGGCACGATCATCGGCCTCGTCGCCAAGGGCATCGGCATCGCGGCCGTCCCCGCCCTGGCGCTGGCCGCGGGGGTCCGCGGCATCGCCGTCCGCAGGTTTCCCGGCCCGTCGGTCGGCCGGGTCGTGTACGCCGTGGCCCGATCGTCCAGCGTCCACCGCCCCGCGGTGTCCGTCACCCTCAGGGCCGTTCACGTCGCCGCGCGGCTCCTCGCCGCCGACCTGGAGGGGGTCGAGCCGGCGTCCAGGGAGGGCCCGGACTCCGAAGGTCTGTCCGGTGTGACGCTCGGGGGTGATGTCTGACCGGACTTTCGAAGGTCTGTCCGGTGTGACGTTCGAAGGTGGTGCCTGACCGGACTTTCGAAGGTCCGTTCGGCGTGACGCTCGAAGGTGAGTCCCGGTCAGGACGGTGCCTGATCGGGGTGGTGTTCGGGCGAGACGGCTCCTGGAGCCTCGCGTCCCGGTAACGTCGGCACGTGCCTCCCACCTACGCCCTTGAGCGGTTGCTGAACGACGGCGGTTCCAAACTGGTCGCCGGGGTGGACGAGGTCGGGCGCGGAGCCTGGGCCGGTCCGGTGGCGGTCTGCGCCGTGGTCACCGACCTGTCGGAACCGCCCGCAGGGCTCACCGACTCGAAACTGCTCACCCCCGCCCGCCGCTCCGCCATGGTCTCCGAGATCACCGCCTGGGCGGCCGGGATCGGGTACGGCGAGGCGTCCCACGAGGAGATCGACGAACTCGGCATGACCGAGGCCCTGCGCAGGGCGGCGAGGAGGGCGCTGGCCGGGCTTCCCGTCCGTCCCGACGTGGTCGTTCTGGACGGGAAGCATGACTATCTGGGCGCGCCCTGGCCGGTCAGGTGCGAGGTCAAGGGCGACCTCTCCTGCGTCTCCGTGGCCGCGGCCTCCGTGATCGCCAAGGTCCGGCGGGACACGTACATGGCCTCACTCGGTTTCGAGGAGTACGGGTTCGCCGACAACGCGGGATACCCCTCGCCGGTTCACCAGGCGGCGCTCGCCTCCCTCGGCCCGACGGAGCATCACCGCCTTTCCTGGTCCTATCTGGACGACCTTCCCCGGTGGCGCCATCTCAAGAGGCATCGCAACCCGCTGGCCGGAGAGGGCCAACTCGGGCTTTTCGGATAGAACCTCTTTGTCTGGGGACGTCCGGCACGTCCGGCCGGGGCCGGCCGACCGGGATGAGACCGGTCCGGAGACCGGGATGAGACCGGGGAAGGCGGTCCGCTTCGGAACGGGGACGTCAGCAGTCGACGAGCTCGGGCGACTGGTTGAGGATCTGCGACCTGGCGGTGACGAACTCCGCGTGGGCGCCGGTGGCGGTCGGGTCGAAGACGGCGACCCGGTGGCAGTTCTGGAAGGCGAGTCTCACCCCGAAGTGGCGCTCCAGGGCGCCGCGCATGGCGTCGCTGGCGAGAGCGCGCAGGAGTTGGCCACGAGCGGCCTCGTCCGGCGGGGGCACCGTGTTGTCGGCGAACTCGGCACCGGTGTCCTCGCGCTCCTTGACCAGGCCGCTGATGAGCGACCAGGCGTAAGGAAGGGAGTCTCTGACACAGGTGACGAATGCCGCGTCGTCCACCTCACCGGCCTTGGCCTGGTCGAGAAGATCGTTCGAAACGGTCAGCGACATGCTGCGTTCTCCTCACAGAAGGGGATTCATCAGACACTAGGTCGGGCCTACCGATCGCTCCACCTAGCGGGAGAGCGACACTCGTGTGGGCCCGAAGACGAAGCCGGGGTCGATCTGGGCCGCCAGGTCCTCGCCCGTCGCCCTGTTCGCCCAGGCCTTCGCGTTGCGGAGGTGGAACTGCACCGCCTGGCGTCCGAAGCGGAACCAGTCTTTCTCCTGGCTGTCGAGACGGTCGAGAAGCGTGCCCAGGGCTTGGGAGTTGGCCGGTTCGAGGTCTTGGAGAGTGAAGGGGTGACCCTGCTCCATCGCGCGGATCGCCGAGGAGTGCTCCAGGCAGACCAGCAGGTCGTCGCCGACCTGATCGCGCAGGAACGCCACGTCCCCGGGGCCGTGGATCTTGTTGCCCACCACCGCGATCGGCACGCCGTAGTCGGCGGCGTAGTCGCGGTACTGCCGGTAGACGCTCACGCCCTGACGGGTTGGCTCGGCCACCAGGAAGGTCATGTCGAAACGGGTGAAAAGCCCCGAGGCGAAGGAGTCGGCCCCGGCCGTCATGTCGACCACGACGTACTCGCCCGCACCGTCGAGCAGGTGGTTGAGGTAGAGCTCCACGGCGCCGACCTTGGAGTGGTAACACGCCACCCCCAGGTCGTCCTCGCTGAACGGCCCGGTGACCATCAGCCGGGACCCCTCCGGCGTGGCGACGGAGAATCCGGTGTGGATCGGGTCGTCCTCGTCGAGGCGGAGCAGCCGCGAGCCTGAGCCCGGCGGGGTGGTCTTGACCATCGCGGCGGCCGAGGAGATGCGGGGGTTGTCGCCCCGCAGGTATTCCTTGATCTCGG
The DNA here is from genome assembly GCF_040635605.1 of Streptosporangium sp. NPDC006930. Lineage (NCBI taxonomy): Bacteria > Bacillati > Actinomycetota > Actinomycetes > Streptosporangiales > Streptosporangiaceae > Streptosporangium > Streptosporangium sp. NPDC006930. Next base: position 113,577 of record NZ_JBEYID010000022.1, on the reverse strand, counting down.
TCAGGTGCGAGCCCATCGGCCTGGGCAGCGCACCCTCGGCCAGCCCCAGTGCCATGCCCAGGTGCTGGTTGATGTCGGCGTCGACGGCCACCACGGGACCGCCCCGGCTCGCCACGTATCTCGCGAACAGCGCCGACAGGGTCGTCTTGCCGCTGCCGCCCTTGCCGACGAATGCCACCCTCACAACAACGATCCAATCTGATTATGAAAATCATTTCAAGACCTCGGAGGGCCCATCATGCCACGACGGGCGGGGGCGCGTGACGCGTATCGCGGGGAAGAGGGAAGGCGTGCTCGCGTCGCAAATATCAATAAAGGTGATCTCTCATGACAAATATCGGCGAAAGGTGCGAGGAAAAACGTCTGCCATGTCATGACCGGTGCCAAAGATCCGCTGTTACCGCTTCGCGGTCTCCTGTACGGACTCGACAACCGGCTTGGGGATCGGCGGGGCGGATGTTTGCCATCGGCGCCGATGAGATCCGGCCAGTCCGGGTATCCCATCCCGAGTTGGTTGATCTTGACCCCCCGGTGAGATCGTGGACAAGGATCAGCAAGGGGCTCTGGTGGCACGTACCGGTACCTGGTCGCGTCGCGTTTCCGAACGGCGGGTTCCTGAACGGCGGTTCTTCGAGCGGTGGTTTCCCCGCGGGAGGTTTTCCCCGCGAGGGATCGGTGGATTCGCCGCGTGGAGTGTCGCGCTCGCGGTGCTCGTGACGCCGTCGCTCACTCTCGCCGCATCCCGGACCGGTGTGGCGGAGGTGTCCTCGCCGTCCGTCCGAGCGGAGACCCTGACTCCCCGGACGACGATGGACGGGAGGTCCTCGGCTGAGCGGGTCGCGAAGAAGAGGGAACCCTCGTCCGTATCCGCGGGGAAGGAGCGCGAGGTGTCCTCGCCCGCGTCCGTTGCGGGAAGGCGGGCCTCCGTGTTCGCGGCGGGGAGGCGGGCTTCCGCGTCCGTGACCGGAAGGCGAACTCCCGTGTTCGTTGCGGGAAGGCGGGCTCCCGCGTCCGTGGTGGGGAGGCGGGCTTCCGCGTCCGTTGCGGGAAGGCGGGACGCGCGGGGGGCCTTTGGCGGCGAGAGTCGTACGGCGGGGGCGGGAGAGCCGGAGGTCAGGATCACCAAGACGGCCTCGCCCGTCCTCGCGAAACCCGGCCAGAAGGTCACCTACACCGTCGAGGTGCACAACACCGGTGACATCGCCCACCCGGGCCTCACCTTCACCGACGACCTGTCGGGGCTGCTCGACGACGCGAGCTTCGACCACGACCAGTCGGCCACGTCGGGCACGGTCTCCTTCGCCGAACCCAGGGTGGCCTGGACCGGTGACGTGGCCGCCGGGCAGACGGTGACGGTCACCTACGGGGTCACGGTGAACGACCCCCCGGCGGGGGACCTGCGTCTCTCCGGCGAACTGGTCGGGCCCGAGGGCTCCAACTGCGAGGCCGGGTCGGCCGATCGCGCCTGCGGAAACCTCGGCGGGATCGGCCTGCCGCTGCTGTACGTCCTCATGACCGCCGGCAGCGAGGCCGCCGACCCCGGCCAGACGGTCGCCTACACGATCACCGTCGGCAACGTCGGCAACGCCACCTATCCCGGTGCCACACTCACCGGGGAGCTCTCCAGGATCCTCGACGACGCGGTCTACAACGGCGACGCGCGGGCCACGAGCGGCACCGTCTCGTACGGCGCGCCGAAGCTGAACTGGGCCGGGGACATCCGGGTGGGCGAGACGGTCACGGTCACCTACAGCGTGACCGTCGGTACTCCCGCCACCGGGGACGGGGTGCTGGACAGCGCCGTCCAGGCCCTCGGGGGTGGGACGAACTGCCCGGACCCGGTGCCGTGGTCCGCGAGGCGTGCCGCACCCGTCCCCGGTACGGGCCTCGGCTGCGCGCAGCGGGTCGCCGTACGGAGGACGACGGGCACCGGGACGCTCGGGCCCGAGGATCGCGAGGTGGGCTCGGCGCCGGTGCCGGCTCCCGGCTCGGTACCCGCGCCCGAGTCGGACTCCGGGCCGGTGCCGCTTTCCGGGGCGGATTCCGCGCCGGTGCCGGTTCCCGAGTCGGACTCCGCGTCGGCGTCGGTTCCCGGGGCGGATTCCGCATCGGTGCCGGTTCCCGAGTCGGACTCCGTTCCCGGTTCTGTGTCCGCGCCGGTTCCGGTTCCCGGCCGGGAACCGGAACCGGCGCCCGCGCGGGTGCCGGAGCCGGTCTCCGACCCGTCGTGTATGCCGGGCCGGGGGCGGTCCTTCTCGGTCCCCTGTCTCGCCGGTGGGCCTCGCGAGGTGTCGGCCGGCCCCTCGTTGCCGTTCACGGGTCTGCCGCTCGGGCCGGCCCTGGTGGGACTCCTGCTCTCCGGCCTCGGGTTGGCCCTGCGGCTGCGTACCCGGCCAGGGAGAACCTAGCCGGGTACGGGCCGGTCGGCGTAGAGGTCGGCGCGGACCTTGGCCGGGCGCTCGTGGCGCCGGATCAGACCGGTCGGACCCGGCGACCGCGGCGGAACAGGAACACGGCGGTGGCCAGCCCCGCGGCGGCGGCGGAGGCCAGCGAGACGGGCAGGACCCAGGCGGCCGTCTCCTCCGGTGGGGTCACGGTGTTGATGTCCGTGGCACAGGCCAGTACGGGGCCGGTGGCGCCCCTGCGAGCGCAGGCCGTCGTCGCCAGGTTCTGCACCGTCGCGCCGGCCACCGCGCCCACCCGGGCGCTCACGTGGACGACCGTGTCCTTCTCGGGCGGGACGTTCACCGTCCACGCCACCTTGCCCTGCTCCACACGGCCTCCGGCGTCGGCCTTCACGAAGGTCATCGACGGCGGCAGGGACTGCACCAGGAGGACGCGCTTCAACCGGTCGCCTCCCTGGTTGCTGAGACGGAGCGTGTAGGTGTTCTCCGCGCCGGGCGTGGTCTCCCTCGCCCCGTCGTCGAGGGAGATGGAGACCGAGGGGACCGGATCGGCCCAGGCGAGTGGCCATCCGACAGCGGGTGCGGCGATCGCGGCGAGCAGGCTCACGCTCGCAAGGTGGTGTTTCATCCTCTAACCTCCGTTGTCACGCTAAGTAATCACTCCATAACAGCATTCCGACCCTCGTGGGCGCTCTCAACGCGCCGGACACGGCGCTGGGCCTGTCATCCGTGAGGTCGTCGGTGTACTGGCTCGTTGACCCCCTGGCCCCTGGCCCCGGTCTCCGGTCTCCGGCCTCTGGTCTCCGGCCCCCGGTCCGCTGGCCCCCCGGCCTCCGGCCCCGGCCCGCTGGCCCTCGGTCCGCGGTCAGTTGGTTCGCCGGTTCGTTGCTCGGCCGGTTCTCTGCTCCGTCGGGGCGTTCGGGCCCAACGAGTTCTCCGGCCTCGGCCGGTTCGTCAGTGGCAGGCGGAATCGAGGACGACGGCCTTCGTCTCGGCGTGCTCGCCCGCCTTCCCCTGGTCTCCGGCCTGTGCGGCGGATACGGAGCGGGGCGGGGCGGGTGGCGCAGCCAGGGTGGCGATGACCTCGTGCCTGATGAGGTGGTAGTCGGGCGCACCCGAGTAGATGAGCGGGGGGACGAACTGGAGACTCCTGATCCTGGAGTTCTTCACCTTCTCCGCCAGTTCGACCAGGTCGGGCAGCAACTGCCGAGGTATGTCGGTGGAGATGGTGTCGACGGCGGCGGCGGCCAGTTTCTCGAAGCTCCTGAAGACCGTCACCGGGTCGGCCTGTTTGGCGACGGCGTTCAGCAGGCACTTCTGGCGGCCCATCCGCACGTAGTCGTCACTGTAGGTGCGGGATCTGCCGTACCAGAGCGCCTCCTCGCCCGAGAGTTTCCGCTTTCCCGCCTCGATCAGGCCCTCGTTCTGCCTGCCGTACACGATGGGATCCTTGATGCGGACGCGTACACCGCCCATCGCGTTGACGATTTCCACGAAGCCCCTCATGTCGACCATCGCGTAATAGGGAATGTCGAGGCCGAGGATGCCGCCGATCGTTCTTTTCAGAAGCGTCGGGCCGCGGTGCCGCTTGCTCTGCCGGGGAACCATCTCGGGATAGTCCTCGGCGTACTGGTAGATCTCGTTGAGCATGCCCGGTGTGTACGGCGGTTCGCCCTGGAAACCGTAGGGAAAGCGCTCGCGGGCCGGGCCCGGCGGCATCGGGACGTTCTCCAGGTTCCTGGGCAGGCCGAACAGTACCGTGTCTCCGGTCCTGGGGTCGATGCTGGCCACGGTCATGCTGTCGGTGCGTACGCCGATCCGGTTGGCCGCCGCGTCCGCGCCGACGAGCAGGATGTTGAGCCGGTCCACGTCCTTCCACGGGTCCACCGGGATCGGCGCGACGCTTTCCGCGAACACCGAGGTCACGACGCCGTGCGAGATGTAGGCCAGTTTGGCCGCGTAGATCATCGGAGCGACCACCAGCGCGCATATCACGCCGACGCCCGCGGCGGAGAGGTACCGGGCCGCAGGTGACGCCGCCTTTGGTCGCACCAGCAGGTGGGAGCGGATGGTCACGGTGACCGTCACGCCGGCGACCAGCATCGCGGTGAAGGCGAAGACCCAGAGCCAGGAGGGTTGTACGGCGAGGGAGAGCAGGGAGGGGCCGGCGGTCAGCACGGCGGTCGCGGCGGCTGCGGCGAGGATCAACTCGATGCCCATCAAGATGGCACCGGTCAGGCGGCGGCCCACCCAGACGTGGGCCAGACCCCACAGAACGGCTGAGCCCAGTGTCAGTGCCAGGCTCGATCCGACGCCCGTTCGCCCCGTATTGCCTGCCATAGCCGTGACATCTCCCGTCCGTCAGACCAATACGTCGCAGGTTAGTAACGGTTTTCGGTTGAATCGGCTATGTGGTTGTTCGACGCGCTGAGGGCGACGGGTCAAGGTTTGTAAACCAGATTTCGCCGTCTGGATGACATTGATCTCCAAGTTCACGTCAAAAAGATGCCCTAACTGGTTTTGCCTGGCAAAAGCGGGGATTTCCAGGTAATGCGGTCAGGGAAGTCCGTACGTACGGTGATCGGCTCGATTTTGATCGTGCTCGGATGCCTCCTCGCCCCCTTCGCCCTCACCGCCTACTGGGCGGCGAACGAGATCGCCGATCCCGACCGCTACATCAAGAACGTCGCCCCGCTGGCCGCTCACCCGGATGTCAGGAACGCCGTCACGGACCGTGTCACCGACGAGGTCATCGTGCGGCTGCGCGCGCTGGGCGTCTCGGTCGGCGGGGAGGTCGTCCGCGAGACGGTGAGGTCCGGCGTCGACAACGACTTCGCCGTCGCCTGGGTGGAGATCAACCGGCAGACGCACCGCAGGCTCTTCGCGATCCTGGGCCACGCCCCGAATCCCAGCGTGGCGGACGGCGGCGTCGGCTACGACCTCGCCCCGGTGTACGAGCTGGTCAAGCGGAGGTTGGAGATCGTCGGTGTGGGAGACGCCTCGCGCCTGCCCAGTACGCACCCCGTCACCCTGCTGCTGCCCACCTCCGCCGTTTTCGTGATCGACAATTTCTACGACAGGCTGATCTCGCTGAAATGGGTTCTGATCGGTCTGTCACCGGTACTGATCGTCACGGGAGTGTTTTTGCCCCATGACCGGTACGTCGCTCTGATCGGCGCCGGGCTCGGCCTGGCCACGAGCATGCTCGCGCTGGCCGTCGTCCTGTCCGTGATCCGCAACGTCTACCTGCCCGCTTCCGCCACCGGCGGCATGTCGTACTCCGCCGTGGCCGCGATATTCGACGCGCTGACCACCTTCCTGAGGGACGGCCTGCGCGTGCTCTTCACACTGGGCCTGCTCGTGGCGGGGACCGCCTTCGTCATCAAGGGCAAGCGCGTCCGTTCCAGGTTCGCGGCCGCGGCGCTCGAAGACCACCGTCACCAGTCCGCGGACCCCTCGAAGGACGTCTCCGAGGGGTGATAGCCGAGCCGGGTGCGCGCGGCGGTTATGTCGAGGGTCCGCTCGACGGCCAGGTGGCCCGCGGCGTAGCGCGTGAGCCGGGGCGGGCGCGGGCGCCGGAGCAGCCGTGACACGGTCTCGGCGACGGCGGCGAGGGGATCCGCCAGCGCGAGCGGCAGATAGTACGGTTCGGCGTCGATGCCGCGCTCTGCGAGGATCGCGCGCAGGGCGTCGTCGAGCACGACGGGTTCGGCGTCGGTCACGTTGAAGACGCCGTGGTCGACCGGACCTTCTGCGGCGAGCAGGCAGGCCTGGACCAGGTTGTCCACCGAGGTCAGGCTGATCCGCTGGCGCCCGTCGCCCACCGCGAGCAGCCTGCGGCCCCTGACCGCGCCGAGGACCCGGGGAAGCAGCGTGGTGTCCCCCCTGCCGTAGATCGCGTGCGGTCGCAGGATGACCGCCCGTTCCAGGCACCTCTCCGCGGCGGCCTTCGAGGCGCCGTACGCGTTGGCGTACCGCCCGGCCGGGGCGGTGTCCTCGGTGGCCATCACGGTCGGCCGGAACGGATCGTAGACGCTCGCCGTGCTGACGTGCACGAACCTGGCGCCGGGGAAGGCCGCGGCGGCGTTGCGGGTGCCGTCCACGTTGACGGCCCAGATGTCACGTGGCGGTCCCCAGTCCGTGACGCTCCCGGCGCAGTGGATCACCACGTCCACCTCGCTCGGGGGTGTCGCGGGCCGGGGGGTGAGGAGGTCCCACGACGTGTACGGAGCGCCGCCGAGGTGCCCGGCGTCCACAGCGGGTCGCCTGCCGAAGGCCCGCACCGTCCAGCCCCGCACCACGGCCGCCCGGCAGACCGCGCCTCCCACGAATCCGGAGGCGCCCGTCACCGCGACCCTCGGCCGCCCGCCGGGCCCGATGGGGCGCTCAGCTGCGGCGAGGTGCTCAGGTATGGCGGGTCGCTCAGCTGCGGCGGGTCGTTCAGGCACGGCGGGCGACCAGGTCTCGCAGGGCGGCCCGGTCGAGCTTGTCGGCCCGTCCCGAGCGGGGGAAGGCGTCGAGCGGCTCGATACGGTCGGGCAGGGCCGCGGCGTCCACGATCTCGGGAAGCGCCTTGCGCAACAGGCCCTCGTCGTAGCCCTCCGAGGGAACGACGGCCAGCACGACCTCCTCGTCCCCGGTCTCGGGGTCGGAGAGCCCGACGATCGCGGCCTCGGCGACCCCGGGCAGCGCCGCGATGCCGGACTCGTACAGGCCCGGGTAGATGTTGACCCCGTCGCGAAGGATCATGTCCTTCTTCCGGCCGAGCAGCACCAGCCGGTCCCCTTCGAGCCTGACGAGGTCGCCGGTCGCGACCTCCCGCAGCGGCTCCTCGCCGAGATAGCGCCACGCGAGGTGGGGGCCGGAGACGAACAACTCGCCGTCCTCGGCGACCCGGACCCCGACGCCGGGCAGGGGCTCCCCGAGCAGATCCCCCTCGGCCTGGGCCAGCTTCTCGCGGGCGGACGCGATCGCGATGGGGAGCGCCTCGGTCATCGCGTATACCGAGAGGACCTCGGGCCCGGCCTCGATCGCGCGTCGGAGCACGCCCGGCGGGGCAGGAGCGGCGCCGAGCAGGAGGTAGCGGAGGGTCCCGGGGAGCCTGGGGGTCTCGCGCAGCAGTCGATCCAGGTGCACCGGCACGGCGAAGGTGTGGGTGGCCCGCCGCGCGGCCAGTTCCGCGGCGAGGTCACCGCCCCCGGGCAGGGACCAGGTCGCCCCGGCCAGCAGGGCGGGGAGTCCGAGCATCAGCTGGTCGGTGTGCACGACGTCACCGGGACCCAGCGGGAACGCGCTCCTGAACATCTCCAGCCCGGCCGCGAGCGACCCCCGGGTGTGCACCACCCCTCGCGGACGCGCGGTGGTCCCCGAGGTGAAGATCACCGCCGCCGATTGGTCCGGATCCGCCCCGTACACCTCCCGGCCGGGAACGGCGGACGATCGTCGCAGGACGCGGGAGAGCCGCAGCGCTCCGCGGGGCACTCCTGGCAGCCACGGCCCCGTGTACAGGTGACGGACGGGGTGGCCGGGAAGCGGGTCCGCGAGGTCGGGCAGCAGCAGCCCCCGGCGGCGGGCGAGGCGCCTGAGCGGGCCGCTCAGGGTGTAGAGGAGGGACTCGCTGATCACCCATGCGGGCCGGGTCGCGGCCATGCGGGCCGCGAGCACGTCGGGGGCCAGACCGGGGTCCGCGAGGACGAGCGTCCCGCCCGCCGCCACCGCCCCCAGCGCCAGCGCCACCGCGTCCACCCCCGGCCGCACCGCGAACAGCACACCGTCCCCCGGCCGCATCCCGTCCTCGGGCCGGACCCGGTCTTCTACTCGCACCGGGTCTTCCGGTTGTGTCCCGCTCTCCGCCCGCGCCCGGTCTCCCGGTCGTTCCCGGTCTTCCGGCCGTGTCCGGTCTTCCGGCCGTGTCCGGTCTTCCGGCCGTGTCCGGTCTTCCGGCCGTGTCCGGTCTTCCGGCCGTGTCCGGTCTCCCGGCCGCGCCCGGTCTCCCGGCCGCGCCCGGTCTCCCGGCCGCGCCCGGTCTTCCGGCCGAGCGTCGTTCCCCGGCCGGCCTCCGCCCATCGCGTCGCGGACCGCGGACACCCGACGGGCCAGCTCGCCGTAGGTGATCTCCCGGCCCCGCCCGTCGACGATCGCGGTGCGCCCCGGCTCCCGCTCGGCGATTGTCATGATCCCGCTGACGATGTCGTTCACTAGGCTCCCGCCCGGCCGATCCACAGATGCTCGTACGTGGGAATGAGGACCCGTCTGGCCGCCCGTCGCCGCACGACGCGCACCCGGTGGGAGAGCAGGACGGAGGCCACCGCCCGGATCTCCGCGAGGGCGAGCGGGTAGCCGATGCAGAAATGCGGGCCCGCGCCGAACCAGAGCCTGCGCAGCTCGGGCGGGTGGGTGCGGGAGGGGTCGAACGGGCCGTACGCCCTGGCGCAGTTGTGGGTGACGATCAGGACCCGGTCGCCGGGGCGTACCGCCGTGCCGCCGACGTGCGCGGCGGCGGCCACCGAGCGCAGCATCAGCGGGGTCGGCGTGGTGACCCGCATCGCCTCCTCGATGACCCTGTCCAGGTCGCCGACCTGGGTGCCGTGGTCGTGCAGGAGGGCGACGAGCCGGGGGACGAACGTGGCGACGGTCTCGGTACCGGTCAGGAAGAACGCCCCCGCCGCGCCCCGCGCCTCGGCCACGGACAGTCCCTGCGCCCGCATCCGGCCCATCACCGTGGACTCGTCCCCGGCCTCGTAGGCGGTCTGCGCGATGTCCCCGATCCGGTCCAGCACCCGCCTGGCGACGGCCACCTGCCGGTCGGACAACCGCCGCGAGCGCAGCGAGACCATCGAGACGACCCGCTCCCCGTCCGCGAAAAGTTCCCTCGCCCGCGCCTCGGAGACCTCGCCCAGCCCGATCACCCGGCAGATCACCGCCCCGGCCATCAGCCGCATGGCGTCCACCAGGTCGACCGTCTCGCCCTTCCCCAGGCGGGCGGAGAGATCGTCGAGCGGTCCACGGAGCACGTCCTCCACCAGCGAGGACACGTACCCGGTGGTGAACAGCGGCATCAGTTTCCTGCGGAGCGCGAGGTGGCCGGGGCCCTCCATGTTGAGCAGTACGGAGGGGCCGAGCACGGGCGTCCACAGGTCGCCGGGCGACCCCGGCCCGTCCTTGCGGAACCGCTCGTCCATCAGCACGGCCCGCGCGACGGCGGCGTCGTTGACCACCACTCCCAGCCCGGGGACGCGCACCACGGGCCCGAGCCGGGCCAGCAGCCGCATGAGCGGGTAGGCGAAGGGGTGGGCGGCCAGGTAGAGGCGGGTCTCGTGGTTCACCGGACGTCGATCACTTCCGGCCGGTAGTGGTGGTCGGCGTACCAGGCGAGGGTGCCCGCGAGGCCGTACGCCCGCAGCCTGCGTACGGAGCCGAAGACCACCACGTCACGGCGCGAGGCGTACGCGGGGGTGAGGGCGCGCACCTGGTTGACCAGGGCACGGTCCTCGTGGACCTCCTCGATCGCGGTCCTGGGGAAGCCGCCCGCGCGCTCGTAGAGGTCCGCGGTGATGGCGAGGGTGGCGCCGGGCATCATCACGTACGGGCCCAGGTAGCGCGGGTCCCTGTTGCCGGGCCGGAAGCGGCCGAAGGTCGCCGCCACCTCCACCACGAACGGGATGAGGTGACGCTCCCAGAACTTCAGCCGGAACTCGTCGGTCCTGGGCCTCAGCTGCCCGCCGACCATCTCCAGCCCGTCGTCGAAGGCCCGCCGGATGTTGCGCACCCAGTCGGGGCGGGGCAGGCAGTCCGCGTCGGTCCTGGCCAGGTGGGTCGCCCCGTGCGCGATGGCGTGGCGCATGCCGGTGTCGGAGGCGGCGCCCGTGCCCTTCCGAGTCTCGACGACCACCTGAACACCGTGCCGCCGTACGACCTCGGCGGTGCCGTCGGTGCTCGCGTTGTCCACCACGAGCAGCGTGAAGTCCCGGTCGTCCTGCTCGGCCAGAGCCCGCAGCGTCGCCTCGATGCCGGGGGCCTCGTTGTAGGCGGGAACGATCACCCAGAGGTCCATCACATCTCCGCCAGCATCACACCGGTACTGATCCCGCCGCCCAGCCCGAGCAGCGCCACCCGGTCGCCGGGTCGCCAGTCGCCCAGGGTGAGCTGGAGCGGCAGCGTCGTCGAGGCGCAGTTGCCGTGCTCGGGCAGGCTGACCACGAGCCTGTCCCCTGGGATGTCGAGCACCTCGGCCAGGAAGCGCAGGTAGGGCAGCGCCACCTGGTGCACCGCGACGACGGCGAAGTCGTCCCAGGTCAGGCCGGTGCGCTTGAGGGCGTTGAGGAAGATGTCCGGGCCGATCGCCTCGAAGGCGTCCTTGAGCCTGCGCCCGTCGCCACGGAAGTAGGAGTACTCGAGGTCGCGGGGGTGCGCGGAACCGCCTCCGGGCAGGGTGCCGATCGCCCAGGACGTGGAGTCGGCCGCGAAGTCGCGGTAGAAAATGCCACGTTCCAAGTCGGCGGCGACCGTGACCGCGGCCCCGGTGTCCGACAGCGTGTAGCCGGCGAAGGAGTCGACGAACTGCGCGCGGTCCCTGACCCGCCACCGGATCGCCCGCGACGGGATCTCGCCCGAGCAGACCAGCACCTTGCGGTGTGCCCCGGTCAGGATGAGCGCCTCGGCGATCTGGATCCCGTTGAGCATGCTGTTGCAGGCGTTCTTGACGTCGAACACCGGGCATGAGAGTCCCAGTTTGGCCGCCACGATGTGCGCGGTGGCGGGTTCGATCATGTCCTGCGAGGCCGACGCGAAGACGAGCAGGTCGACGTCGGAGTGGTCGAGTTCGCGGGCCGCCTCCGCGGCCAGGTCCGACGCCTGCTGGTCGTCCCTGGCCACGTGGCGGCGCCGGATTCCGGTCAGCCGTTCGACGACGCCCCTGTGGGGCGTGTAACCCTCGATCCGCCGTTCGACGTCCGCGCTGGACACGGTCCGCTCCGGCAGATACGTCGCGACGCCCGTGATCCGGGCTTTCATTGATCTCCTTTTATCCCTGAACAGTGTCGAGCCGAACAGCGTCGAGCCGAACAGCGTGAAGTCTCGACATGCTCGCGCAATGTATCTAAAACACGGTGTTTTGTCCTGGTCATGCGAGAAAGACGGGCAAACATGGACGAGAGATCACATACCTGCACAAGCCGGTCGTGAAGACGGCATCGCGCCGTCCTGTCATGCCGTCCTTCCGCACCGCGCTCCCACGTCGTCCGTTCGCGCCGACACGAGTTTCATGATCGATAAAGGGGTGGTGGATCTTTTCCTCAAGGTCAAGGCCGAGGACAGGAGTTGGAGAACACCGCCGGGCCGCCGGGCACCACCTCGGGCCGAGAGCCGCGGCTCCGCCGGGTAGTTTGACGAACCCCTGTCGCGGCAGAGGACCCCATAAGATCTTTTTTCGTGATCGACCGGAATGACCGTGATCGACCTCGCCGGGCTGAACACCGTCACCCGCACCGTGATTCTGCTGGAGGTATGCCATGCGTGGTACAGCTCGTGCGTTCGCCGTGACCACCGCCGCCCTCGCCCTCGGACTGACCGCCTGCAGCGCGGGCGAGCCGGCCGACGGCCGGCCGGTGAAGCAGGCCGTCCCCAAGGCCGGTGAGGAGACCAAGAAGCCCGAGAAGCCGGCGGGACCCGTCACGCTGAAGTACTGGACCTTCACCCCGCCCGAGGCCGCGCTGAAGAGGGCGGTCGCCGCGTTCGAACGGGCGAACCCCGGCATCAAGGTCGAGCTGCGCACCTTCGCCGAGGCCGACTACCGCAAGCGGCTCCCCAAGGCGCTCGCCGGCGACGAGAAACTCGACGTCGTCGGCCTCCCGATCCCGACGATGACCCGCTCGGTCGCGAACCGGCTCCGCCCGGTCGACGACTGGAAGGACAAGGTCTCCGGCGGCTGGGTCGACGAGCTCGGGGAGAACGCGGTGAAGCAGACGGAGAAGGCCGCCAAGGGCGGCACGCTCTACTCCGTCCCGATGGGTTCCAACGGCGGCGCGGTCATGTACTACAACGCCGGTCTCCTGTCCGAGCTCGGACTCTCCTTCCCGAAGACGGCCGCCGATCTGGAGAGCGTCGTGAGGCGGGTCAAGAAGGAGATCCCCGACCTCCGGCCGATCGTCTTCTCCGGCGAGCCACGTCGGCAGGAGGAACTCCTGTTCACCATCGCGGGCCAGAGCCACCCCACCCTCTCCGACGAGCTGCTGACCGGCGGCAAGCCGTGGAACGGCCCCGAGGTCGTCTCGGCCCTGACCGCCTACAGGTCGCTGTTCGACAGGGGCGTGCTGGCGAAGTCGGGGCTCGCACTCAAGGGCGACCGCCCTGCCGAGCTTTTCCGCTCAGGCAAGGCCCTGTTCCTGGTGGACGGCTCGGGCCGGAGCCCGATGCTGTCCGCGTCCTACCGCAAGACCGCGAAGATCTCCGTCAAGAAGATCGGCGCCGGACCTTTCCCGACCGTCCTGCAGGGCTCCAAGCCCGCCGTCCGCAGTACGGCCGAGGTGGGGCTCGCCATCCCCAAGAGCTCCAAGCACGTGGCCGAGGCGGCCACGCTGATCGAGTTCCTGACGGTGGGCGAGGGGGTCTCCAACTGGGTCGGAGACCTGGCGCTCGTCCCCGCGCGCGAGGACTTCCGGATCGACTCCTCCGTCTTCGCCGACTCGGAGGGCAAGGAGGGTTACGCCGCGATCCAGGAGCTCGTCAAGGACGGCGGCTCCCTGAACGTCCCCGACGAGTCCTTCCTGGAGCGGGTGGAGGGTGACGTCATCCTTGACGTCGCCCATGGCCGGATCACCGCGAAGAAGGCGGCCGACCGCCTGCAGGAGGAGTGGTCGCGCGGCGAGTGAGGGTCTTCCTCCGGGTTTCCCCGCCGTCCTGTGGTGAGAGCCCTCCTCGGCTTCTCGCCGGCAGGACGGTGAAAACCTCTCGACGGCTTCCCGCCGCCCGGGCCTCGACAGTGGCTTCCCATCCGGTCGCTGAGCGCTCCCGGGGGTCCCGGCGAGGTCAGGCGTTCACGTTCACCGGCCGGAAGGTGCGGCGGTAGGCCATCGGCGAGACGCCGATGGCCGCCTGCAGGTGCTGGCGGAGCGAGGCGGCGGTGCCGAACCCCGACCGCAGGGCGACACCGTCCACCGGCAGGTCGCTGGTCTCCAGGAGCCGCCGGGCCAGCTCGACCCGCTGCAGGATGAGCCACTGCCCGGGGCTGAGCCCCATCTCGTCGCGGAAGCGCCGGGTGAAGGTACGGCGGCTCATCCGGGCATGGGCGGCCAGCTCGCCGAGGGAGAGCGGTTCGTGCAGCCGCTCCAGCGCCCAGGCCCTGGTCGGGGCGGTCGTCGCCGCGGTCGGGGAGGGAATCGGGCGCTCGATGAACTGTGCCTGACCGCCGTCGCGCCACGGCGGGACGACGCACCGCCTGGCCACGCGGTTCGCCACCTCGGTGCCGTGGTCGCGCCGGACGATGTGCAGGCAGAGGTCGATCCCCGCGGCCACCCCTGCCGAGGTGAGCACGTCCCCGTCGTCCACGAACAGCACATCCGGGTTGACCTTGACCTTGGGAAACAGCTTCTGGAAGTGGTCGGTGCTGCTCCAGTGGGTGGTCGCGGGACGGCCGTCGAGCAGTCCGGCCGCCGCGAGCACGTAGGCGGCGGTGCAGATCGAGACCAGGCGGGTGCCCGGCCGGATGCGCGCGATCGCGTCGGCCACGGGGACGGGGAGCCGTCCCTCGGCGGAGATCGCTCCGAGGGCGTGGGTGGCCGGGATCACCACGGTGTCCGCGTCCTCCAGGGCCTCGGCTCCGTGGTCCACCGCGATCGCGAAGTCGGCGTCGGTGCGTACGGGGGCGCCGTCGACGGTGCAGGTGAGCACCTCGTAGAGCGGTTTGCCGTCCGCGTCCCTGGCGACGCCGAAGATCCGCGGCGGGATGCCCAGCTCGAAGGGGATCACGCCGTCCATGGCGAGCATGACGATCCTGTGCATGACCCGATTCTTACATGGGTGAGGTACGGGCCACCCCCGCCGATGGCCGCCGCGTCACCAAGGACCGTCTCTTGCGAAGCTGTTCCCCTCGCCGAGGGGGCGCCACCTGCGAAGCCCGTTCCCTTCATCGAGAATCGCCGTCCGCGAAGCCCTTTTCACTGTGGGGTGCCTGCCGTGAAGCCCCGTCCCCCACCGTGAGGCAGGCTCAGGAGTCGGGCGCGGTCGACAGCGGCAGGCGGAGGACGAGCCGGGCGCCGCGGCCGGTGGTGTTGTCGGCGGCGTAGAGCCTGCCGCGGTGTGCCACGGCGATGTCCCTGGCGATGGACAGGCCCAGGCCGGTTCCCCCGGCGTCGCGGCTGCGCGCCGAGTCCAGGCGGGTGAACCGCTGGAAGACCCGCTCCCGCTCTGTCTCGGGGATGCCGAGCCCGTCGTCGATGACCTCCAGCACGGCCTCGCCCAGCCGGCTCCCGACCCGGACCTGCACCTCCTTCACCGCGTGCCGGTCGGCGTTGGCCAGCAGGTTGGTGAGCAGTCGTACCAGCTGGACCCTGCTGCCTCGCACCGTGACGCCGGGGTCGAGCTTCAACAGCACCTCGTGCCGGGTCGGCCGGCGCCTCACCTCCGAGGTGACCAGGTCGGCGAGGTCGATCACCTCCGGTGCGACCCGCACGCCGGAGTCCAGACAGGCGAGCAGCAGCAGGTCCTCGATGACGGCCTGGAGCCGGTCCGCGTCGGCCAGCACCGAGCGCATCGTCGTGAGCGGGTCCTCCGCCTCGGGGTCGGAGATCGCCAGTTCGAGCTTGGTACGTAACCCGGTCAGGGGGGTGCGCAGCTCATGGGAGGCGTCGGAGGCGAAGCGACGCTGGTTCTCCACGGCCCGCTCCAACCTTTCGAGGGTCGCGTTGATGGTCTGGGTGAGCTGCGCCATCTCGTTCCCCGAGGCGGGGACGGGCATCCGGCGGCTGAGGTCGGAGGCGGTGATCTCGGTCATCTCGGCGCGGATCCGTTCCACCGGGGCGAGCGTACGGCCGGCGAGTTGCCAGGCGCCCCAGCCGAGCAGCGCGAGAAGCCCCGAGGAGAAGAGCGTGAGCGTGATCGCGAGGAAGCTGGAGCGGAGCAACGGGGGTTCCGGCATTATCGCGTAGATCATCACGTCGCCGTAGACGGAGTCTTCGACCCGGAGGCCCGCGACGCTGTAGCACGCCCGTTCCTTCGGCGGTAGGGTCGCGCACACCGTCTCGTCCACGCGCGCCTGGCCGGGAGGTGGGCGCTTCTGGGTGAGCGGCGGCTTTTCCTTCATGGCCGGGCTGGCGGCGACCACCCGGCCGTCGTTCGCGACGACCTGGATGCGGTTGACGCGGTTGAGCGGGAAGATGACGGTGTCCGCGGGGCCTTTCTCGATGTCCAGGGCCGTGTTGGCGGCCGCGTCGGCCGCCAGGTCGGAGAGGTCCGCCGAAAGCCTGGTCTTCACGACCTGCAAGGTGACGAACATGCCCATTCCCAGGACCAGGGCGAACGCGATGATCGCTATGAGGGTCACCTGACCTCGGATTGACCGCGGACGTCGTAATATGGCTACCCCCCCGAAAATCATCTCTTCGTATTTAATGACATCCTTTTAAGTCATTTATAGGTGATTGTCGTTAATTAACTAGCAAAGCCCGAACAAGCTCTCGTTGTTGTTCGGTCGGGGAGGGCAATGGTTCCCACCTGCGGCGCGACCGGGAGAGGCATCGGCCAAGTGGTGCCGGAAGTGGCTCGAAAAGACTCCCGGTATGACGCACCTGGCTGGCATGTCCTCCTATGTAGGTGTGTGTCCTGTTAAGATCCGCCGATGATTATCCGTGACGGTCATCTTGGCGACGCACCGGCCGTTCTGGCGATGTTCGACGGCGCGGTGGCGTGGCTGACCTCCCTGGGCCGCACCGGCCAGTGGGGCAGTGAGCCGTTCTCCGTCGACGCGGCCCGTGTCGAGCGGGTCACCTCGTGGGCGACATCCGGCGGGATGCGCGTCGCCGAGCTCGACGGCCGGCCCGCGGGCTGCCTGGTAGTGGGGCCCGCGATGCCCTATGTCCCCCCCGCTCCCGAGCCGGAGCTCTACATCCAGGGGCTGGTCGTCGATCCGAGGTTCCACGGCAGGGGAGTCGGGGCCGCCCTGCTGGAGCGCGCCCGCGCGGAGGCCGCAGGGCTGGGGATCGCGCTGGTGCGGGTCGACTGCTACGCCGGTGACGACGGCCGGCTGGTGGCGTACTACGAGAGCCAGGGCTTCACCAGGACGGAGAGCTTCAAGGTCGGCGACTGGCCCGGCCAGGTCCTGGAGTCGAGGCTCCCCGTGGCCACGGGCTGAACGGCGGGCAGAGGGGCCACCACCTCGAAGAGGTTCGACGCTCCCCGAACGTCCCGCGCCGAGAGGGCCGTGCCGGGGTGGTGCGGGCCGGGTGAGCGGGCCGGGTGAGCGGGAAGGCCGCGGACGCGAGGAGGGTGCGGGACCCGTGACGGGTCCCGCACCCTCCTGCGGTGCGGAGCGGGGTCAGCCCGCGGTTCCCGCCGAGGCCGGGTAGATGCGGAGCCAGTCCACTTCCATCCACGCCTCGCCGGAGCTTCCCTGGCCGGGGAACCAGTCCAGCTGCAGGCAGACCGACATCGAACTACGGGTGGCGTTCCCCGAGCGGAACCACTCCTGCCCGTCGATGTAGCCGACGACGCTGCTGGGGGTGACCTCCACGGCGTAGGTGTGCCAGGCGGTCATGTCGATGTTGGCGTGGGCCTGCTCCTGCCCCTGAGGGGTGTGCAGGAAGAAGTTCGGCCGCTGCCGCTCGGGATCGTTGATGACCTCCAGGAAGTCGATCTCCTCACCGGTGGAACTCCGCACGTTGCCGCCGCCGTCCTTCGGCCACAGCAGGGCGACGGGATGGTACGACCCGGCTCCCGGGTACAGGCGGATACGGGTCTCCCAGCGCCCGTACGCCTGGGCGTGACGGGCGGCCAGGCCGGCCGTGGTCCCGTCCTCGCGACCGTACAGGTAGAGCGCCCCGTTTCCGAGGTAGAGCTGCTGGGGGGATCGGCGGCCGTTGCCGGCGTGCCCGGCCGAGTCGTAGAAGACCCAGTCGGACTCGTCGAGGTAGTCGTCGAACTCCGCGCACCAGGACGGTGCGCCCCAGCTGAGGGCTTGCGCGGCGCTGGCCTCGCCGGTGGCGGCGGGGGCGCAGGGGGCCGCGGAGACCACCTCTCCCTGGGCCGCGCTGAGGGTGCTCACCGTCAGCGCGGCCACCATGCTGAGTACGGCCACCCGCACGTGGGATCTGGTGATCATGATTACTCCTCCCAGGATCTTGCGCAGAGTGTGGAGGGACTGAAGCTCCAGCAGCCGGTGCTCGTCGGGCTGGGGATCGCCCACACGGTCGGGCCCGAGGGCTGGGTGGGCGAGGCGGGCGGCGCGAACACCCAGCGCGGCGCGCCCGCCGGCTCGTGGTTCGCGATCAGCCGGACGCCGGGGGACGCCGCGGTACGGCCACGCCAGGGCGCGAGGCTCCAGCACGAGGCGAGGTCCTCCGGCTTACAGAGGTCGGAGGTGGAGCGCTTGAGCGGGGGCAGAGGCAGGACGGTACGGATCGAGGGCGCCGGGGACGGGGCCGCCATCGGGGATCGGGTGCTCTGGACCGGCTCGAGCAGGAGGGAGGGCTCACGGACGTCGGTCCGCGCGGGTGCGGGCCGGGGCGCGTGGGTCGCCCAACGAGGCGCGCCGGGGCGCGACGAGGTGGCGGTGGGGGCCGGGGTGACGGGCGGGGTCGGGCTCGCCGAGGGCTTCGGAGTTTCCTTGGGCGAAGTGGTGGGCTTCTGAGTGGGCTTGGGGGCGGGGGTGCCGCTCGGCGCGGATTTGGTCGCCGTCGCCGTCGCGGTGGGTTTCGCCGTTGCCGTAGCGGTCGCGGTCGCCGTCGCGGTGGGTGTGGGGGACGGCGCGGGCTGGGTGGTCGTACCGGAGGGGGACGGTGTCGTCGCCGGCGGCTGCGGTGTCCCGGTCGACGCGGGTGAGGAGGTGGCGCTGGGCGACGGCGCCGGGGTGGCGGGGGCGGAGGTCGCCGTGGACGTCGCCGACGGCGCCGGGGTGGGCTTCTTGGCCTCGGGGGACGGGTCGGTGGTGGGCCTGGTGTTCCTGGACGGCGCGGGGACCTTCCTGGCCTCCACGGGGGCGTCGGTGGACCTGGTGTTCCTCCTGGTCGTCGGCTTGGTCGTCGGCTCGGACCTCCTCGGTGAGCTCTCGGTGGACCTGGTGCTCACGGGCGGGTCCTCGGCGGGACGTGACCTGCTGGACGGCGAGCTCGTCGGCGCCGCGTTCCTGGACCGTGTGGCCTCCCGCGTCGTCGTCCCATCGGGGGAGGCGGAGCGCCGCTCGACGGGAGCGTCCTCCTCCACGCGCGGTGCGGTGTTCCTCTCGCCGGAACGGTTACGGGACGTGGGCGGGGGGCTGTCGGTCTCGGGGGACGAGGTCTCCTCCGAGGGGGCGCGACGGGTCCGCGTCTCGGCGGGCGGATTCCCGTCCCCGGAGCGGGAGCCGCTGCCCGAGGGCGGGTTCCTGTCCGTTCTGGAACGGGAGTCGCCGTCCGAGGGCGGGTTCCTGTCGGATGTCGAACGGGAGTCGTCCGAGGGGGCCGAGCGGGAGTCGCCCGACGGGGGAGTCCCGTCCTGCTGGGAGGTGTCTTCGACCTCGGAGGGGGGTTCCTGGCGTGAAGGGGGAGAACCGGCGAACTCCTGCGACGATGAGCCGGAGCTCAGGCCGGGATCCGCCATGGCGGCCCACGGCTGGGCGATGACCGCGCTCGTCGTCGCGGATACCGCGGCCAGCAGAAGGCCGGAGAGTAAGGTGACACGCCGGGATGAGCTGCGTGGGGGCATTGATCGCTCTTCCTCGATCTATGGGGTGGGCTCTGGGCCGGAGATGGGTTTCCAGCCCGCGGCGGTGAATTCCGGGGTGCCCGGGAGGGCGACCGGCGGCACGGAGGTGGCGAGGGGGTCGGGGACGTTGACCCAGTCCCCCTGGTTCGCACCGCGCATGCCGGGCTGCCAGACCATGAGCAGGCTCATGGCGTACGGGCTCGAATAGGTTGGATCGGTGTCGCCGACGCCCTTGGTCGCGGTCACCTGGACCAGGACCGAGACCTGCACCTGATCCTGGGCGCGGGGTTTCCACTGGACACCGATCGTCCGTGTCCTCATGGCGGCGCCGTCGGGGAGTGCCCCGTCCTTGGGCAGGCCGAGGATCTCCCTCCACCCCGCGACGGCCTCGCGGGCACCGGCCCGCGCCGCGTCATGCTCCTCGGGCCGCGCGTAAAGCACCGCGGCCTGCTCGGCCTGTTCGACGTCCAGGGTCCACGCGGCCTCCAGCGCCGCGGCGGCGGCGGAGGCCGCGCCCAGCTCGGTGCGGGGGAACCCGACGGGGTAACCGGCCGCACCCTCGTAGGCGGAGGGCGGGGCGAGGAGAACGGTATCTCCGAGGGCCTTCGGCGCGGAGGCGTTCACGGGGGTGGCGGAGTCGGGTCGGAGGAGCTGCCATGCGCCGGCCGCCAGCAGGATCGTCCCCACGATCGAGACGACCACGATGAGCATCCGCCGCCGGGCGCTTGGCGGCGGGCCCAGATCCCAGTTCAGCGTGGGATCGTCGGCGACCGGTCGCACTAGTTGCTCCGGTCGGGGCGCTGCCCGAAGCTCTGTCCGGCCGCGGCGGCCAGGCGAAGGTACGCGCCCCGGGTCGTGGGTCGGAGGCGGACCAGGTCCACCTCGGCACCCTCCTTGAGGTGCGGGTCGTAGGGGATGCGGATCACCGCGCGGCAGCGCGAGGAGAAGTGGCGCTCCAGCAGGTCCAGGTCCACGTCGGACTTGGGCTCCACGGCGTTCAGCACGACGATGGCGTTCCTGACGAGGTCGGCGTGGCCGTGGGCGGTCAGCCAGTCCAGCGTCGCGGCGGCCGAACTCGCCCCGTCCACCGCGACCAGGCTGACCAGCACGATCTGGTCGGCCAGTTCCAGCGTCGCGCCCATCGCCCCGTGCAGCAGGCCGGTCCCGCAGTCGGTGATGCAGATGGAGTAGTAGCGCTCGATGAGCCCGGCGACCGTGCGGTAGTCCTCGGCGTTGAACGCCTCGCTCACCGCCGGGTCGGTGTCGGAGGCGAGGACCTCAAGCCGGGCGGGTGACTGGGAGGTGAAGGCGCGCGCGTCGGCGTAGCGCAGGATGTGGGGGGCCTCGGCGAGCATGGTGCGGATGGTCGCGGCCGTCTCGGACTTGACCTTGAGACCGAGGGTCCCGCGGTCGGGGTTGGCGTCGATCGCGATCACCCGGTCACCGCGCAGCGAGGCCAGCGTGTTGCCGAGGGCGACCGTCGTCGTGGTCTTGCCGACCCCGCCCTTGAGGCTCATGACCGCGATCCGGTGGTGCCCGCTCGCGACGGGGGTCTGGGCATGCGCGATCAGCGTGCGCCGTTCCACCTCCGCCGCCGACTCCGCGGGGATGATGCGCTTGCCGGAGAGCTGCCAGACGAGACGGCGCCACCCCCCGGCGGGTTCCGGGCGGCGGTTGGTGAGCAGGTGCTCCGCGGTGAGCGGGACCGTTTCGTGGAACTGGTCGGGCGGGAGCGGCGGATTGGGCGGTGATGCATGGATATGGGGAGAGGTATCCGTCATTTCCCTGGTCCTTTCTTGAAAAGTGATCGTGGGGGATGGGGTCGGTCAGCAGGTCCGCCAGCGCACCGTCGTACTGATCGAGTCGTCGAGGGCGTGAACGGTCACCGGAGCGGTGGCCGACGCGGGGGCGCCGCACCAGTTGCGGACCCGGTGGGCACGTAGGTTGATCACCTGTGTGACCCCCTCCCGCAGCGTGCCGCCGGAAGGGGTCACGGCCAGGCCGGGAGCCGAGATCCGCCATTTCAACGGCTCTCCCGAGGAGGTGAGGACCATGCTTCCCAGGCCGAACTCGTCCAGCGTCACCACGGGTGGGACCCGAAGCCGGGAGGCGAGCCCGTCCTGCCGCGTCGGCGCGTCGGCGGCGGGAGGCGGAGAACGGGTGGCCTGGCTGGTGGACGCCTGCAGCGACCTCGCGGGCTCCTCGGGCCCGATCGCGGGACCGAGAAAGTTCATTCCGGTCAGGGTGCCCGCCGCGCCCGCCACGACGATGATGACGATCTTGATCGTCGTGTTCCTGATCCGGGCACCCGCCCAGCTGAGCGCCTCCAGCACGCGGATCCCCATCTCGATCCGCTCCTCGTCGGGGCGGTCGTCGGGTTCGGTGTGGAAGCGCAGCGCGGGAACCTGGGTGTCGTCGAGTGTTCCGGTCTCGCGCACTCCGGTCTCGCGTACTCCGGTTTCGCGTACTCCGGTTTCGCGGGTTTTGGTCTCGCGGGTTTTGGCCTCGCGTACTCCGGTTTCGCGTGTCCCGGTATCGCGCATCTCGACGGACGCCTGCCCGGCGATGACGACGGGTTCGGCCTTGGCGACCGGTTGGGGAGCCGGCGGCTCCTGCCGGGGGATGGTGCCGGTGAGCTCCTCGCTCTGGGCGAGGACCTCGCGAGCCCACGCCTGGGTGAGCAGGGCGTCGTAGAGGGGGGTGTCGTGTCCGGGTACGGGAGGCGCGGACGGCGGGCGGGCCGGCCGGGTCCTGCGGGGCGGCAGGGCGGGCAGCGGAGGCAGGCCCGAGGAGGGGGCGGGAGCGCGGGAAGCCGCCGCGGGCTCCTCTCCCGGTGCCGTGACCGGCGACACCGCGCCCGACGTCGTACTCGGCGGCGTCGTGGCAGGTGGCTTCGGCTTCGTGGGAGGTTTCGACGCCACCGGTGGGTAGGGAGGCGTGCCGACCCTGGGCGGGGGCGGTGCCGGGGTGGTGCCGCCCGCGGCCGGGGAGGCGGGTGGCGTGGAGGACCGTCGTCCGGCCGGGGAGGCGGGCGGGGAGGCGGGTGGCGTGGAGGACCGTCGTCCGGCCGGGGAGGCGGGCGGGGAGGCGGGTGGCGTGGAGGACCGTCGTCCGGGTGGGGCGGGAGTTCGGCCCCCGGCCGGGGGCGCGGGAAGGACCGGGGAGTGCCCACCCGGAGGCGGGGCGGACAGGACGGGAGACCCGCCACGGGCCGGTCGTGCGGGCGGGGCCGCCTCCGAGGCCGCGTCGCGGGCTGCCTCGGGAGGCAGCGAGTCCACGAGCCGCTGCCGCTCCTCGGCGGAGAGCGGCGCGACCGGAGGATAGGCGATCATCTGCGGCGCCGTGTAGCGGATGTTGATCGGCCGCGTGCACACGGGACACCTGATCATGTGGGAGAGCAGGCTCGCCTGGGCCTCCGCCGGGTCCGCGGAGGAGTGCGCCGTCCGTCCGCCGGGCGGGCCGTCGGGAAAGACGTCGGGAAAGACGTTCTCCACCAGCGGGGCGAGCTCCGGACAGGTACGCCGCCCGTGGGTGAGCGCGTCCAGTCCGCTCACCAGGGTCTCGATCAGATCCTGGGTACGGGTGGTGAGCCTGCTGACCTCGTTGACGGGCATCGCCAGCATGTGGGAGAGGTCCTCCATGCTGAGCGCGTGGCGGTACGTCAACCTGAGCGCCTCCGTGCCCAGGGGGTCGACGATCGTCCACACCCGCTCGATCAGCGAGGCGTCGGGCATGCCGGGCCCCGAACCCGGCACGTACCGCTCCCGGTATCCCGGAGAGGTGCGGCAGTCACGTCGCAGTGCGGCCAGCAGTCGCCCCCGGGCCGTGACGCCCTCGGGAGCGGCCTCGGCCCGGCCGGCCGCCAGCGCGGAGACGACCGCCGCGTGCGCCCGGCCGGGTTCGAGGTGGGAGGCGGCGTAGTCCATCAGGTGCGCGCCGTGCTCACGCACCCAGGCCGCCCCCTGGCCGGGGCCGGGCGTGGGACGCCCGGTTCCGGTAGGTGTGCTCATCGGCCCTCGTACTCGAACGGGTTCGGCTCGGTCCGGTCTCGGGGAGGCCGGCCCCGGTCGGAGTGGGAGGGAGCGGTGTTCTCGCCCGGCCACTGTTCGGAGACGTCGCCTCCGGTGTCTCTGGGGGCCACCGCGTCCTCGGGACCCGGCTGGGCGGGGTTCAGCCCGCCCGTGTCCGGCTGCCAGGGCTCCTCCTGGCCGGGGACGCCCTGTCGCTGTTCGCCTTGCCGCTGCTCGCCCTGTCGCCGGTCGGTCTGTCCCTGGTCAGGCTGCGGGAGGGTGCTCTCGCTGGGGATCGGGCTGGGAAGCGGGACGGGGGGAGGATCGGTCACCACGAGCTCCAGGTTGCGCTGGGGCAGTCCGGTGAACTTGGTCCAGTTGCTGATCTGGCCGGGTGCGGGCTCCGCGTAGAGCCAGCGGATGAAGGCGGGCCACAGGCACGAGTCGCGGGGGATCGTGGCCTGGCCGCCCTGGGCCTGGTCCGGCCCCTGGGTCGCGCTGAGCGCCCGGAGTTCCTCGGCGGTGTAGTCGCGGCACGGCGGGGTGCCCGGCGGGGCGATGTTGAGGTCCCACACGCCGTTCTCGTCCGTGTAGCGCATCCCCCTGTCCAGCCCGAGGGCCTCGTGGGCGCGCCGCATGAGCTCGGGGTTCTCGAAGATCGGCAGCGAGACACCGCCGTCCGGGCCACCGCCGGGAAGCTGCGGGGGGGCCGGCATGAGCACGGTCCCGTCGGGACCCTGCGACGCGTTCTCGGCGGGACCGAGGGAAGGCTGCGGCTGGGACGGCCCGGCCGAGGGGAGTTTCCGCGACGGGTCGGGCGCCTGGGAGCGAGTGCGGTCGCCGGCGCGCGGTGCCGGTGCCGCCGAGGGCGTGCCGGGGTCACCGGTCGGCCTGGTCTCGGGAGACGACGTGGACACGGGACCCTGACCCGAGGGCACGATCGGCTGGCCGGTGCCCGAGCGGATCGCCGGCCTCAGAGTGCCCGTGGGCCGGGGGTTTTTCGCGTTGTCCCCGGGCTGTGGGTTCCTGGCGTCACCGATGGGCCGAGGTTGCTGCTGCCCGTTTCCTCCGGTGGGCTGGGCCTGCGGGGGCTTGAGGCCACCGGTCGGCTGGGGCTGCTGCTGCCGGTTCCCCTCGCCGGGACGCTGCCCGTTCCTGTCCGGGGACTGCTGCCACTTCCCGTCGGGGGGCTGTTGCCTGTTGCCGCCGGTGGGCTGCGGTTGCGGCTGCCTGTCTCCGTTGTCGGCAGGGGGCTGTTGCCTGTTGCCGCCGGTGGGCTGCGGCTGTGGCTGCCTGTCTCCGTTGTCGGCGGGGGGTTGCTGCCCGTTCCCTCCGCTGGGCTGGGGCTGTGCCGACAGGGAGGGGCCCGAGGACCTCGTCGCGCCGGACTCGGGAGCCGGCTTGGGCGGCGAGACGACCTCGACCTGCTCCACGGGGCGCGGCTCGATGACGCTGCCGCTCTCGTTCTGGCTCTCCGAGATGTTGCCGCTGATCTTCTTCGTCGGGGTCGGAGGCGGTGGAGCGGGAGGGTTGACGGGCTGGTTGTTCACCTGGGCGGGAGGGGGCTGGGCGGGGGGTTGCGCCGGCCCGGGGTTGGGCGCGGGCTGGACCGGCGCAGGGTCGGGTTTGGCGGGCGGATCGGCCTTCTTGGGCGTCGTGGTCTTCGTCGACGCGGTCGCCTTGGGAGCGGACGGCGGGGCCGGAGTGCTCTTGGGGTTTCCCGGCCGTTGGAGGGGCGCGGCCGCGGCGGCGGCCACGCCCAGGACGGGAAGGGCGACACAGCCCTCCGCGGCGCCGCCGACCGCGCGCCCGTCGGTGGTGGTGGTCAGGCAGACCCGCTGGTCCCCGGCGGCGGAGGCCCGTTTGGTGCCCTTCGCGATCGTGCTGCCCGCGTCGGCACCGGAGAGCGGGAGCGGTTGGTCACCGCCGGGTGCCGCGCCCGCCGTCCAGGCTCCCGCCTGGTCGTCGAGGAGGTACGTTCCCGCGGCGAGTCGCATCACCTGCCCCTGGCCGGGGTCGGGGCGGATGGCGATGACGGTTCCCAGCCCGGCGCCGGCGCCGAAGACACCGATCGCGACACTCGCAGTGATCACCGTCGCGCGCGATGGCTTACGTGAGGGTGTCATTAGAATGTTCCTTTTCTTCCGGTAAAAACGTCAGTCGCCGTGGCTCTCCAGGACGTCGCTCCACTCGCCCAGTACGCGAGCGGGTTCGTTCGAGCCAACGGGGGGGACATGGGTCACATACATGCGTCCGTATGTGGCGCTCACCGAGCGTGCGAAGGACTTGCCGCGGGTGCGGACGGCGGCCGAGCCTTTCAGCTTGACCTTCGCCCCTTCCCGCACCGCCTCGCGGAGCTCGGTGGATCGGGCTCCGTACCAGACCAGGGCGCCCCCGTCACTGGTCCTGAGTGCGCGTACCGGTCCCTCAAGCCGGTACGACAG
The DNA here is from genome assembly GCF_040635605.1 of Streptosporangium sp. NPDC006930. NCBI lineage: Bacteria > Bacillati > Actinomycetota > Actinomycetes > Streptosporangiales > Streptosporangiaceae > Streptosporangium > Streptosporangium sp. NPDC006930. Next base: position 87,828 of record NZ_JBEYID010000022.1, on the reverse strand, counting down.
CGTGAGCTTCCAGTCGGCCTGCTCCAGCCGGACCCGCTCCTGATGCCAGAACAGCGAGGCCTCGCTGGTCCACGGGCCCTCCTCGAACCGCGAGTCGATTTCCGCGTTCTCCAGGCTCGCGAGGTGCGCGCGGGCGATCTGCCGCGGGGTCGCGCTCAGGCCGGTGGCGTTCTCCGGCAGGCTCGTCGCGTACCCCTCGCCGTCGGTGGCTATCTTGGGGAACCGCGCCGGGGTGTCGCGCGTGTCGGCCGCCGAGGCGACGAGCCTCCAGCCTCCGGGGGCCGAGCTCATCACGTCGACGATCCTCGCGACGCCGGGCTCGTGCGAGACCGCCACGAACCAGTCGGCGGTGCCCTCCACGTGGCGCGGGATCCACACCTGGGGGTTGGGCCATATCCCCGTCGCGAGTGAGGTTCCCTGCATCTCGGCGGTTTTGAAACTCGCCCGTGTCATCTCCAGCGCGAGCCCGTGCTCCAGCTTCGCCATGGCCGCCTGGTCCTTCCTGGCCTGGGCCGCCGACAACCCCCGCTGGTAACGGCCGTGGATGCCGTACGCCTCCCTGGCGGTGAGCTCGGGTGAGCGGGACCCGGCGGGCGGGTCGGCGGGTGGCGGGGTGGTCCTGGTCTCGGTCCGTGGCTTCCGGGTGGGAGTGGCCTCGGGGCGAGGGGACTTCTCCTTGCCGCTTTTGGTGGGCGTGGGCTTCGGTGTCGGTTCGGGGGTGGAGCGAGAGGACTCCGGCGTCGGTGAAGGCGAGGAGTCGGCCTTCTCCCAGCCGGTGTCGGAAGGGTCGGGCGTGGGGTTCGCCGCGAGGGACGAACCGGAGGTCGATCTGGTCACGAGCCAGATCACGGCGAAGGCGATGATCGCCAAAACCGCCGTGAACAGAATAACCTTCCGCCAATCGAATGACAGGAGGCGTTCGGGGTGCCAGTCGGATGCGTGTTCGGAATCGTGCCTAGAGGAAGCGCCGCCACGGCGAGAGGACCCAGCCTGTCCATCTGGGAAATCTGATGCACGCCATGACATAGGTCCAAATATTAGACTGACCGTGATCTATTTGGAAGGTAAAGGGCTCAGTAATTGACACTTATGGTTATTGGGTTATAAATAACACCTAAGTGGATATACGGACAGTCCGAAACGGCCAGTGCCCCCGCCTGCAGCCCTCCTGTGGTTGGATCGTGCCACTGGTTCTCTAGAGATGTACGGCCATCCGGAGGTTTCGGATGATCCCTCACGTTTCTTGGTGAACTGCCATTTCCCTGGGGAAGGCCGGTCGTTCGCCTCCCGTTGGGCTTTCCGGCGGGGAGGTGGAGCTCTCGTCGCGTACGGGCGATCGCGCAAGCGTTTCCCACTCGGGATTGGTGCAAGCCGTCATAGCGACTTGATATGAATACGTTTCCTCTGTTTAGCTGTTCGGTTCCCGGCCGTCGTTCGGGTAATTGGAACCCTGCTTTTCCGAGACCGCTCGGAGGGTGGTGCTCCCCCCCTCGGACGCCCGCAGGGCAAGGCGCGCGACGGCCGTACGAGGGCGCATGTGTGCCATGGCCGGGGCGCCGGGGCGAGCGAGGGTTCGCCGCTGTCGGAGGATGTGCGCGGGGTCTTCTCGACCGGGGGATGGACCTCCCAAGGACAACCCCGGGGTATGGACCTCCCGAGGACGACCACGGCCCGGAGGCTGCTATGACCACCTACACCCTGTCGATCGTCGAAGGCGACACCGGCGACGACATCTTCTCGCCCGCCTCCCCCATCCACTTCAGCCAACTCGACGTGTACACCCTCATGTGGCTGACCGAGCACGGCTACGAGGAGCGGGGAAGGCGGGTCGTGGTCACCCCGGTGGGCCGTGAACCCGAGGGGGTCCGCGTGGTCGCCTCCCGCGACGTGGATCTCTGACCCCCTGCCCGCGGCGAGCCGCCCACATCATGGCAAATGACGGCAATGTGGCGCGGTGTCCACGGCAAGGATGATTTCCGGCCGACAATCTAGGCGTGGACCGACATTCCCGAAGATCTTTTCTTTGGCTCGGCGGGGTCGCCGCGACCGGGGCGATGATCCCGGCGTACGCCGCGCACGCCGGCATCGGGCGGCACGAGGAGACCGCGTACCCAAAGATCGCGTCGCGCACACCGGCCGATCCCCTCACCGCGCTGCGTCACCGCTGGCGGGACGTGACGGCGGGGTCGGGGTTCGACGCGACGGCCGAGCCGTACCGGACCCGGCTGGCGAGGCTGGGGACGAGGGCGGCCGGATACCGGGACGCCATGGCACCGGCCGACACGTCGCTCTGGCCCGGCCTGCCGTTCCCCTCGCTCGGCGCCACCACCGCCCGGCTGCGGACCATGGCCCGCGCGTACGCCCTGCCGGGGACCGGCCTCACCGGCGACGCGAACCTGGCCTCGGCCGTCGCGGCCGGCATCGACCACTACCGGCGGCGGGTGTACGCGGCGGGCGCCGACCAGATCGGCAACTGGTGGCACTGGCAGATCGGCGCCCCCAAGAACCTCCTCGACGCGGCCCTGCTGATCGGCCCGCACCTGGCGGACCCGCGGGCCGCGGCGCTGCGGGAGGCGGTGGAGCACTTCGTCCCCGAGTGCCGTCTGGACGACTACGAGGGGACCAGCACCGGGGCCAACCGGGTGGACCTGTGCGTGGTGACGCTGCTGCGGGCCGTCCTCGGCTCCGACCCGGCGAAAATCGCGCCGGCGGTCTCCGCGCTCTCCCCGGTCTTCCCCTACGTCTCCGAGGGCGACGGGTTCTACCGGGACGGCTCCTTCGTCCAGCACACGACCGTCCCCTACCAGGGCACGTACGGAGCGTCGCTGCTGTCCGGCCTCGCGACGCTGTTCGCGGTGTTGCGCGGCTCGCCGTGGGAGGTCGTCGACCGGGAAAGGCAGGTCGTCTTCGACAGCGTCGAGAGGACGTTCGCGCCGGTCGTCCACGACGGCTCCTGCATGGACCTGGTCAGCGGCCGGGCGGTCGGCAGGCGACCGTACGGCGACCACGACAGGGGGCGGGCGATCGCCTCCGCGATCCTGCTGCTGGGAGAGACGGCCTCCGCCGCCGAGCGATCCCGCTGGCAGGGCATGGTGAAGGGATGGGCGCTGCGGAACACCCACCGGCCCATGCTCGACGCGGCCGAGGAGGACGACCTGGGGTTCCACGCCCGCCTCGCCGCGATCCTGGACGACGACGCCGTTCCCGCGGCCGAAGAACCCGCCGGGCACCGGCTGCTCGCGATGAGCGCCCGCGCCGTCCACCGCGGGCCCGGCTGGTGCGCGGGCCTCAGCATGGCCTCCCACCGCATCGGCCACTACGAGCACGGCAACGGCGAGAACCTCCGCGGCTGGCACACCGGCTCGGGGATGCTCTACTGGTGGGCCGACGGCCACGGCGACCAGTACTCCGACTCTTTCTGGACCACCGTCGACCCCTACCGCCTGCCGGGCACGACCGTCTCCACCCGGCGACTGGCCGACGGCGCCGGCGAGGCGTGGGGCGACACCTGCCCACCGGGCCGCTGGGTGGGCGGCGCCACCGACGGCGGGTACGCGACGGTCGGCCAGCACCTGAACGGCTTCGAGAGCACCCTGGAGGCCTTCAAGTCGTGGTTCTTCCTCGACGACGCGGTGGTCTGCCTCGGCGCCGCGATCACCGCCACCGACGGCGTGCCGGTCGAGACCGTCGTGGACAACCGCAGGACCGGCGCGCCTCTCGTCGTGGACGAGGGGAAGGGGTGGGCGCACCTGGAGGGGCACGGCGGCTACGTGCTGCCCTGCGGCACCCGCCTGCGCACGCTGCGCGAGGAGCGCACCGGCGGCCGGGAGCGGGCGACCCGGAGTTACGTGACGCTCTGGTTCGACCACGGCGTCGATCCCGTCTCGGCGGGTTACGTCTACCTTCTCCTGCCGGGCGCGAGCCTGGCGGAGACCCGCTCCCGCGCCGCCGACCCCGGCTGGGCGCGGGTGCTCGCCAACAGCGCCCGCTGCCAGGGTGTCCGGGTCCCGTCGCTCGGGATCACCGCCGTCAACTTCTGGAACGACGGGACCGCCGGGGACCTCGCCGCCTCCGCCCCGTGCGCGGTCCTCGTCAGGGAGACCGGCGACGGTACGGCCACGCTGACCGTGTCGGATCCCCGGCGCGACCTGGACGAGCTCACCGTGACCTGGAACCGGCCGGTGACCGGGGTGTCGCGCGGGCATCCCCTCCTGGCGGGCGCGACGACCGGCGCGCGGCTCACGCTCACCTTCGGGCGCCTGGCGGGCCGGGGCGGCGGCTCGAACACGGTCGTCGTACGCCTCGGTTGACGGAGGCCGAGTCCGACGAACCCCCTCGCGCCGCCGGAGGTGCCGGGCGGCAGGGTCAGAGATCCAGGCCGGAGCCGCCGAACCGGTCCCGCAGGAACCTGCCCTGGTCGCGCAGCGCCTGCTCGTCACCCCGGTAGACCGACTCGGCCACCTCGCGCAGCCGGGTGTCCAGCAGGTCGAGCTGGGCGAGCAGTTCCTCGTGCGCGCTGCGCTCCCGCTCGCCGCGCCGGGTGAGCGCGTAGGAGCGTGGCAGGTTCGCGTACGTCTCCAGGCTGGACGGCAGATAGTCCCTGATCGTCTGCGACACGATGTGCAGGTGGTCGGGCGAGGAGGTGAGCGTGTCCGCCCGCCGGAGGATGTCGCGCAGCACCTCGGCGAGCGCGCCGACCCGCCTCACCACGTCGTCGGGGAACCGGTTCTCGTCGACCTTGGCCAACAGGGTGGCGAGGTCGGCCTCCAACCGCCGGGACTCCACCTCCGCGTGCGAGATCGTGAGCCTCACCCGGTCCGCCGGGGCCAGCAGCACCCCGACGCCGTACAGTCCGGCGACCACGACGGGCCAGAACGTCCCGGCGACGCCGAGGAAGACCAGGACCACTCCGACCAGGGCGAGGGCGCATCCGGCGATGTTCCTGGTCGACCCGGCGTAGGCGAGGATCCGCCCCGCCGGGCTACTGGTAGCCACGGATCTCCTTGAAGGCCGTGGCCAGCGACCCCTGCCGGGCGTCGAAGGTCGCTCCGCCGGTGAGTTCGGCGATCCGTTTCATCTCGTCGACGTCGCTGTCGCCGAAGAGCACGACGAACGTCCGGGACTTCACGGACAGTGAGGCGTAGTAGTCGGCGAAGTCGTCGTAGGAGGCGCCGTCGGTGTTCTCACCGTCCGTCATCAGCACGATCGAGGTGAAGTCCTCCGACGGCGACGACCGGATCTGCTCGTAGGCGGCCCGCAGGCTGTCGAAGATCGCGGTTCCGCCCTCGGCCCGCAGCCCCTCGCCGTACGAGCGGATCCGCCGGAGCACCGGTTCGGGGTCGCGGTCGGGCAGCGTGAAGGTCCGCGGGCTGCCGGGGGCCGTGCTGAACGGGATCATCGTCACCGTCTCGCGGTCGCGGAAGCGCGAGAACGATCCGCCGGCGGAGGTGTCGGCGCCTGATAGTGCGGTCAGCGCCTGCTTGAGCGCGTCGATCCGCCCCCCTGCCATCGAGCCGGAGGTGTCCAGCACGAACAGGGTCCGCGAGGGCCTGCGCACCTGGTTGAGGTAGGCGCCGATCAGTCTGTCGGCCGCGTCGCGCCGGTTGGGGAAGGGCAGCTCCACCGGTGACGCGGTCCCGAAGCGCGCCTCCGGCCTCACCTCGGGGACGATGGGCCTGCGGTGGGTGGTGGTCATGATCTCCCGCTGGATCTCCGGCGTGCGCAGCCAGGCGGCGAGCTTCCCGTACAGCTCCTTCTTCTCCGGGGGTGCGGAGCTCAGGAGCGTGAGCGGGTAGTCGGCCGTCACCACCCCGTCGCCCGGGTAGACCAGGGTGAGCGGCTCGGCGAGTTTTCCCGAGGCGTTGAGGCCGAGTAGTACGGACTCGTAGTTCACCAGCCCGTCCACCGCGCCCTCCCTGGCGTACGCGTCCGCGAGCCAGCCCGAGGAGCCAGAGGTGAGCGTCTGCGCCGAGAAGAACTCCTTCAGCCTGGGGGTCACCGCGGCGATCTTGGCCTCGTCCAGGGCCTCGCCCGTGTCGGAGAGCGCCGCCGCCACGCCGACCAGGGCCGAGAATCCGGAGTTGGACGCCGCGGGGCTGGTCATGCCGAAGGTGAACCTCCCCTCCCGTGCGGCCGAGGCGATGTCGTTCCAGGTCACGGTCTTGCCGTCCCAGCCGAGTTCGCGGGCCTTGGACGCCTTCAGCCCGAGCAGCACGGGCGAAACCATGATCTTGGTCTGGGTCGAGAGCCGCGCGGACGCCCCTTCGATCAGCGACAGGTAGCGGTTGGAGGAGAACCAGGTCGCGTCGTACCGCCCGTCCGCGCCGCCGCCCGCCACCTGGTCGGCCCCGTCGAGCGTTCCGGCGTACGACAGGGCGACCCGCACGCCGACGGCCTCCTGGGACCGCCTGAGCAGCGGTTCCAGGTCGCCGACCTCGCTTCCCGCGAGGACGCGCAGCACGTCCGGGCCATCCGCGGCGGTGCCGGGGGTTTCTGTGGTGCCGGTCCCGCCGCACGCGACCGACGTCGTCAGCAGGGCGAGCACGGCGAGCGCCCACCCGAGCCGGCGGGCACCCGCCCGCGCGCCGGGTACCCGCCTGCTGCGGCGGGAGTCGAGCGGCACCGGCCCGGTGGCGCGGGGGTCGCGTGGGATGCCGGGTGCGGATCCGGCCTGACGAGGTTCGTTCCGGGTGCCGGGTGCGACGTCGGCCGGGCGGGGGTCGGGCGGCACGCCGGGCGCCGAGCCTCTCATCGCGGAAGCTCCTGCTCGTCGCCGCGCCGGGAGCGCTCCAGGTACGTGCGCGCGTGGTCGAGTTCGACGGTCAGGCTGTCCACGGTGATCGCCATGTTCTCCACGGCTTTGGCCTTGAACGTGTCGATCATGTCCATGGTGGCGTAGATGTTGTCGAACGCCCTGCGCAGCGCGTCCATGTCGACCGTGGTCGACGCCGCCTGGGTCTGGATGTCGGCCGCCTGGGTGCGCAGCATCTCGCTCGTCGCCACGATCAGGTCGGAGGTGGTGGCGTTCAGCGCGGTGATCTGGTCGAGCACGAGTTTCTGGTTGGCGAGGGCCTGGGCCACGGTCACCGCCGTGCGCAGCGCCGCGACCGTCGTCGTGGTCGCCCGGTCCACGCCTTTGATCAGTTCGAGGTTGTTCCTGCGGATCAGGTCGAGGGCGAGATACCCCTGGGCGGACACCGCGAGCTGCGTCAGCAGGTCCTGGTGCTTCTGCCGGATGCCGAACAACGCGTCCGAGCGCAGGGCGGTGGCCTTCTCCGGCTCGGCCGCCTCGACATACATGATCTTCTCTTCCACCGCGGCGTCGAGGGCGGCGGCGAGCAGGGCGTACTCCTGCAGGCGCTTCATCGACTCCCACAGGTTGGTCTTCTCGCCCTCGATGGCCGCGTTGTCCTTGCGCAGCTCGTCCTGCCCGGACCTGAGGGCGCGGATGATGTCGTCGAGGTGTTTCTGCGCCGATCGGTACTTCGCGAAGTAGTCGCGCAGTTTGTCGCCGAACGGGATCAGCCCCAGCAGCTTCCTGGCCGGGGCGGACGTCTGCTTGGGGTCCAGGTCGACGATCGTCCGGCGCAGCGCGACCAGCTGCCCCGCCACCGCCGCCTGCGCGTCCCGGCCCTCGCCCTTGACGGACGCCAGCGCGGCCACCGGCCGTTTCAGCATGCGGTTCGCCACCTGGGAGGAGGCCCGGATCTCCGAGTCGCCCATGGAGGTGATGTCGTGCACCTTCCGGGTGAACTCCGGCGACCTGGGGTCCAGGCCGCTCAGCTCCTCGGCGAAACCGCGGGCCTTCTCCGTCAGTTCCGCCTCCCGCCCTTCCGGGACCGGCAGCATGGTGGCGGCCTTCTCCGTGGGCACCTTGGCCACGGGTTCTGGCGGGCTGAGCACGAGATCGCTCACGGTGGTCTCTCCTCGAAGCGCTGGGAAGGTGAGGTCAGGGGGTGGGTGAGGGGACCGCTCCGGACCGGTAGCGCGTCTCGATCGCGGAGATCATGCCCTCCAGCCGCTCGTGTTCGGGGGGTTCCACCACGTCGACCAGGCCGGGAGGCAGCGGCGCGTTCACCTTCGCCACGAGGTCGTCGAACGCCTTGGCGGCGGCGGTGCGGAAGCCGTACCGGGCCGCGAGGCGTCCGAGTTCGGGATCCTCTTGCAGGAGCCTGCCGACCTCGGTGCCCTGCGCGCTCAACGGTACGAGGGTGTGCTTGCTCAGGACCGTGGGCGAGGGGTAGAGCAGCTGCATGTCAGGACGGATCGAGCCGTCCCCGGCGAACAGCCGCGAGGCGTACTGCGCCTCGTAGATCACGACCATGGGCGTCTTCCCCATCCCCAGGGACAGGTAGTCCTCGAACGGCGCCTCGGTGGAGGTCTCGGAGTATCCCTGGTCGAGGAAGAGGGGGGCGACGGTGCCGGCGACCCTGGCACCCTGCTCCTCCGAGGTGACCACGTCGTCGCCGTTGGCCACGTAACCGGCGATCGAGAGATACATCGCCGCGGAGTTGGAGGTGCGGATGTCGGTGGTGGTGAGCAGGACGCGCTTGCGTGCCGGATAAGCAGTATTACCCGGTAGTCGGTCCCACCGAGTGCCTTTAGCCACCATATCCAGATATTTACGGATATCGAGCACCTGGTAACCCTGCCCCGAGTCCCGTACGACGCCCGCCTTGGTGAGGACGTCCACGATCGGGGTGAAGGTGGCGACCGCCATGGGGGAGGAGAACGGCGCGAACGTGCGGGCGACGCCCCGGTCACGCCTGATCTTCTCGGCCGCCGGAGCGCTGGACGGGAACGCGAAGCCGTATTCTCCCAGGTCCACCGAGGTCGCGATCTGACGCGACCCGGCAGTGTCGACCTCCACCCGGAGGCCGTGCCCGGCGAAGACCGCCCGCACCCCCGGATCGTCGAAGAACGGCTTCTTCTCCGACCCGATCACCCCTCTGACCAGGGTGAGCTCCCGCGTCTCCGCGCCGCCGCCACGGTTGCCCACCACGATCGCCGCCACCACGGCGGCGCCGAGGAGCAGCGCCAGCCCGACACCGATCCAACGCTTCATGTGATTCCTCGAAGGCTTGCCCCATATCGCCATGTAATAGCGGCTGTAATCGAATTATGTGATTAATTACGACAGTGCGAAGCGCGGCACCCGCAGTTGTATTGACAATTCATCTTCCGTTCACCGATGCGCCGTTCGGCAGGCGCTCACCGTCACCGCACCCGGAAGGGAGGGCGGACGGGCACCACCCGCCCGCGCGTACCATTCAGCGGTGGAGGTTCTGGAACCGGAGGAGTGGCGGGCTCGGGCGGAGGCCCACCGCCGGCGGGTCGAGGTGTGGGCGGAGCCGCACCTGGCGCGCCGGGCGCGGGGCGAGGCCCATCCCATCGAGGACTTCCTGTTCACCTACTACGGGCACCGGCCGGCGCGGTTGCGCAGGTGGCATCCGGGCGCCGGGGTGCTTCTGAAGGGGGCGCGCGATGTGGGCCGCGGCTACCTCGACACTTCAGAGGGAGCGACGCTCGACACCGCGACGCTGATGAGCAGGCGCGGTCCCTCCGTCGAGTGGATCATGCGGCTGCTGGCCGCCACCGCGTCACGGCCCGGATACTTCGGCTGCTTCGGCCTGCACGAGTGGGCGATGGTCTACAAGGCCACGGAGGTGCGGCACGACTCCTGGCCGCTGCGGCTCAGCGGGGAGGAGATCGCACAGGTCGTGGAGGAGCGGGGCGTGCGCTGCGGCCACTTCGACGCCTTCCGCTTCTTCACCCCCGAGGCGCGCCCGCTCAACGCGCTGTGGCCGACGAGGGAACGGCAGCCGGAGCTGGAACAGCCGGGCTGTCTGCACGCCAACATGGACCTTTACAAGCATTCCTACAAGCTCTCGCCCCTGGTCCCCTCGGAACTCGTGGCCGACTGCTTCGAGCTGGCCAGAGAGATCAGGACCCTGGACATGCGGGCCTCTCCGTACGACCTCACCGCGCTCGGCCATCGGGCGATCCGGATCGAGACGTCCGAGGGACGGGCCGAGTACGCCGCCGAGCAGCGGGGGTTCGCCGAGCGGGCGAGGCCGCTGCGGCAACGTCTGCTCGACGCGTGCGAACGACTGCTCGCCGGCAGCCGCCTTCCCTGATTCGCGGGGACGGGAACGAGGATCTCCCGCCCTCGCGATCTTCGACCGCGAGGGCGTCGCACTGAAACTTACATTCACCGTGTCTCGCCTCGCCGCGATGGGACCGCAAGGTTTCAGGAGGCAGGGACAGAGGTTGTGAGCATGGCCTGGGCATATACGCCGAGCGAGGATCCGAAACTTTCTGTGCAGCCTTGACGTATTTCGGTGAGGTTTCCACACTGAGTCCCCAAGGCGTCCTCCTACGGCCAGGTCGGTGGCGCGCGCAGCAGGGCCGTCGCCTGCGACGCCCTGTGGTGTGCATTTCCGGCCTTTCCGGCAACGGGCGTGACGTCGAACTCGCGGGGATGTCCCCCGTGTTTCCCGTGATGCATTTATGGAGGCTCAGGCATGGGCACAAATGCCATCCCCCCGCCCGGAACCCGGCGACCCCTCGGTGGTCTCCGCCGGACCCTGGTCGCCGGCGCCCTCGGCACCCTCGTGCTCGGCACGTTCGCGGCGGTGACGGTGCCGGGTTCGGCCGGCGCTTCGAGCTCCGCGAGTGCCGCGGCGACCACGCTCGGCGCGGCGGCCCAGCAGAGCGGGCGATACTTCGGCACCGCGATCAGCGCCGGCAGGCTTGGTGACTCGCAGTACACCACGATCGCGAACCGTGAGTTCGACATGATCACGGCCGAGAACGAGATGAAGATCGACGCCACCGAGCCGAACCAGAACCAGTTCAGCTTCGGCAACGCCGACCGCATCTACAACTGGGCGGTGCAGAACGGCAAGCGGGTGCGCGGGCACACGCTGGCCTGGCACGCCCAGCAGCCGCGCTGGATGGAATCCATGTCGGGCAGCGCGCTGCGCCAGGCGATGATCAATCACATCAACGGTGTGATGAACCACTACAAGGGCAAGATCTACGCCTGGGACGTGGTGAACGAGGCCTTCTCCGACAGCGGTGGCGGCCGGCGTGACTCCAACCTGCAGCGCACCGGCAACGACTGGATCGAGGTCGCCTTCCGCACCGCGCGCGCCGCCGACCCGGCCGCCAAGCTCTGCTACAACGACTACAACATCGACAACTGGACCTGGGCCAAGACGCAGGGCGTCTACAACATGGTCCGCGACTTCAAGGCGCGCGGCGTCCCGATCGACTGCGTCGGCCTGCAGTCGCACTTCAACAGCGGCAGCCCCTACAACAGCAACTACCGCACCACCATTCAGAGCTTCGCGGCGCTGGGGGTGGACGTGCAGATCACCGAGCTGGACATCCAGGGCGCCTCCCCGCAGACCTACGCCGCGGTGGTCAACGACTGCCTGGCCGTGCCCCGCTGCAACGGCATCACCGTGTGGGGCGTGCGCGACCAGGACTCCTGGCGCTCGGGCGACACCCCGCTGCTGTTCAGTGGCAGCAACAAGAAGCCGGCCTACAACGCCGTCCTGGACGCGCTCAACGCCGCGACCCCGAACCCCACCCCGTCGCCCACTCCCACCGTGACCCCGACCCCGACGCCCACCCCGACCCCGACGCCCACCCCGACTCCCACCCCGGGTACGGGGGCGTGTACGGCGACGGTCGAGACGACCAACAGCTGGCCGGGAGGGTTCCAGACGACGGTGACCGTTCGCGCGGGTAACTCGCCGGTCAACGGGTGGACCGTACGGTGGACCTGGCCGGGCGGGCAGAGCATCAGCAGCCTGTGGAGCGGCGAGCACACCGTGTCCGGCTCCAGCGTGACCGTCCGCAACGCCCCCTACAACGGCTCCATCGCGGCGAACGCCTCGACCACGTTCGGCTTCACCGGCAACGGCACCGCGGCCACCCCCACGGCCACCTGCACCAGTCCCTGATCCGATCCCGGTTCGGGCCGGGCCGCGAACACCGCGGCCCGGCCCGTTCGTCTCGTCACCGGGTCCTCCACGGGAGGCTCGGCTGAGAAACGGCGGGGTGTCCGAGCACGGACACCCCGCCGTCGCTCATCGCCGGGGCTTCTGCGGGATCCTCGGCAGGACGTTGGGCGGTCCGGTGAACGCCAGGTCGGCCTTGACGACGTTGTAGGCGCGCTTGGGCTGGTAGGACTCGTCGTACAGGGTGGCCAGGCCCTCCGGGGGGTCGGAGAACCAGCCGGGCACCCAGGAGTGCCTGTCGGTGAATCCCCAGACGGTGTAGGCGAGGCAGTGCCGGTTGGCGAGGCAGGCCTGCAGGAGCACGCTGTAGTTGGCCGCCGACGCCTGGAGGCGGGGGTTGACCTCGTTGGAGTCGCCCGCCCGCACGCCGTCGGTCATCTGGCTGCGCACGTCCACCTCGGTGAACGCGGTGGCGAGCCCGAGGTCGGAGAAGGCGTCGAGCACCTCGAGCGCCTGGAAGGCGTCGAAGTTGCCGTACTGGGTGCCGAGGTGCCCCTGGCTGCCCACGCCGTCGATGGGGACGCCGCTCGCGCGCAGCTGCTTCACCATGTTGTAGACGTACCAGGTCTTGTCCGAGGCGCCGCGATCGCCGAACGCCTCGATGTTGTAGTCGTTGTAGAACAGCAGCGCGCCCGGGTCGGCCGCGCGGGCCCAGCGGAAGGCGTCGGCGATGTAGCCGGGGCCGAGGTGCTGCGCCCAGAAGCCCTTCAGGTGGATCGACGACGGGCTGTCCCACGGGTCGCTCGCCGCCTCGTTGACGACGTCCCACTGCCAGATCTTGCCCTTGTAGCGCTTGACGACGGTGGTGATGTGGTTGCGCAGGATGTCGCGGAGCTGGGCCTTGCTGATCGTCCCGTCCTCGACGCCCTTGGTGAGCCAGGCCGGCAGCTGGTTCTGCCAGACCAGGACGTGACCGCGGACCTGCTGCTTGTTCTTGCGGGCGAATTCGATCAGCTCGTCGGCCGGCCCCCAGTTGTACACGCCCCGGGTCGGTTCGAGCGACTCCCACTTCATCGCGTTCTCGGCGGTGACGGTGGAGAACTGCGAGGCGGTGAGCGCCCGGTACTGCGGATCGCTCGCGTCGCGCAGCACGTCCATGTCGACGGCGGTGCCGATGGCGAGGTCGTGGCGGGCGGCGAGTGCGCGCAGGCTCTGCTCGGCGACCTTGGGGGGCCGCTCCTTCGCCTGGACGGGGACGGTGTTCAGCGCACCGGCCAGCATGAGCGTGGTGGTACCGACGATCAGTAAACGCTTCATCGAACTCCCTCGGAATCGGCCCCCGAAACTTTCGGTTAAATGGCGAAAACGATCGTATTAAATCTGTCTTCAAGAAGAAAGGTCAATGCCGGAACCCCGAAACATTTCAAAAACCACTCGGCGGTTGGACGGATACCCGGTGTCGAGGGCGCCAACGGCATCCCGGTCGCCTGGTCCTGAACGGCCGACGGCATCATGACCGGGCGTACTCCAGGGCGTCACCGTCGGCTTCTCCGCCCCGCACCAGCGCCTCCGTCGTCAAGCCTGGCTCGCCGCCGCCTTTCAGCGCTGGCCGCACATCAACGGGCTGGAGTCCGGACATCGTGGGAAGTGAAACTTTCAGAACCGCCGGTCTTTCGGCGGTCAAGCGGCACCGCTGAACAACCTCGACCTCGCAAGCCGTATTTCCGCCGATGAAGAGGCTGCTGTCTTCCGCGGCGGGAATGTGGTTTTCGTTGGTCACCGCATCCACACGGAAGCGAGAGGCTCGAAACTTTCAGTCACGTCCTTGACGCCTTTGGGGTCTTTTCCCACACTTGGGTGCCCGGGCTGGACGCACCGCTTCACTCGATTGTTAGCGCGAACACACGGTGATCGCCCTTCTCGGACCGACGGCGGCCGTCGCGGCGATCACGCTCGGGCCGGCGGCGGCCGAGAGGGGAACTCTCGTCGGCGAGCCAGGTACGCAGCGGGATGAACAGCCGTGGAAAGCATTGAGCCGTCTCAGTCAGACCAGCTTCACCTGCTAGAAGCATCCGGATGGCACGATCTCGGGAGGGTCCGTGATACGGATCGTCATGTCAGTCGCTCTTCTCGGCACATCACTGGTGGCCGTAGCCGGGCAGGCCGGGCAGGTCGCAGCCGCGCCTGTCATCACCGTTTCAGACAACGTGCGTTATCAGGAGATGGACGGCTTCGGCGTCTCCACGGCGTTTCGCCGGGGCGAACTGCTGCGTGACCTGTCGACGGCGCAGCAGAACGACATCTTCCGCCTGTGGTTCGACCAGGAGACCGGCGCGGGGCTCAGCATCCTGCGCCTGGGCATCGGCGCCTCACCGGTCGGCAGTCCGTACGACAAGATGGTCTCCATCCAGCCGCAGAACCCCGGTGGACCTGACGCGCCGCCGAGATACGTGTGGGACGGCGACGACGGCGCCCAGGTGTGGGTGGCCAAGGTCGCGCAGTCGTACGGCCTGAAGCGTTTCTACGCCAACGCCTGGAGCGCCCCCGGCTACATGAAGGACAACGGAAGCGAGAACAACGGCGGCACCCTCAAGCCCGAGTGGAGGGCGGCCTACGCCCGGTACCTGGCGCAGTACACGAAGTTCTACGCGCAGGAAGGTATCAAGATCACGGACTTGGGGTTCACCAACGAACCCGACTACACGGCGACCTACGAGTCCATGCGCTTCACTCCGGCCCAGGCCGCCGCCTTCGTCAAGGTCCTCGGCCCGATCGCGACCGACGTCAAGATCGCATGTTGCGACTCCTTCGGCTGGGACCAGGCCAAGGCGTACACCAACGCCATCGAGGCGGACCCTGAGGCCCGCCGATGGGTGTCCACCTACACAGGTCACACCTACGCCAGCCAGATAACGAGCCCGCAACCCGGGAGCAAGCGCAGCTGGATGTCGGAATGGGGCCCGGACGGAAGCACCTGGAACGAGAACTGGGACGACGGGAGCGGCCAGGACGGCTTCACCATCGCCCAGAGCATCCATCAGGCTCTCACCGTCGGCAACGTGAGCGGTTACCTCTACTGGCTGGGGGGCTCTTCGGGAGCCACCCGGGCGCTGATCCAGATCGACCCGGCAGCGCGGACCTACCGCGTGTCCAAACGGCTGTGGGCGATGGCGGCGTACAGCCGGTTCATCCGGCCGGGCGCGGTCCGGCTCGGCACGTCGACGAGCAACTCGTCGCTGAGGGTGTCGGCGTTCCTCAACTCCGACGGTTCGAAGGTCGTCGGGGTGCTGAACACCGGCAACTCGGCCGTCACCTGGGACGGACTGCAGGGCGGCACCACCGCCTACGTCACCGACAACTCCAACTCGCTCACGCGCGCCACGGTGACGGGCGGCGCCGTCACCCTCAGGCCGCGCTCCCTCACGACCGTCGTGATCGGCGGGCCCACGCCGACCCCGACGCCCACGCCGACCCCGACGCCGACCCCGACGCCGACGCCGACGCCGACGCCGACGCCGACGCCGACCCCGACGCCGACGCCGACCCCGACCCCCACGCCCACCCCGACCCCCACGCCCGTCCCCGGTGGGTGCACGGCGACGATCCAGACGGTGAACGCCTGGGGCGGTGGCTTCCAGTCCAATGTCACCGTGCGTGCCGGCTCCAGCGCGATCAACGGCTGGACGGTGAGCTGGGCCTGGCCCGGCTCACAGTCCATCACCCAGCTGTGGGGAGGCATACGGTCCGGCTCGGGAGCGGCCGTCACCGTCCGGAACGAAACCTGGAACGCCAGCCTCGCCGCCAACGCCACCACCACGTTCGGATTCACCGCCAACGGAACCGCCGCCACCCCGGTACTGACATGCGGGGCCCCCTGACCCGACGACGGCGCGCCCCGCTCCCCCCGCGTAAGGGGGAGCGGGGCGCCCTCGTCCGGTTCGCGGCACGGTGGCGGTGCCAACACCGCCCCGCGGGGCCGGACACGAAAGTGTCAGCCCACCCGGCAGGAGACCGTCGGCCAGGTCCAGTCGCCGCCGTGCATCACGGTGAAGCCGAAGGTGTTGCCGCTGCCGTTGGGACGCATCGTCATGACCTTGCCGCTGCCGTCCCAGGTCGGGCTGCCGTTCCAGGTGGAGCTGATCCGCTGGGCGTTCCGCAGGGTCACGGTGACGATCCAGTTGTTGCTTCCCGAGACGTTGACCGACAGGTTGAACCGGTCGCTCCACTGCTGGCCGGCGGTGATACCGGCCGTGCAACTGCCGCTCGGCGGGTTGGTCGGGGTGGTGCCGCCGTCAGGTGCCACGGCCCTGCCGGTGGAGGGTGAGATCATGCCGGCGCACAGGTTGCGGCTCCTCAGGTTCGCGGCGATCTGCGGGATCGCGTTGAGCGTCGTCGCGTACTGGTCGTGCATCAGGATGATCTGACCGTTCTGCAGTCGTCCGGCGGCCTGCACGATCTGGGCCGTACCGGCGCCGTTCCAGTCCTGGGAGTCGACGTCCCAGATGATCTCGGTGAGGCCGAGCTGCTGCGCGACCGATCGCAGGGTGGCGTTGGTCTCCCCGTACGGAGGCCGGAAGAGCTTGGGTGCGGTCCCGGTGGCCTGCTGGATGGCCTGCTGGGTCCGCTGGAGCTCCGACTGGATCTGGGAGCTGCTCATGTTGACGAGGTGGGGGTGGGTGTAGCTGTGGTTGCCGATCCACATTCCGGCGTCCTGCTGGGCGCGGACCAGGGCCTGGTTGTTCTGGGCGTTCTGCCCGGTGTTGAACATGGTGGCCCGCAGGCCGTTCTGCTTCAGGGCGTTCAGCAGGTTGGCGGTGTTGCCGGGGTTGGGGCCGTCGTCGTAGGTGAGTCCGACATATCCGGCACTACAGTCGGCGGCCTGCGCCGCGGGTGATGAGGTCACGGCGAACACCGTTCCGAGAACCACGAGGAGACTCATGACGAGTGAATGCCGGACGCGTGAGAGGCGTATCCGGCTTCCACTGCCGATGGTCGCGTTTTCGATCATTCTGTTCCTCCACTGGAACATCGATCGGTAAGAGCGGACACCGTACGGCTGCGGCGTAACACGTACGGAACGCACGGAACCGCGGTTCCGTCGTCACTCGCCCCGGGTGAGGCGAGCAGGACCTGTTTGGTGAGTCATTCTGTGGATTGTTACGAAACCTGTCAAGGAAGCATCGAAACGTTTCGGAATCGCCGCCTTGTATTTGATCATCAAGAAGAAGCTTTCATGGATCAATCCGACCCTGTTTGATCGGGCAATGTCTTCTACCAGGCAAAATGCTTCATCGACAAAGCTCTAGCAAGATCAGATTTCCGATATGTTTCTGAAACTTATTGACAGTTCGGCGGAGTCGAACCCACACTCTCACCATCGACAGCCCGAAACGCTGCCGATCCGGGTCACTCGCCGCGCGGCCTGGTCCTCCGGCCGTCGACCGTACGACGGCCGGCCAGCCCTGTCGCGTTGTACGACCCCAACGCGTGGTGGACGTCCCCCCGGCCACCGCGAGCCCCGCCGGGTCGTATCACGCTGCCTGCCCCAGCCCTCACGAGGAGGAAGCACGCACATGAACGATGCCCCCCGCAAGAGGCGCGGACGCGGTCGCGTCAGGCTGCTCGTCGGCCGTGCCTGCGCCGTGGCCCTGGCCATCGCCGTGGCGGTACTGCCCGGCCCCGCCCACGCGGCCGTCACCACCAACCAGACCGGCGACAACGGCGGCTACTTCTACTCGTTCTGGACCGACAGCCAGGGCACGGTCTCCATGGAGCTGGGGTCCGGCGGAAACTACAGCACCTCGTGGAGGAACACCGGGAACTTCGTCGCCGGCAAGGGCTGGCGCACCGGCGGACGCAGAAGCGTGAACTACTCGGGCAGCTTCAACCCGTCGGGCAACGCCTACCTCACCCTCTACGGGTGGACGAGAAACCCGCTCGTGGAGTACTACATCGTCGACAACTGGGGCAACTACCGGCCCACCGGCACGTACAAGGGCACGGTCACCAGCGACGGCGGCACGTACGACATCTACCAGACGACGCGGTACAACGCCCCGTCCATCGAGGGCAACAGGACGTTCAACCAGTACTGGAGCGTCCGGCAGTCGAAGAAGACCGGCGGGACCATAACCTCCGGCAACCACTTCGACGCGTGGGCCCGTAACGGAATGAACCTGGGCAGCCACGACTACATGATCCTCGCCACCGAGGGATACCAGAGCAGCGGAAACTCCAACATCACGATCGGCGGCTCCTCCGGTGGCGACAACGGTGGCGGCAACAACGGTGGCGGCAACGGTGGCTGCACCGCGTCGCTCTCCGCGGGCGAGCAGTGGAGTGACCGCTACAACCTCAACGTCTCGGTCAGCGGTTCGAGCAACTGGACCGTGACGATGAACGTCCCGTCCCCCGCGAAGGTCCTCTCCACCTGGAACATCAGCGCCAACTACCCCAGCGCCCAGGTGCTGACCGCGAGGCCCAACGGCAACGGCAACAACTGGGGTGTGACGATCCAGCGCAACGGTAACTCGACCTGGCCGACGGTCTCCTGTAGCGCGGGCTGACCTCGTGACGACGGCCGCGTAGCGCCGTACCCGATTTTCCGACCGGATGTGCGCTCACCCGGCTCAGGCGGGTCCGGTCGGAAAACGGTGGCCCCGTTTCCCCTGGGGGGGTGAGGCGGGGCCACCGCCATGTCCGGACCCTCGT
Organism: Streptosporangium sp. NPDC006930; assembly: GCF_040635605.1. Classification (NCBI taxonomy): domain Bacteria; kingdom Bacillati; phylum Actinomycetota; class Actinomycetes; order Streptosporangiales; family Streptosporangiaceae; genus Streptosporangium; species Streptosporangium sp. NPDC006930. Next base: position 69,148 of record NZ_JBEYID010000022.1, on the reverse strand, counting down.
CTCCGGCAGGGCGGAGCCGGGTGGCCGGCTCCGCCCCGTTGATCAGCTTCCGTAGACCTCGAAGGTGAACAGGGAGTACCCGTACACCGTGGCCCGGGTGGTGCCGTTGATCCGCACGTACCTGGCGGAGGCGCTCAGGCCGGTGTGGTCGTCCTCACCGCCGTTGCCGCCGGTCACCGATCGGGCATTGGTCCAGGTCGTGCCGTTCGTCGAGGTCTGGATCTGGTACGCGGAGCCGTAGGCCGCCTCCCACACCAGACGCACCCTGTTGACCGTGTACGTGGCGCCCAGGTCGACCTGGATCCACTGCGGGTCGGAGAACGCGCTGGACCACCGGGTCGTCGCCGACGCGTCCACCGCGGCGGAGGCGGGGTAGGTGGCCGACTCCACGCTGGAGGCCGTCGCCGGCTTGTTCAGCGCGAGGTTCGTCGAGGTCGTGCCACCGTTGAAGGTGAAGGAGTCGACGTCGAACAGCGAGCCCGTCCCCCCGGTGAAGACCAGGAACAGGTTCGTCGTCCCCGAGGGCGGCGTCACCGTGCCGGTGACGTTGACCCAGTTCTCCCAGCCGCCGGTCGGCGCGACCGTGGCCGTGCCGATCACCGTCCCGGTCGCGGAACCGGCCCGCAGGGTGAGCGTGCCCCCGGCGCCCGCCGACGCGACCCGGGCGGTGAACGACGTGACCCCGGTCAGGTTGTACGGCGTGAACGAGATCCAGTCCCCGCTCTCGACGTGCCCGACCGCGTTGCCGCCGTTCGCCGACGGCTTGGCCACGATCTGCACACCCTGCTGGGCGCTGTAGTGCTCGGCCTGGCGGGTCCGCGGCTGCAGGACGGCCTGCGGCGCGTGGACGGCCGTGGTTGAGCCGGCCGGGGTGTACTCCGCGTCGAAGACGCCGAAGATGTTCGCGTTGGCGTCGTGCTCACCGTCCACGGGAGTCTGGATGGTGCCCGAGCAGCCGGTCGCACTGGTCATCTGGTGGCCGTGACTGTCGTGACCGAGAATGTAGTTGATCTTCACCCGGGAGCAGTCGACGGTCGGGGAGTTCGGATCGGTGACGCTGATCTGGAACGGGATCGCGTCGCCGAAGTTGAACACCCGCCCGTTGAGCGGCAGGTTGAGGGTGACCGTCGGCTGCCCGACGCTGATGACGGTGCTCGCCGTGGCGCTGCGGCCGGTGTTGTCGCTCACCGTCAACGTCGCGGTGTACGTGCCGTTGGCCGCGTAGGTGAACGACGGGTTGGCCGCGGTCGAGTCGGTGCTGCCGTTCGTCGTGAAGTCCCACGCGTAGGTGATCGGGTCGCCGTCCGGATCCGTCGTCCCGGCCGAGCTGAACTGCACGGTGAGCGGCGCGTTGCCGGCCTTCGGGGTGGCGTTGATCACCGGGATCGGCGCCTGTCCGGTCCCTGAGTTGTACTCGATCCTGTACACGGCCGAGTTCGCGTCACCGCCGAACCAGCCGGTGCCGTAGTCGAGCACGTACAGCGCGCCGTCCGGCCCGAACTCCATGTCCATCACCTGGGTGCCGGTCCAGGCGGGGAAGGCCTCGATCGCGCCCACCCCGCCGCCCGAGGCGAGGGTGACCGTCTTGATCCACCGCCGCCCGAACTCGCCGATGAACACCTTGCCGTTCATCGACGCCGGGAACTTCACGTCGGAGGCGAGCCCGGCGTCGTAGTTGTAGACCGGGGCGTTCATCGGCGACCAGCTTCCGCAGCACAGCTCCGACCGGTCCTGGCCGACCCCGTACGGCAGCCAGGCCGCGCGCGAGGCCGGGAGCTGGGTGAGGCCGGTGTTGTTGCGCGAGGTGTTCACCGGCCCGCCGGCGCAGTTGAACGCGGCACCCGAGGGGCCGGAAGGGAACGTGAAGTCGATGTACGGCACGTTGAACTGCGAGCAGTACGGCCAGCCGTAGAAACCGGGCTGGGTGATGCGCTCGAACGAGACCGACGCCGCCGGCCCGCGGGTGGCGCTCGCGGTGCCCGCGTCCGGCCCGTAGTCACCCAGGTAGACGATGCCGGTGGCCTTGTCCACGTTCATCCGGAACGGATTGCGGAACCCCATCGCGTAGATCTCCGGCCGGGTGTTCGCGGTGCCGGGCGCGAACATGTTGCCCGAGGGGATCGTGTAGCCGCCGGCCGCGCTCGGCCTGATCCGCAGCACCTTGCCCCGCAGGTCGTTGCTGTTGGCGGAGGTGCGCTGCGCGTCGTAGGCGGGGTTGCGGTCGGTCCGCTCGTCGATCGGCGTGTAACCACTGGAGTCGAACGGGTTCGTGTCGTCACCGGTGGACAGGTAGAGGTTCCCTGCCGCGTCGAAGTCGATGTCGCCGCCGACGTGACAGCACATGCCCCTGCTGGTGGGGACGTCGAGGACGGTGACCGCGGAGGCCGCGTTGAGGGTGTGGTCGGCGTTCACCGTGTACCTGGCCAGCCGGTTCACCCCGTTGAACGGGGCGAACTGCGCCGCCGTCCCCGAGGCCGGCGCGTCACCGGCCGGGGTGGACAGCGGCGGCGCGTAGTAGACGTACACCCACCGGTTCGACGCGAAGTTCGGGTCGGCCTTGATGCTCTGCAGGCCCTCCTCGTCGTGCGTGTACACCGGGATGGTGAGCGCCACCTTGGTGTTGCCCAGCACGTCGGTGTAGCGGATCGTGCCGTCGCGCGAGGTGTGCAGCACGCCCCGGTTCGGCAGGACGGTGAGGCCCATCGGCTCGCCGGTCTCCGCCGCACCCTTGGCGAGCGTCACCTGGGTGTAGCCGGGCGCCGCGAGCGCCACCGCGTTCGACGCGGTGTTCGTGGCGGTGTTCGGTGTGGCCTGCGCCGGTGGGGGAGCCAGGCTGAGGGCCGTCGCCAGTACGGCGACGCAAGAGACGAGTTTTCTTAACATGATCGGCGGTGCTCGCTTCCTGTGGTACGAGTCCATGCGGGCGTGCGCCGATCACGCCGGCGACGCGGAGAGACGGGGAATCCCTCGGCGACGTCGCTCGGACAAACTGTGACTGCTATTGGTAAAACAGTCAATAAGCTGCTGTCAGGAAATGTGAGACACGTCACTTTCGAGCGCTGCGTGATCGGGGTGCGCCGTTCGGTGAACATGGGCGAGCGCGTCGGAGGGCATCACGAAGGTGGCCGTCATCCGCCGTCATGGGTGACCACGGCGCGAGAAAACGGAAAGGTGGCACCGGAGCGGCGGGAGAGGGAGCGAGGGCTGGGTCGGTAAGAGGGAAAACGGGGAGGTGGGACCGGGTCGGCGGGAGCGGTCGGCGTCCGCCCCCGCCGCCCCGGCTATCCCCCTGTGACGGCGGCACGGCACCCTCGGGCGCCGCGTCGGCCGTCAGCGGGTCATGGTGGGAGAGATCGGTGGCAGCATGACGACCTCCAGGCCGTTCGAGGGGGGTGGGGGGTGAGTGGGCGAAGGGACTGCTCCCGGTCACTCCGGCTCCGGTCCGACGGCCGTGCGGGGTCCGAGCCGACCACTGATCTCGGGCGGTGCCCCTCGCCGCGCAGGGGACGAAGAGCGTGGTGCTGCGTTCTCAATCGCTGCACCTCCCGAACTTTCGCCAACTTCGCGGCTCATTCTGGTGTGAGCTTAAAATGTTACGTACCGACTGTCCAGATGTTACGGTCGAAATCGTGGAACTTTTGTCGCTTTCCGGCGGAAGTTCGGTGCCGTCAATAGAAACTCCACCGCGCGAACACAGAAAACCGCAGGCCGGAGGAACAACCGCCGAGTAGTGGCTACGAGGGCGGGATCAGTCGAATCGTCACTCAGAAAATGATCACAGAGCTACACCGGAGCGACGTGCGAGAGCGTGCAGACCGGAGAGCTTGCCGTGGCGGTCGCGGTGGAGTAGATCGGTGATCACCTGCCGTGGTCCGGTGCGCCGTACCTCGGATGGGGCGATCTTCTCGGCGACCAGGAGCGCACGCACGGCGCGGTCGGTCTTCCCCCAGAGCGTGTAAGCCTCGGCGATGCCCGTGTAGTAGCTGGCGCGACGCTCCAGGGTCGGGATCTCGTCGGGAACGATGTCCCTGGCGTGCTCTATGGCCGTTCCGGCGTCCCCGAGAACGATGGACACACCGATCTTGTAGGTGGCGACATGCCCGACGCTGAGCACGAGCTTGGGCGCGTGCCGGGCGGCCTCTTCGGCTTCCTCCAGCATGCCCAGGGCGTTGTCACGGTCTTCCAACCGGGCTGCGGCGATGGCGCCGGTGGACATCAGCGCCCCATACGATCCCCAGGCGGAGGCGGGAGCGGAGGGCAGTTGCGGGCGAAGGAGTTCCGCCGTGCTCACCGTGAGGTCACGAGCCTTGCCGTAGTCCATCGCCCGGTGGAAAAGGCTGGCCAGGTCTCGACGTGCCTCCCCGATGGCCTGGAGGTCACCGCTGGCGTGCGCGACCCGCTCGCCCTGATGGGCCGACACCCACGCGTACGGTGAGGCGCTCAGCTTGATCAGCGTGCGGGTCGTCAGGTGGTAGACCTGTGCGGCCGTGGCGAGGTCCGCCGGATCGGACGCGTCGCGGGCAACGGGGATCAGCTCGGCGAGATCACCGGCGAGATCGGCGTAGCGGGCGGCGGTGAAGTCCCGCCGGGCACGGGTGACGGCGCGGGCGAAGGACGCCTGTGTGAGGACGGGTCCTGAGCTGGGCTCGTTGGGGATGAGGGCATCACGCAGGCGCGCAACGGCTGCCGCGCTCTGGTCGGTCTGTCCGGCTCCATCGGTCAGCCCGACTCCCGCAGCGATCGCCGCGCTCTTGATGAACGTACGTCGTTTCGTTGCCCTACCTCCTGTGCTCGTCTCCAGCATAGGCAACGGTTTTCCGTATTGCTTCTCCCATGCCTCGACGAGCTTCCCTCCCGCTCCGAGGGCATCGTCGGCGAGTTCGGCCAATACCCGTTCCGGGTTGCGTTTCCCCTGTTCAACGCGGCTGAGATAGCTCTTGGAAAAGTAGGTCACCGCGTGAAGACCCGCCAGTGAAATCTTCCGTTGCTGACGATATCGACGCAATTGTTCCCCGAAACTCATCGTTGCCTCTTCCCGTTGCCACGTTGCCTCGCCCAGGCAACCCCTCGTTCGGAGAGATACCAATCACACATGCTTCTCGGTAGCCGCACAACAGAACCGGAGATTGGCGCAACGAATAAATGGCGGACCCGCCGACACGACACCACTCGTTCGGCGGGTCCTTGATCGCACACTGGAGGTGCGACCCGTGGACAACTGTAGAGCCGTCCCACCCGCCGTTGATGAGGCGACGGTGGAGAGCCATGACAAGGCGCTGGCCGTCGTCCAGCGGCTTCTCACCGAGCGGGGAATCCGTGCTCACCGTCATCACACGATCAGCCTGGGACTGTTCGCCGACAGTGAGGCTGCCTGGCCCGATCAGCCGCCGTTGCGGTCGTGGATGGAGCGCTACCCGCCGGAGTTGACCGTGAAGGGTCCGCAGGGCTGGTGTGTGGCCACGGTGACCGTGGGGGCGCGCTCGGGCAGTTACCTGGTCTCTCTTCGCGACGGCGCGGGCCTGCAGGCAGTGCGAAGCGAGCATCCCGAACAGGTGGTCGCCCTGATCGTGGCTGCTCGGGGGAGGTAACCGTGCACGGCTGGATCATCGTGGGCGATGCGGCCACCAAGAGAGTCAACGGCAAAGAGGTCATCGTCACGGCCGGTAAGTCGGGCGACATCAGGTCGGTCATCAGGGCGTGGGAGGACGCTGAGCGCCACCGGATGCTGTACGAACTGGGCAACCTCGGCCGCCTGGTCGATACTGCGCTGGCCCGCCTCCAGTCCCACCGCACTCCGGGCAGTCGCGGAAAACACGCGCTGCAAACCGACGACACCAAATGATCACCGGTCGGGTGCGGCGACAGACCTTCCTCGCAGTCGCGTTGCCGTACCCGACCAGACCAGGTAACCGTGGCATCGGGTGACAATCTGAGCAGCATCGAGGACGTAAAGCAGACCATCCAGAGACTCGGGCACGGCGATCAGGGAGCAGCCATGTGAGCGTCAAGTAGCAGGTCACTACCAATGAGTAGTGGCGTTTTGCAGGGGCTATGAGGACGCAGGAGTGCGCTGAGTGGGCCATCGAGACCAATCAGGTTACGACCCCTCGCAGGGGCGCGATGAGGACCGGAGGTGCGGCATGACGCGCCCGTTCCACATCGTCCGGTTGAGACCCCTCACAGGGGCGATGAGGACACGACCGCGCGCCCGCGCGGCGGTTCGAGTCGGCCGTGTTGAGACCCCTCGTAGGGGCGATGAGGACCCGCGCTCAGCACCGTCCGCCCCACTCCTGCCTCCACGTTGAGACCCCTCGTAGGGGCGATGAGGACTCTAGGGGAGTCGAGCGGAAGGCTGGAACCCCAGACAGTTGAGACCCCTCGTAGGGGCGATGAGGACGGCCCGTCTTGCTCAGCGACCCGTCCGGAGCAGCCAGGTTGAGACCCCTCGTAGGGGCGATGAGGACCCCAATGTAAAGCCGCTGGTCACAGGCGGTGGGATCGATGCGTTTTCGGCCTGATTTTCAGCAGACCTCCGGTAGTGCAGCCGAGCCCGGTGTGTCGCTGAAATTTGTCGCTATGGAGTGGTCAAAGAGCCGGATCACAGGATATCTGTGGGCTCCGGTTCGGTGGCTCCCCACGCGAGCCGTTGCGGCGTGGCGCCGGGCGGGAAGGTGTAGACGATGACGTTGTCGTAGCTGAGGTCGAGGACAGCGGTCACAGCGCTCTGGAAGCGACGGAGTTGTGCTGGAGTGAGCCGACCTTCGAAGACACTGCGCTGCACGTGGTGGAGGTATTGGCGGCAGGTTCGTAGGATCTGCGGATTCCGCTCGGCAGCGGTGTCATAGACCACCACGACGTACATGAGGTCACCACCAGATCCGGAAAGGTCTGTAGCCGACGTTCTCCAGGCAGTGGCGTGTAAGGGCGAGCGCGTCGAGGTAGAGCAGTTCGTCGTACGCCACGGAGCGGCCCAGGGTGCGATGGGCGACTGTGACGGCGAATTCATCACGAACCGTTTGGACGACGAGTTTGCGGCCGGCCTCGCTGAGCATGGCCTGGTTGGTGTCGCTGTCGAAGTGATGCTCCTTGAGCTGGTTACGGCTGGCCATACGGAGAAGCAGACGTTCGGCGAAGAGCGGTTTGAACATCTCGGAAAGGTCCAGGACGAGCGAGTGTCGTTGGCGTTCCATGCTGCTGTGCAGGAACGCGATTCCGCTGTGCAGTGGTGTGAGCCGGACAGCGGTGAGAACGCGGGCATACACAATGCCGTTGACATAACTGATGAATGCGTTGCCGGCGTTTTTCGGCGGTCGCCGACTGCGTCCCTCAAGCTGAAGCCATGCGGGCAGTTTTGTGTCGATAACGGCCCAGGCCGAACGGCGGAAGGTCCCTTCGGCGCCCATTAGATGAGCCGCGCTCTCAGCTTCGGCGACAGTTTTTTGAAGGGCGGTGTAGGGACCCTTCAATAATTGACGGTCAACGACGCGTCGGACGTTGAAGGCGGTGGTCTCGACGATATCGCGAGCGATCTTCAGTGCGGCTTCTGGAGCGCCGGCGAGCCGGGCCTGAGCGAGGACGGTCTCGCCTGAGGTGCTGGTGTCGGAGGTCAGCAGGGAACCGGCGTAATCGCCGTAGTAGCTGAGCAGGTGCACGTTGATGCGGTGTCGGTTGAGCAGGGAGACGACCGCGGTGTTGATGTCGGTTTCGGCGCAGGCGACGATATCCCGCACATCGGTGATGGGGATGTGGACGGGCGAGGCGTTCTCGCGCTCGATCAAGAGCGATTGATCCTTACGCCGGATACGGCAAGGGCTGGTAAGCCAGTAAGTACGAGAAGCAGTTGGCACGAGTCATTCCGTCCAGCAGTAGTCGATGAAGCTGCATCCTTTACAGGCGTTGCGAGCGAGTCGAGGCGGGGAGGTGGACAGCGCTGCAGTTTCCAGGACCATGGCGATATCGGCCTCTGCCTGTGCGGATGCCTTTTCGGTGTAGTCCAGCCTTTTGGTCCGGCGTGTCTTGGGGTAATGCAGGACCGCACCTTTCGCATCGACTCCGACACGGTGCAGGCGGTGGCAGTAATGGCGTGCCTGGGCCTCATCCGCTGAGGTCGGCCGACTGGACGATTTCACTTCGTGGACCCATCTCTGGCCATCGACGAAGTCCAGGCGGGCGGCACCGAGATCGACCGGGGTGGCGCGGGTGTAGGTGGTGTCGTGAACGGCTTCCCCCATCTGCACGGCCGCGCTCAGGTGTTCCGGTCGAATGCCTCGCAGGAAGAGCCATAGCTGACGGCGGCAGTGGTAGAGGTACTTGATGTGAGTGCCGCCGACGTCTTCGGCTTCGATCACAGGACCTCTCCTGGTTGATAGGTGATGTGGGCGGGACCGTGAACGGCGCGGAGGCCCAACCGCGAGTCGTAGTCACCGTTGATAACGCGGACCTGGAGTTTCTTGTCGTAGCCGCTGAGGCGGCCGGCCCAGTGAGGCATGGGGAACAGATATTCGTCGGCCAGCAAGCGGCCTGCTCTTGGCTGCCCGGGGGCCTGGGCCAGGGCATCGGCGTATGCTTCCCGGTCTTCGGCGAGGATCGCTTCGGAACCGTCGAAGAGTTCGTCGAAGACCGCAGCGAGGTCGGAGCGGGAGTCGAAAGGCCGCCGGAAGGTCAGGAGCCGATCGGTGAAGGTTTCGTAGTACTCGTGCACTTCCTTACGCCAGGCCGCTCCCCAGGGGGTGGCGTAAATGAGGTTCAACCAGGCGGTGGCGTTGGACTCATCGACGATGGTGTCGGAGTGGGTGACCAAAAGTCGCCAGGCGGTCTCGACGGATTCACGAGCGTAGATCCCGTCTGCGTACTCGGCGCCTGGTGCGTTACGGCGCGTCGTCCAGTTGGGGAGATGGACGATGACGTCGGCGGGAGACCGAGCGGCAAGGCGATTGACGCGGCCGAATCGTTGAAGCAGGGCCTCCAGGGGAGCCGCGGCCGTCAGGAGAACATCGAAATCCAGATCCAGGCTGACCTCGACGCACTGTGTCGCGACCAGGAGTCCCGGACGCCGTTCCGGTAGACCGGCACCGAACCTGTTTCTGATACTCCGTTCGATGCTGTTCCTGTCGCCGCGTCGAAAACGGGAGTGCAGCAGTAGCGCGGAGCCTTCGCCATGAAGTTCTTCCGTATCCGGGCTGAGTTCTTCGAACAGTTCCAACGCCTGGGCGACGTTGTTGGCTACTATCAGAACGGACTTGTCAGAGGCCAGGCAAGAGCGGATCTCGTCTAGTGCCGCCGGATCCATGAGGTGGTGGCCTCTGGTGCGGAGGCGATGACGAGAGGGCAGTTTGAGATCGGCGGCGCCCACCGGGGAGACGGGCTGGGTAAGTGTTTGGGCGAACAGTTCCGACAGCACGTCGGGCAAGGTGGCCGAGACGACGGCGACGCGTCCTCCGAGGCGTTCCCAAAGGCGAGCGGAGGCGAGGATGCAGCCGAGCCGCTGAGGGTCGTAGACATGGAGTTCGTCGAGGACGAAAACGGAGTTGGCGGCGTCGATGAGGATGCCGGAATGGGCGGGGCCGGCCAGCGCGGCGCGCATCAGTTGGTACGGGGTGGCGACCCGGACGCTCTCGCGGAACAGCTTGGTCGCTGCCGCACGGGAAACGGCCTTGGTGGCGGCGTCGACACGGCAAGGATCGTTGTCCTGATCCGTCTCGTCGCCGTCCTCAGGAGCGATGGACGCGGCGAGGTGGTAGGAAGCGGCCTTTGAATGCGCGACTCCTACGGTTCCGGGAACTTGGAAGAGTCCTTCGAGGCGATCAGCCATCGCGTTAATGGACGACAGATAAGGCAGGACGAAGAAAACACGCGGCACGCCGCCGGTGCGTTGGGCCAGGTCGGTGATCTGCTTAGCCGCCCACAACAGGACGGCCTCGGTTTTACCGCTGCCCGTTGGAGCCTGTAAGAGCAAATGGCCCAGTTTCGTCTCGGCCCTTATCTGGTGAGGATGGAGTGCTCTGCCTTGATCGGCGAATCTCTGATCAAGGAGCGCGCGGAACGAGCTGTCCAAGGGCTGGACCAGGGACAGGTGCTGGTGCGCGGACGACAGATGGTCAGCCAGCGTGACGGCTCCCTGCAAGAGGACCGCGGTGAGGCCACGATCCGGCGTGATCCGCGTGTCCCACTTCTCCAGCACAACATCGAGCACGTCGTACGCCGCCATCAGTAGGGCGTCGACGTCCAACGGCGTCCGTGCCGGGGTGGCCACGGGCAAACCGACCAACCGGGCCTTGTCGCGGAACCAGTCCTCCAAGTCGGGGACGATTTGCTCATGGATCGGCCCAATTCTTTCCTGCAGGTCGGCTACGTCGCAGTCGCCGTACAGGCTCATCAAGTCACGGCCCGGTTCCCCGTGCAGCGGCCGGTGATGGGTGGCGACGGCGGTGGCAACCCAGAGCAGCAAGTCCGGGTCGTCGATGAGGGACGGCAGGAATCCCAGGGACAGGACTTCGTGCCGTTCCCCCCACATCCGGACACGTCCCGCGAGCATGTCCTGAAACCCGGTGGAGATTTTCCCGCCGTCGTGGGTAAGCCCCGCAAGCTCCACGGCAGCCCAGAACAGCGGCCGGAGACTGTCGTCGAGACCCGAGAGTGCCCCCACCCGGCGCGAGATCTGGCGGGCGGCGACATGGGTATCAGCCAGGTGGTCAATGAGTAACTCCGGAGGGCGACCGCCGCGGCTGCTTTTGGCGTAAACAGAAGACTTCAGATCCACCGACGTCATCGCCAAGCGACGGTTTCGGGGTGGCAGACGGGTAGCAGCGCCACCGCCTGACCACTTTCGGTCGACCGGCTCCCCGGCACCACAGCTTGGCTGAGTCCGGAGGAGTCGTAACGGTAGGTGTCCCACTTCGTCCGGTCCCGGCCTGGCCCGATGGTCGTCGGCAGCCGGAGCGGTGTCCCTCCGGAGACTCCGGCGTCCTCGGGAACGATCGCGGACCGCAGCGCGCCAGGATCGGGGGTGAGGGTCACTGTGCGCAGTGAAATTCCTACGAGATCTTGGCTGCGGCCCAGGCGCAGTGGCCATACCGGGCGGCGTAGCCTACGCAACCAGACCTCTGGATCATCGGGAAGCCACACCGTCAGGACAGCTGTGGCCAGGAACTCGCGATCCCGTGGTGTGGGGGAGGCTTTCTTTCCGGAGGCATCCAACGGGTGGTAGGTCTCGTAGTCGACATTTTTCCCGGCAGACCGGAACGCCATCGCGAACTGCAAACCCGGGTCCACGGCGTCCCACCCGCCAGCGGCACCGGCCAGCAGCCCTCCGACGGTCGCCGGAGGAGGACACGGCAGGGTGACCTGTACACCCGCGTAGAGGGGATTGCGGAAGGAGGCGACTGGCGCGGTGAACGTCGCCTCCAGCGCGGTGGTGTCCGTGATGGTCATGCCGCAGGGTCCTCGAACCAGCTGTCGTGGTCTCCTTGGCGGATTTCTTTCGCGAGGCCGGTCAGCATGGCACGAGGGTGTGCGATGGTCACCTTTCCGGCCTCGATGAGGTCCTTGAGTTCCCGCTCCGTCTTCTCTCGCTGATCTCCGAGAAAACCTGGGGCCCACCCGACGCGGATCGGCCCGTCCAACTCGTCGTCCCAGGCGTTGATCTCCTCACGCAGCACGTCCGGATCGAAGACGGGCTTGGCATCGCGGGCGCCCACCACCCGCGTGAACGGGTTGACTCCGCCCTTCATGGGCGCCAGCAGAACCAGAGCGGGAGTACGGTCGCCGTAGTGCAACGACTGCTTGGCGCCGCCGCGTAGCTTCGCCAACGTCTCCAGCATGACCGCGACCCGGCGGCGGCGTTCTTCCTGGGGAAGGCGCAGCGCTTCGGTGCGCCGAAGAACCGTACGCGTGGAGCCTTCCGTCTCGGCCTCCTGCGCGGCGGCCGGGCTGAGCGCTACCCGTAGCCCGCTTCCGTCGGTCTCGAACACGCCTACGCGGGGGACGTCCAGCAGGATGTCGGCGGCCAGGACCGCGCTGTAGAGCTCATGCTGGTGGATGACGGGATGCTCACCGGCCGGGAAATCCCGGCTCATCGTTCCGAAGTCCTCGGTGGGCCGCTGCGGTGTGAGGGAGACGAACGTCCCGGTCGCCAGCACGGTGTCGCGCTGGTAGTTCTGCTTGCTCACCGCGACCATGTAGCCGAAGAGGTCGTCGTCCAGGTAACGGTCCGGACGCCCCTCGGTGTGAGCCTGTTGCTTCTTGCCCGAACCCGAACGGGTCACTCCCGACCGGGGCTCCTCACGTGGCAGGGAGTCACGCAGCCAGCGGCGCACCGCCTGCGCCGAGACGTATGGATAGACATCCCGGCCAACCCGCAACTGCTTGGCCTTGCCAATGTTGTCCTCGCCCTCACCGTTGTTGGGTGCGCCTGCGACGATGTCGAGAACGATCTTTCCGGCCAGGTAGCTCACGGTTCTTCCTCCTCGTTGATGAACTTGGTGTCGGTGGCGTTCTCGATCTCTTCCAGGTCCTCCTCGGCCTTCTTCGACTTCCAGCCGAGTTCCGACAGCCTCTCCAGCACGCCGAACAGGAACACGTCACGGTGGAACCAGGCGGGGTTGTCCTGGCCGGGGCCGAACAGCAAGACGAACGCCCGCTCGGTCACCAAGGGGCCCTCGGCGTCCTTCGGCGGCTGAATCGCCCATTCCAGGCTGTTTTTGGTCAGCCAAGCCCGCATCTTGCGGGGATCGCGCATCGACGCGCGCAGGGCGTTCAGCTTTCCGCCGGTCTCCTGGTGGCTCAGCAGACCAGCGACCTTGTGTGCGGCCGTCCTGATCTCTTTAAGATCTTTTTCGTTCATCTGCATCACCTCGGTGACGAAGGAATAGAGCAAACCCGATGCGGAGATCGTCTGCTCACGGTTGTAGTCGGGAAGCGAGACGACCCGTCCCAGATGGCGGACCGTGGTGTTGAACAGTCGCGTCGGCTCACCGAAAGCGTTGCGGGCCAGCATCACGACTCCGGGTGAGTACGGCGTGACATGGGCCCGCACCAGGAATTTGAAGCCCGGCCTGCTCGCCGGCCGGAGAGTGCGGCGCAGCCATTCGGCGAGCGGCTGGTCAAGCGAATGGGTCTCCAGCGTCTGGCCACGGTTGTTGTTGTTGTACACCAGCAGCTCGACGCCGGCGGTGATCCGCTGCGCGTATCCCCTCAGCGCCCGCAGAGCCACCACCTCACGGACCTCCGCGTAGCCCTCGGCGACCTTTCCGGTCTCGGCAATGATCAGATTGCGGTCGACCTGACGTTGGATGGTCCTTCGCATGAACCCCGCGTCCCAGCTGTGCAACGCGTATGAGGCTCCGCCCGTGAGATGACTGCCGTAAGGAAGCGCGTGGAAACTCACCACGCACGGACGGCACAACGCCATCCCCTCATGCCCACGCGGAGTACTGTTGCGGTAGGCATTGCTCTCCGCGAGCGGGACATCAAGCTTCCCGAAGAACCCGATCGCCGGGCGCCCGCACAGAACGCAGTCGACATCCGGGCTAGCACCTTCTCCAGGAGCGTTTCGCCACTCCTCCACCCGCGCCTTGACGGCGGCATCCGACTTCTTGGCGTTACTCGGATGGTTCATCGGCGAGTTCGGGGTCAGGGAGAAGCTCGCCTTGAGCCAGAACCCCCTCGCGCTCTTGCTGTCCCGCACCAGAGCGGCGCGGACGGCATCCCGCGTCATGGTCTTGACGACCCGCTCAAAGTCATCGGCGGACAGCTCCTCCGGCTGGAGATCGCCGGCCAGTGCGGCCACAGCGTACGCTCCGACCCGCTGCAAGGGATGCGCTGTCAGCGCCAGCCGCTGAGTCAAACTGTCGCCGGTCATGCGATCACCCAGCCGAAGCCAGCGCTGTTGGCCTGTCCCAAACCCCAGCTCCACAGGGCCTGCAGCACCTCGGGGTCGGCGCTGACCGTCACTTCCACACAGGCGCCAGGCTTGCTCCCGCCCTTTCCCGTACTTCCCGCGACAGTGAAGGACCGTTTGGGGCCGACCCAAGTGACGCGTTCCAGCGTGACATCAGGATTCAGGCTCAGCGTCTCCGCTTTCCGGCGAAGGTTGCGCTCGAAGGCCAGATCCCAGCCTGGTTCTCCCGGCAACAACCAGTCCTGCCGCGTCTCACGCACTCCCGAGCTCCCGATCCCGGTCCCCTTCACCACCACAGGCGTGCTGGTTCGAAACACAGCCCCGCCAGAGGAGAACGTGGGCGCCTCCACCACGCGGACCGCATCGACGAAGAACGCCGTCGCGCCCCACGCAATGACCGGCATCCCGGCGAGCGCGGACCCGAAGGAATGCACGACTCTCGGCACCGGGCTCCCCAACTCCCACGTACCTGGACCCCCCAGGCTGTAGACCCCCCTGCGCCGCTCCGCCAGAGGGAAGACAGGAGCCGAATAGCCGAACGGGACCATTCCGTAGGGTTTCATCCCCTGCGCGTGTAGCTCGGTTCCCAGTTCGGGTGCTTCACGATCCAGCAGCGAGTACGCCAACGCCCTCCCCGGCCGCACTACCGACGACCAGGCCAGCTCCCGTGCCTCCGTGTGGACATCCAGTTGCACCCGCACCGTGCCCTCCCTAGTTGCCCAACAGGGCCAAGGCGGAAATGTCAGTGGTCGCTGAGACAGTGACCACTACGTACCTCTGTGTGAGGGCTCTTAAGGTAGCGCCGTATTCCAGGCGTGTCTACTTGAGATGGCTAAGACTAATCTCGATGCATGTTCGCAACTGCGACAAATAGCCCACAGGTGACGTTGCTACTATCGGGTGTAGCCGTTCCCTGGATCCGACGAGGTTCCCTGGGGTCGCAACAGATTGGTCCTCGCCATCCACGGCATGGGACTTCAACACTCATCGCCCCTCTGAGGGGCCATCGGAAGCAGCGGCCAGTAGCCTTAGGTCGCTGCTTCTTGACTTCCAAATAGCATCAGAATTTCAGCGACACTCCCGGGTCTCTTGCACAACCGAAGGTCTGCTGAAAATCAGGCCTGAAACTGGTTGATCGCACGGTAGATGACCTGCGGCTTTACTTTGGGGTCCTCATCGCCCCTGCGAGGGGTCACAACAGCTGTGGGAGCAGCTCAACCCCGACCGCGAGGGCGTGTCCTCATCGCCCCTGCGAGGGGTCACAACGCAATGTCTACACCGCCAGCGCCTACGTCTATGTGCCGTCCTCATCGCCCCTGCGAGGGGTCACAACTTGCCGGAGGAGCGGCACGCGGACATCGGCCGGCGGGGTCCTCATCGCCCCTGCGAGGGGTCACAACATGTTCCAGGCGATGTCGTTGGCGCCGGGGTGGAGGTCCTCATCGCCCCTGCGAGGGGTCACAACTTGCCGGGCTCGCGCCGAAAGACGAGCGCCCGACCAGTCCTCATCGCCCCTGCGAGGGGTCACAACCGCAACCTGGCGAAGGGAGACATGCGGGTTCCGTTCGGGTCCTCATCGCCCCTGCGAGGGGTCATAACTGGCTGTGAGGCTGTGGAGCCTGGAGGCACTGGTTTGGGCATCACCACGAGCTGGAGATGGCGACAATCGGCGGGGCGCATCGTGGGCGTGGCCGACCGGATCGGGTCCCTGGAGATCGGCAAGAGGGCGGACCTGGTGCTGCTGGATCTGATCGGCGCGCACCCCCCCGGGCAGTCGACGGCGTCGGCGCGCACCCTCGCCAGCGCGCGGAGACCACGGACGGCGGTCGGCGCGGGCGTTCTGACTGCGGTCGGGCCGTGTCGATCGGCTCGATGACGTCCTCGTCGGGGTCGCGGAGGTAGCGGTAGCGGATCTTGGCGGGTACGACTTTCAGCCGGTATTCCCACACACCGGAAATCGGGTGGTCGTTTCCGTCGTCGCTGGTCCTACGGTCACTCCAACCCACCGTCATGCCCCCGAGGCGGAGGGAAACATCCCAGCTGGAGGAAACCGTCGATGAACAAACAGGAATTCAAGGTCGTCGGCGCGTCGGCCGTCGGCACGGCGTTCGAGTGGTATGACTTCTTCCTATACGGCGCACTCATCCCCGTGATCGGCAGCAAGTTCTTCAGTGACTACGGCTCGTCGGCGCAGACCGTGTTCGCGCTGCTGACCTTCGCCGCAGGGTTCGTCGTCCGTCCGATCGGCGCGCTGGTGTTCGCGCGGATCACCGACCTGGTCGGCCGCAAGATCGTGTTCTTGATGACGCTGGTGCTGATGGGCGTCTCGACGGTCGCAGTCGGGCTGCTGCCCACCGCGGACGAGATCGGCATCCTGGCCCCGATCCTGCTGGTGACCTGCCGCATCCTGCAGGGACTCGCGGTCAGCGGCGAGTTCGGTGCCGCGGTCACCTACGTCTCCGAGTACGCCCCCGCGCGGCAGCGCGGCTTCTTCGTCGGCTGGCTCACCGGCACCACGGCGCTCGCCTTCAGCATGTCGCTGGGTGTGCAACTGCTGGTGCAGGCCATCGTGGGCGTGGAGGCCTTCGAGGCGTGGGGCTGGCGGGTGCCGTTCCTCATCTCCGTCGTGCCGCTCGCGCTTTCCGTGTGGATCCGCACCAAGCTGCACGAGAGCCCGCTGTTCCTGAAGATGAAGGAGGAGGGCACCCAGACCAAGGCGCCGCTGCGTGAGGCGTTCGGCTCGCGGGCGCGGGTGCGCATGGTGGCGATCGTGTTCGTGATGGCCGCGACGCAGTCGTTCATCGGCTACCTGTCCACCGTGTACATGGTGACCACGATGAAGACCTACCTCAAGGCCGACTCGTTCACGATCAACGCGATCTTCATGGTGGTCATGCTGATCGGGTTCTTCCTGTGCGTCCTCGCCTGCTGGGTGTCCGACCGGGTCGGGCGGCGCCCCGTGCTGTTCGCCGGGCTCGGGCTGGCCGCGTTGCTCACGTTCCCGGTCACCGGCGCCATCGTCTCGACCACGAACCCGGATCTCGCCCGGGCGCAGGAGAACGTGTCGGTCACCATCCAGGCCGACCCGGCCGAGTGTTCCTTCCAGTTCAATCCCGCGGGCACCGCCACCTTCACCTCCGACTGCGACCGGGCGCGGAACGTGCTCCAGAGCAACTCGGTCATCTTCGAGCGGCAGGACACCACCGGCCCCACCAAGGTCCTCGTGAACGACACCCAGGTCTCCGGCGGTCCGCGGCTGACGGACGACCTGTCGGCGGCGCTCAAGGCGGCCGGGTACCCGGCCGACGGATCGGGCGGCACGCTCAAGATCGCCAGTATCGGGGACTTCTTCGACGGGCCCGTCCTCACCGTCGCGCTGCTGCTCCTCGCACTGGTCGCGTTCGCGCAGATGGCCCAGGGGCCGGCCGCGACGGCGATGGCGGAGGTGTTCCCGACCAGGGTACGCGCCACCGCCCTCTCGATCCCCTACCAGCTCGGCGTCGGTGTGTTCGGCGGGCTGCTGCCGGCGACGATGGTCGCGATCGGGGCCGAGGTGGGCAGCATCACCACCGCCCTGTGGTATCCGGTCGGCGCGATGGCGCTGGGCCTGCTGATTCTGCTGTTCACCCTGCCGGAGACCAAGGGCGTGGACCTCGCCGAGGTGCGACTGGCCGGTGACACGGCCGAGGAACCCGTCGCACGCAAGGAGGGCTGACCGTCCCATCCAGACCGGAGCGCACGTAGGGACGGTCGACCGTTCCGTCCCGAGCAGAGCCGCACGTAAGGACGGTCGACCGTCCCATCCCGACCAGAAGGGAAGCCATCATGCCGATCATCGACATCTCACTGCTGACCGGCCGTACCGAGCCCGAACTGCGCGAGATGATCTCGGCCGTCCACGACGCGGTCGTGCGCAGTCTCGGGGTCCCGTCCGAGTCGGTGCGGGTCCTGGTGCGCGAGTTGCCGCCGACCCACTGGGCCGTGGACGGCGAGACGATCGCGGAGCGCAGGGCGCGCTCGTAGAGAACCGGAACGGGCCGGGGCCGACATCGGCCCCGGCCCGTTCCGCGTCGTCGCTGTCGCCGTCAGTCGCGGAAGTGCGTGCTGGTCCAGCCGCCGTCCACCGGGACGGTGAGGCCGGTGACGAACGCCGCCTCGTCGGACGCGAGGAACGCGACGACCCGCGCGACGTCGATCGGCTGCCCGACCCTGGGCAGCGGGCGCGACCGGGTCACCAGGTCGTCGAAGACGCCCGCGGCGATCTTCGCACGGGTGGCCGGGGTCTCGATCAGACCCGGCGCCACCGCGTTGACCCGGATGTCGCGCCGGCCGTACTCGGCGGCCATCTGGCGGGTGAGGCTGGAGACCGCGCCCTTGGCCGCCGAGTACGGCGCGGACCCGGCGACCCCGGTCAGCGCGAACGCCGAGGAGGTGTTGACGATCGCCCCGCCCGCGTCGCCGAACGCGATCACCGCGCGGCGGCTGAGCGCGAACGTCGTACCGAGGTTGGCCCGTAGGAAGAACTCGAAGTCCTCGTCCGTGGTGTCGGCCGCGGGGCGGTCCCCGGCCTTGCCCGCGATGTTGGCGAGCACGTTCGGCGCGCCGACGGATTCGGCGCAGTGGTCGAAGACCCGCTCCGCCGCACCCGCCGCGGCGAGGTCGACGGCCAGTACGGCCACCTCGTCGCCCGCCGCCGTCACCTCGTCCCGCAGTTCCAGCAGGCCCTTCTCGTCGCGGTCCACGGCGAGCACCGCCGCTCCGCGGGCGGCGAACAGCGCGGCGGTCGCGCGTCCGATGCCCGACGCCGCCCCGGTGACGATCGCCGTCTTGCCGCGCAACTGCTCGTTCACGAATTTCCTCCCGAACCTTGATGTGCACCCGGTGTGCACCGGGCGTGATGCGCTCCGATCATGCGTGGTGGCACGGTGCCCGGCCACCTGCGGAGTTCCGCTCAATGAGAACCGGTCCTGGTCACCGGGCCTCTCGTCCGGTCAGCTCTGAGCCATGGACGTACGTGGACTACGGGTGACCTTCCCCGCCGAGGGGGTCGCGTTGCTGGAACTGGACCGGCCACACCGCCGGAACGCGCTGGACCGTACGCTGCTCGACGGGCTGCCCGAGGTGCTGCGCGAGCTGGACGGCGACACCGCCGTCCGGGTCCTGGTGGTGACCGGTCGCGGCGGCGCGTTCTGCGCGGGCGGCGACCTGGACGCGATCGGCGACCTGGGGAACGAGTCGCCGCAGGACGCGCGGGAGCGCATGACCCGCGAGTTCCGCATCGCCGAACTGCTGCTGGAGTTCCACGCGCCGACCGTCGCCGCCGTGGACGGTGCGGCCGTCGGCGCGGGGATGGCCCTCGCCCTCGCGTGCGACCTGCGGATCGGCTCGCCGGGCGCGGTGTTCGCCAGCCCGTTCATCAAGATGGCGCTGGTCCCCGACTTCGGCGTGTCGTGGCTGCTGGCGCGGGCGGTCGGCGCGGCGCGGGCGACGGAGCTGGCACTGTCCGGGCGGAAGGTCGCGGCGGAGGAGGCCGTGCGGATCGGCCTGCTCGACGTCGTCGTGGCCGACCCGCTCACGCAGGCGTTCGATCGCGCCGAGCAGCTCGCGGCGGCGCCGCCCGAGGCGGCGAGGGCGACCAAGCGCCTGATCGCCGCGGCGGTCGACGGCGGGTTCGCGGAGGCGGTCGACCGGGAGATCGACGAGCAGATCCGGGCGGTGCGCTCGCCCGAGTTCGGGCGGCGGTGGGCGGAGTGGTCGCGCGCGGTGCGTGGCCGCTGACCGTGTTTCACACCGGGTTTCCCACCGAGTGGAAAGCGCCCGTTGAGCGTGCGCCGGTCGCACGCCGAGAGTTTACGACACAGCGAGAAAGAGGAGGACCGGCAGTGGAATCGTTCGGGCACGTCATCGCGGGTGAGGAGATCGCCTCGGCCGACGGGACGACGTTCGAGTCCGTGGACCCGTGGACTCGGGAGTCGTGGGCCACGGTGGCTCTCGGCTCGGCCGGCGACGCCGGGCGCGCCGTACGCGCCGCGCGTTCGGCCTTCGACGAGGGCCCGTGGCCGCGGATGAGCTTCGCCGAGCGCGGCGCGATCATGCACCGCCTCGCCGACCTGGTGGAGGAGCACGTCGACGAGCTGGCGGCGGCCGACACCGCGGACATGGGCAAGCCGATCACCCAGACCGCGGGCCACGACGTCCCCCGCGCGGCGCGGAACTTCCGGTTCTTCGCCGACCACGCCCAGATCACCCCCGCCGAGACGTTCCCGATGCCGGCAGGGCATCACGCCTACACCCAGTACGATCCCGCGGGCGTGGTGGCCGCCATCGCGCCGTGGAACTTCCCGCTCATGATGGCGAGCTGGAAGGTCGCGCCCGCGCTGGCGTGGGGGAACACGGTCGTACTCAAGCCCGCCGAGCAGTCGCCCGCCTCGGCCACCATCCTGGCCCGGCTGGCGATCGAGGCCGGCCTGCCGTCGGGCGTGCTCAACGTCGTCCACGGGTTCGGGCCGAATTCGGTGGGCCAGGCGCTGACCGAGTCGCCGCTGGTCGACCGGATCACCTTCACCGGCGAGTCCGCCACCGGCCGGCTGATCTCCAGGGCCGCGGCGGCCAACCTGACCCCGGTGAGCCTGGAACTGGGCGGCAAAGGCGCCAACATCGTCTTCGCCGACGCGGACCTCGACCAGGCGGTCGACTGGTCCATCCGGGCGATCTTCAGTAACAGCGGGCAGGTCTGCCTGGCCGGCAGCCGGCTGTACGTGCAGCGCGAGGTGTACGACGAGTTCCTGGCCAGGTTCACCGCCGCGGCCGACGCGCTCGTGCTCGGCGACCCGAGGGACCAGGCGACGCAGATCGGCCCGCTGTCCTCCCAGGAGCACTTCACGAAGGTGGCCGGCTACCTCGACATCGCGACGGCGGCCGGCGCGCGGCTGCACACGGGCGGTCTGGGCGAGGGGTGGGCCGTGCGGCCGACCGTGGTGGTCGGCGCGGGGCAGCGCGACCGGGTCACCCAGGAGGAGATCTTCGGGCCCGTCGTGGTCGTGCTCCCGTTCGACGACGAGGCGGAGGCGGTGACGGCGGCCAACGACACGCCGTACGGCCTGAACGCCATGCTGTTCACCCAGGACCTCTCCCGCGCCCACCGTGTCGCACGCGCGCTGCGGGTCGGCACCGTCTGGGCGAACTGCTTCTTCGTCAGAGACCTTCGCGCGCCTTTCGGCGGCGCGAAGAACTCCGGCGTCGGACGCGAGGGCGGCACGTACAGCCGGGAGTTCTTCACCGAACCCAAGGCCGTCATCATGGAGATCTCGTGACGGGGGCCGCCTCACCGCGACCCGCGCGTCCGACTCGCAAGGAGCAGACAATGACCGACATCCGAGCCGTCAGCACCCGCAACGCACCCACCGTGGGCTTCTCCACGGGTACGGCCGCACCGCTCTCCCAGGCGATCGTGCACGGCGACACCATCTACTGTTCGGGCACCGGGCCGCTTGACCCGGAGACCCGCACCATCGTCTCCGACGACTTCGCCGAGCAGGTCAGGCAGACGCTCACCAACCTGGTCGCGGTCGTCGAGGCGGCGGGCGGTAGCCGGGAGTCCATTCTCAAGTGCACCTGCTTCGTGCGGGACGTGGCGAACTTCCCGGTGTTCAACGCCGTCTACCGCGAGTTCTTCGAGGGCGCCCCGCACTTTCCCGCGCGGACCACGGTCATCGCGACCCCGCACCGCACCGGCGTGCAGGTCGAGGTCGAGTGCGTCGCCGCCGTGATCCGACCATGACCGTGGTGCCCGACCTGGTCCTGCTCGGCGGCCGGGTGCACACGCTGGACGCGCGTGGCACGGTCGCCGAGGCGGTCGCGGTGACCGGTGGCCGGGTGTCCGCGGTCGGCTCGGACGCCGACGTCGAACACCTGGCCGGCCCGTCCACCAGGGTGGTACGGCTCGCGGGCCGCACCGTGATCCCCGGGCTGATCGACTCGCACTGCCACTTCGAGAACGCGGGCATGGACGGGTACACCGTGTCGTTCGCGGGCGTCCGCACGCTGGACGCCGCACTGGACCGGATCGCCACCCTCGCCGCCACCCGCGAGCCCGGCGCATGGGTGCGGGGACAGCCGTGGAACCCGGCGCTCCAGCTCGCCGAGGGCCGCGGGCCCGACCGGCGCGAGCTGGACCGCGCGGCGGGCGGACGCCCGGTCTATCTGCCGGAGGGGCACGCCGCGACGGCCGGCACCGCCGCGCTGGAACGGGCCGGCATCGACCCGGAGGGGCACGACGGCAGGCTGGTCGAGGGCGCCATGCACACCGTCGCCCGGGTGGTACCGGCCTGGTCCCGCGAGGAGCGGGCCGCCCAGCTCACCGCCGCCATGCGAGCGCTCAACCGGTGCGGCGTCACCTCGGTCGTGGCGGGCGCGCTACCGCCGGAAGACGTCGAGGCGGTGCGCGGGCTGGCCGTGGACGGACGCTCCACGCTCCGGGTGGCCGCGATGGTCACGCCGACCGGCGAGCTCAACCCGTCGGTCGAGGTCGCGGACTGGGAGGCGGCGCTGGCCGACGGCCCGCCCGCGCCCATTGGTCATCACTACCTCACCCGGGGTATAAAGCTGCAGGTGGACGGTGGTATGACACTCGGTACGGCGGCCACGCGCGAGCCGTACCGCACCCGTCCCGGCTATCACGGCGAGCTGATCGCCGACCGGGACCGGCTCGCCGAGCTGGTCGGCGCGGCGCACCGCGCGGGCTGGCCGGTCGGCACGCACGTGGTGGGCGACGCCGCGATCGACGTCGCGCTCGATGTCTATGCGGCCACCCGGCATCGGGGCCTCCTGCCGGACGTGCTCATCCACGCCAGCCTGATCCAGCCCGACCAGATCGCCCGCGCCCGTGCGCTGGGCGTCCAGGTGGCCGCGCAGATCCCGTTCCTGTGGCGCAACCGGGCGGCCATCACCGGTCACCTCGGTGACGCCCGCACCGAGGCCGCCGTGCCGCTGCGCGACCTCGTGGACGGCCTCGGGCTCCACGGTGTCGCGGCCGGCACCGACTATCCGATCAACGCCCTCGACCCGTTCCAGAACATCTACGCCATGACGACCAGGCGAGACGCGGCCGACGACGTCGTGGGGCGCGCGCAGGCGGTCACCCGGGCGGAGGCCCTGCGCCTTTACACCACGTCCGGCGCCGCGCACACCGGGGAGCAGGAGGTGAAGGGCCGGCTCACCGTGGGCGCGCTCGCCGACCTGGCCGTGCTCGGCGCCGACCCGCTCACCGCGCCCGACGACCAACTCCGCGCGACCGAGGTCCTGATGACCGTCGTCGGCGGCCAGATCGTGTACGACACCGGCCTGCTCGGCTGAGCAGCACATCAGGAGGTAACCATGCACCCCAGCCAGATGCCCATCGTCGAGTTGCGCAAGGCGGCCGGCGAACTGCAGGAGAGCGGCAAACGGGTCAAGGTGCTGTGGCAGGAGAGCGAGTCGCTCGCCTTCCTCGCCCGTGGCCGCGAATACCGCAGCGAGTTCCACCTCAACCCGAGCGACGAGGTGATGTTCATGGTGCGAGGCTCCATGGACCTGCACTACCGCAAGCCGGAGGGTGGCTCGGACATCGCGGTGATCCCCGAGGGCGGGACCATTTTCACACCGACCGGCATCGCCCACTCGCCCCGGTTCGCGCCGGACGCGTTCGTGCTGGTCATCGAACGGCTGCGGCGGCCGGGCGAGCTGGACCGCTTCCGCTGGTTCTGTCCCGCCTGCGATGAGTTCCTCCACGAGGAGGCCGTCCACGTGAGCGACTACCGCACCGACCCGGTGGCAGGCGCCTACCAGCGGTTCTACGGCGACGTCGTGGCGAGGACCTGCAAATCCTGCGGCACGGTCATGCCGGACGAACGGCTGTGACGGCGATCGGCGACCTGGTGCTCGACGCGCTGCGCGCGCGTCCCGGCCACGTCGCGTTCCTGCACGGAAGCGCCGGGCTGACCTACCGCGAGGCGGAGCGGCTGGTGCTGGGCGTGGTGGACACGCTGGCCGGGGCCGGCCTGCGGCCGGGTGACACGGTGTTGCAGATCCGGCCCAACGACCCGCTGCAGTGGCTGGTGAACGCCGCCTGCTACGTGGCGGGCCATCGTTCGGCCGCGCTGTCGCCGGGGGCGCTGCGCGGCGCGGCACTGGCCGAGCGGCTGGACCTCGTCGCGCCGGACGCCGTGCTCGCCGAGCCGGGCGACCCGGATCTGGACGCGTGGTTGCGGGCACGTCCGGAAGTACGCGTGCTGACCGATCGCGACCTGACGGCCGCGGGGGAGCCCGGCATCGCCGTACGCACGCCCGCGCCCGCGAGCGCGGTGGTACGGCTGGCGTTCACCTCCGGCGCCACCGGCCCTGCCAAGGGCGTCGAGCTGTCCGGCGGTGCGCTGGGCGCGGTGGCGACCGTGCTGCGCGACACCCTTCCGTGGCCGGAACGGCCGCGCGTGCTGTGCCCGGAGTCGGTGTCCGGCGGCTTCGGCAACATGGTGCTGCCGACGCTGATGCTGGGCGGGACGTTCGTCGTCCCGGAACGTCCCGGCCCTGACGCGCTGCTGGAGGCCGCCGTCCGGCACCGTCCGACCGTGCTGATGGCGATGCCGCCCGCGCTGCGCGCGCTGCTGGCCCACCCCGGTGCCGCCGGGCACGACTGGTCGTCCCTGGAGCTGGTGGTCTACAGCGGGGCCTCGTTCACAGGCGAGGAGATCGACCGTGCGCACGCGCTGTTCGGCGAGGTGCTGTGCGGGGTGTTCGGCCAGGTCGAGGTGCCCAAGACGATCGCATGGACCCGCCCGGCCGACCACCTGGACCCGCGCTTTCGCTCCTCGCTCGGCGTGCCGTTCCCCGGTACCGAGGTCCGCGTGTGCGGTCCCGGCGGCCGTGACCTCCCGGTGGGGCAGGCGGGGGAGCTGTGGGTACGGGGCCCGACCACCGCGCGCGCCTACGCCTTCCCTTCGGGCACGCCGGTCGAGAACGGTTGGCTGCGCACCGGCGACGTCTGCCGGCGCGACGCCCACGGCCGCCTTCACCACGTCAACCGCGTCCAGGACGTATTGCGGATCGGAGACGCCTACGTGTGCCCGGACGATCTGGAGGCCGCCGTGTCGCGACACACCGGGCATCCGGCGGCGGTCGTCCCGACCGGCCCCGGATGCGTCGCCGTTCTCGTGGAGGACGTCGCGTCGCTGGACACGGCGTCGTGGGACACGACGGAGAAGGCCGTGCGCGACGCGCTGCGCGACGCCCCCGTCGTGATCGACGCGGTCCTCCCGGTCGAGCGGCTGCTTCGCGACGTCATGGGACGGCTCGACCGCGCCCGGCTCGCCGAGGTGGCCGGATGAGCGACGTTACGCCGGTGCCCGCTCCGGTGATCGACGTGCACGCCCATGCGCTGCCGATGTCCTTGCTGACCTGGCTGTCCGGCCGTGGCCTCGCCGATCTGTCCGACCTCGCCGCGGGCGTGGTCAGGATCGACCCGCTGGTTTCCGGGATACCGAAGGACGCGCCGATCCCGCTGTCACCCGCCCAGTACGACGTCGCCGAGCGGCTGGAGGACATGCGCCGCATGGGCGTCACCCGCCAGCTCGTGTCGGTGCCGCCGTTCGTGACATGCGCCGACGTCGCCGACGAGCGGGACGTCCTCACCGTGGTCCGCCGAGGCAACGACGCGCTCGCCGACCTCCTCGCCGGGCACCGCGGGGTGCTCGACCCGCTCGGGTACGTGCCGCTCGGCACGCCGGCCGCACCGGACGAGGCCCGCCGCTGTCTGGACGAGCTGGGATGCGCGGGCATCGCCATCGGCACCCGCGGCCTCGGTGCGGAACTGGACGATCCCGTGCACGAGCCGCTGTGGGAGCTCCTCGCGGAGCGCCGGGCGTTCGTCTTCCTGCACCCCAACAGCGCCCCCGGCGGCCCGCGGCTCGCCGACTACTGGCTACCTCAGCTCGCGGGCTTCCCGATGGAAACCGCGCTCGCCGTCTCACGGCTCGTGCTCGGCGGAGTCCTGGAAAGGCACGACCTGTCGCTGTGCCTGGCACACGGCGGCGGGTGCCTGCCGTCCCTGCTCGGCAGGCTGGACCTCGGCTGGTCGCGCAAACCGGTCGCCAGGACCACGCCGCGTCCACCGAGCGACTATCTGCGCCGCCTCTACTACGACACCGCCACCTTCTCGACCCCGCTGCTGCGACGGCTCGTCGAGGACTTCGGCGTGGACCACGTGCTCGTCGGCACGGACTATCCGTTCGAACTCGCCGACACCGACCCGCTCGGTACGGTCGCGGCGCTCGGGCTCGCGCCGGGGAACGCCGCGGCCGTCCTGGCGGGGACGGCTACCGCGCTGCTGACCGGATCGGAGTGACGGTGCCGGCCTGCCCGCTCGTGTAGCCCTTGGCCAGCTCACGGGAGATCGACTTCGCCGCCAGCCGTAGCGCGGGTTCCACCGCCGCCAGTGACCGCGTACGGGTGACGGTGTGCGAGACGACGGAGAGCGCCGCCACGACCTTGCCGTCGGGCCCGTGGATGGGGGCCGCCACGGACACGGTGCCCAGCGACAGCTCCTCGGCGCACCGGGCGATGCCGGTCGCGCGGATCTCCTGGAGCGACCGCATCAGCAGGCCGGGCATGACGATGGTGTGCGGGGTGTAGCGCTTCAGCCCGGCTGTCAGCACGGCCTGCTGCAGCTCGCGCGACGCGTGGGCCAGCAGTATCTTGCCGACCCCCGTGGCGTGCAGCGGAGAGCGCCCGCCGACGCGGCTGACCACGTCGACCGAGCGGTGCCCCCACACGCGTTCGACGTAGAGGACCTCGTCGCCGTCGAGCACCGCGAGGTGGACGTTCTCCGCCGTGGTCTCGTAGAGATCATGGATGAACGGCAGCGACACGTCCCGCAGCGTGCGCGGTTGCGGGCACAGCGAGCCCAGCTCCCACATGCGCAGCCCGATCCGGTAGACGCCGTCGCGCTCCTTCTTCAACGCCCCCAGCTCGACCAGTTCGGCCGCGATACGGTGCACCGTCGAGACCGGCAGCCCGGTGACGGCGGTCAGTTCGACGAGGCGGAGCGCGGGCCGCTCCGGTGAGAAGGCGTTGAGCAGGGCGAAGACCCGGCTGGACACCGTCCGGCCAGGCTTGTGGGCGTCTCGGGGTGCGCTCATGGGGACAATCGTGGGTCGAGTCATCGCGGATCAGCCGTCCGGTGCATGGATAGTACCTCATCGTTTCGAGATCGCCGCAGGTCAAGGGCGAGTATGACGATCACGGCCGTCGCGACGGCGGTCATCGCCACCGCGAGCGCACGCGGGTCGACGGGCATGGCGGGGTCGCCGGGGGCGGACGCGCCGACCAGCCCGACCGCGAGGATCGCGCCGACGTAGCGGGCCGACTGGAACAGACCGCCGACCACGCCGGACATGCCGGTGGGCGCGCGCTCGTACATCAGCCTCTGCAACCCGAGGTTGCACAACCCGTACGGCACGCCGAGCACCACGCCGTCGACCACGACAGCCCACGCGGGCGTCGTGGTGTCGAACGTGGTGATCGCGGCGACGCCGGCCAGCAGCAGTCCGCCGCCGGCCAGCAGGGTCCGTCCGATGCCGAGCCGGCGCATGACGGGACCGCCGAGCACGGTCGCCACGACGCTGGTCGCCGCGATCGGCATGATCAACAGTCCGGTGTGTGCCGCGTCGAACCCGAGGGCGGTCTGCAACCACGGCGGCAGCCCGTAGAACGCGCCGTAGTAGGCCAGGTTGAACAGCGTGAACGTGCCGAGCACCGGCACCAGCCCGGGTGCCGCGGCGAGCGCGCGGACGTCCACGAACGGCTCGGCGGTACGCCGTTCCCAGAACAGGAACGCGGTCCCGGCGACGACCACGGTCGCCAAGCCGGGAACCGAGACCCTCGGGAGGGCGAGCATCAGATCCAGCAGGCCGATCACCGTCCCCGCGAACAGGACGACCCCCGCCGGATCGATCGCGCGGACCAGGCCTCCGCGTGCGGGCCGCCGTTCCTCGGGGCCGATCGCGCGCCAGGCGAGCACCAGCGCTCCCAGCATGACCGGCAGATTGACCCAGAAGATGGCCTGCCACCCGGCCCAGGACGTCAGCAGTCCGCCGAGCACCGGGCCGACCGCCCCCGCGGTGGTGTTGACCGTCGCGACGGTGGACAGCCGCGTCGCGTCGCCGTTCCGCCGGATGACGACCATCGCGCACGGGAACGCAGTCGACACGCCGGCGGCCTGCACGCACCGGCACAGCACGAGCAGTGGCAGCGACGTGGCCGTGGCCGCCACCGCGGAGGCGACGGCCGCCACCGCCATCCCGGCCACGAACAGCCTGCGCGGGCCGACGCGGTCCGCCACCCGGCCGAGCACCGGCTGGCAGACGCAGGCGGTCAGATAGAAGACGGTGACGACCCACGTCGTCGTGGCCAGCGGCTGGGCGAGATCGCGTTGGATGGGCGCGAGCGCCACCGCGATCATCGAGGAGTTGAGCGGGGCGAGCAGGGTGCCCGCGAGCAGCGCCGTCAGCGCCGCCGGCGTCGTCGTCGCCCCGCGGTCCGGTCGGACGGCGTTCGTCATCCCGCAGGGCCACCCGCCCGCAGCAGCAGCTTGCCCCGGACCCGGCCGTCGGCCAGTTCGCGCAGGGCACGCGGCCCCTGGTCGAGCGGGAGCACGTCGTGCACGTGGTGGCGCAGCCGACCGGCCGCGGCCCAGTCGAAGATCTGGCGCAGATTCCGCTCCTGGGTCGCCCGGTCCCGCCGGACGAACTCGCCCCAGAACACCCCGACCACCGAGGAGCCCTTGACCAGCGGGATGTTCAGCCCGACGCGTGGGATGCCGCCGGAGGCGAACCCGACCACGAGGTACCGGCCGCCCCACGCGACGGCGCGCACCGCCGCCTCCGCCACCGCACCGCCCACCGGGTCGAATACCACGTCCGCGCCCGCTCCGCCGGTCAGCTCCTTGATCGCGACTTTGGCGTCGCCGTCGCCGCCGTAGGAGAAGGTCTCGTGCGCGCCCTGTCGGCGGGCCGACTCCGCCCGCTCCGAAGTGGAGGCGCCCGCGATCACCCGGGCGCCGAGCAGGTTTCCCACGTCCACGGCGGCGGAACCGACCCCGCCCGCGGCGCCGAGCACGGCGAGCGTCTCGCCCGCGCGCAGCCCGGCCCGCTGGACGAGTGCGTGGTAGGCGGTCGAGTAGGCCACCAGAATCGCCGCGGCCTGCCGGTCGGTGACGCCGCCGGGCACCGTGGTGACCCGGTCCGCCCGGACCAGTACGGCATCGCGGGCGCACCCGTACTCCTCGTTGCCCGCCACGCGGTCGCCGGGCCGCACGGACGTGACCCCCTCGCCGACGGCCACGACCGTCCCCGCGTACTCGCTACCGGGAGAGAACGGCGGCTCCGGCCTCACCACGTGTGTGCCCGCGATGATCAGCGTGTCGTGGAAGTTCAGCCCCACGTGGCTGACCGCGACCACCACCTC
This sequence comes from Streptosporangium sp. NPDC006930, assembly GCF_040635605.1. Lineage (NCBI taxonomy): Bacteria > Bacillati > Actinomycetota > Actinomycetes > Streptosporangiales > Streptosporangiaceae > Streptosporangium > Streptosporangium sp. NPDC006930. The sequence continues at coordinate 39,756 of NZ_JBEYID010000022.1, read as the reverse complement.
GCCCGGCCCCGGGCTCGGCGTCGCCACGTCGGCCAGCTCAAGGTCCTCGGGCACACCGAGCCGGGCGCAGACCAGCGCGCGCCCGTTCACTCGCCGCCCCCGGGGGCGGACACGACGCCCGCAGACAGGAAGCAGTCCACCTCGGCGGCGGAGAACCCCGCCGCGCGCAGCACCTCCACGGTGTCCGCGCCGAGTTCCGGGGGTGCTGTGCGCAGGCCGGGCAACTCGCCGTCGTAGCGGACCGGGTGCCGCAGCACGGTCGCACGCTCCTCGCCCACCGGGAACTCGGCGAGCAGTCCCTCCGCAGCCACCTGGGGGTCGTCACGCACGTCGTCGTAGGTGGCCACCCGCTCGAACCAGAATCCGCGCGGCTCCAGCCGGGAGGCCACCTCCGCGTAGGTCATCCCGGCGAGCACCCCGGCCACCGCCGCGGTGTACTCCTCCCGCTTGGACCGCCTGGCCCCCTGGTCGTAGCCGGCCAGCGCGGGGGAGCCGAGCGTGTCGCCGAGGTCGTCCTCCGACCCGTTCAGCGCGATCACCATCGACGCGTCCAGCAGCCGGTACACGCCGTAGGGGGCGTCGATCGACCAGCACGCCGACTCGGCGGGACGACGGACGTCCGCCTCGGTCCTGCGGCCGGAGTAGTACAGCGCGAGTGACTCCGCCTGCAGGTCGAGCCCCGCGCCGAGCAGGCTCGACTCGACCCGCGTGCCCTCGCCGGTGGTCAGCCTGCGCGCGTAGGCGGCCAGCACGCCCATCGCGAGCAGTGCCGCGCCGTGCTGGTCCACGACGGGTGTGCCGGCCGCGGTGGGGTGGTCGCCGGTGACGTTCACCAGTCCGGTGCGTGCCTGCACGAGCAGATCCACCCCCGGCCGCCCGGCCATCGGACCGCGAGAGCCCCAGCCGCTGGCCGAGGCGTAGACGATGTCCGGCTTGATCGCGCGCACCGCCTCGTACCCGAGGCCGAGCCGTTCCAGGGCGCCGCCCCGATAGTTCTCCAGCAGCACGTCGGCCCGCTCGATGAGCGGTCGGAGCACGGTGAGGGCATCCGGGTGCTTGAGGTCGACGGCGATCGAGCGTTTGTTCCGGTTGACCGACAGGAACGTCACGCTGCGCCCGGCGACCCGGATCCCCGCGCTGCCGATCCTGCGCTCCCACGACCCGCCGGGCGGCTCGACCTTGACGACGTCGGCGCCGAGGTCGGCCAGATACTGCGAGGCCGCGGGCCCTTGCACGAAGTGCGAGAAACTCAGCACCCTCATCGAGTCGATCATGTACCCTCCCAGCAGCGGTTACCCGGCAGTGCGACCGTAGGAACGCACGGCTCCAGCCCCAATGTCGCGTTCCCGCTGGGTGGGAACGCCTCCATATCGAGCGGGCCTCGGTCCGGCACCATGGTCGCCATGGCAAGAGGGTTCTCTCCGATCCGTGTCCGGCTGCCGGGCCATGTGATCAACTGCGTGGTCGCGGGGCAGGGGCCGGCCGTGCTCCTCCTTCACGGGTGGCCGCAGACCGCCCACGCGTGGCGCGAGGTGGTGCCGCTGCTCGCCGACCGGTACACCGTCGTCGCCCCAGACCTGCCCGGCTTCGGGGCCGGTTCGCGACCGGACGGCGGGTACGACAAGCGCACGGTGGCGGGCACCCTGGCCCGGCTCATGGCCGCCCTCGGGCTGACCCGCTACCACCTCGTCGGCCATGACGTCGGCGGCCAGGTCGCCTACCCGCTCGCCGCGCTGCACCCGGAGTCGGTGCGCAGCCTGACGTTCGTCGAGGCGGGCATCCCCGGGCTTGGCGGGAGCCTCGCGGCGGCGAACCCGCTGACCGGCGGGTCCTGGCACTTCGGCTTCAACATGGTGCCCGACCTGCCGGAGTTCCTGCTCGCCGGCCGCGAGCGCGGCTATCTGGAGTTCATGTTCCGCCGTGACACGGTGGGCCTGTACGTGACCGGGGCGATCGACGACGCGGCCATGGACGTCTACGCGAGTGCCCTGGCCGCCCCCGGAGCGGTGCGTGCCACCATGGGCTACTACCGGGCGCTGCCGACCGACATCGCCGACAATCGGGAGCTGTGCGCCGCCGGGCCGCTGCGGGTGCCCGCGCTGGTGGTGGGCGCGCGGCAGGGCGTCGGGCTCGGCTGGCTGGACACCGTCCAGGAGGCCGTCGCGGATGTGTCGGCCCACTGGGTGGAAGAGTGTGGGCACTATGTGCCGGAGGAGCGCCCCGCCGAACTGACGCGGCTGCTGACGGAGATGTGGCGGGAGGTCGAGTCGCGTGAACGAAAAGAGTGACGTGGTGCTGATCCACGGGGCCTGGCACGGGGCCGGGCACCTGGTGGCCCTCGCCGGGGCGCTGACCGCCACGGGCCGCCGCGTCCTGGCGCTCGACCTGGTGGGCCACGGCACCCGGGCCCGCTTCCCGGCGAGCTACCTCAGCGGAGACGTCGCCGCGCTGCCTACGGAGGTGTCCCCGCTCGCGGACCTGAGCCTCGACGACGTGGCCGCGGACGTGGTGGACAGGTTGCGCGGGTTCGCCGCCCCGCCGATCGTCGCCGCGCACAGCATGGGCGGGACGGTCGCCACCCGGGTCGCCGAACTCGCCCCCGAGCTGGTGGCCGGCCTGGTGTACGTCACCGCGTTCGTCCCCACCTCGCTGGGTCCTGCGGGCGCGTACCTGGCACTGCCGGAGGCGCGGAGCGCGCTCGGCGGCGGGCTCTACCTGGGCGATCCCGCGGTCGTCGGCGCGGTGCGAATCGACCCGCGCAGCACCGACCCCGCCTATCAGGACGAACTGTACGCGGCCTACTTCAGCGACCTCGACCGCCCCGGCTTCCAGGCCATGGCCGCCCTCCTCACCCCCGACCAGCCGATGGCGTTCCTCACCACCCCGACCGGGGCCACGGCCGAGCGCTGGGGGACCGTGCCCCGGACCTACGTTCGCACCACCCGCGACCGCGCGCTGCCCGTCGCGCTCCAGGACGTGATGATCCGGCACGCCGACGAGCTGGCCCCCGCGACCGAGTTCGTCCAGGTGACCCTCGACGCGGGGCACGCGGTCTTCGCCGGCGCCCCGGCCGAGGTGGCGGACATCATCCACCACGCCCCGGTACGACGGTGACGACCATGCCCGTCACGCCGGACGGCGGCCCACCGGTGGCCCGCCCGGGATGGCGGCCAGCAGTTCGCGGGTGAACGGCGCCTCGGGGGCGGCGAGCACATCGGCCGCCGGGCCGGACTCGATGATCCTGCCGTCCCGCATCTCGACGGTCAGTCGTTCGAGGAGCACCTGCGCCACGAAAGCCGACGACGGCACCGCCAGCGTCACGGCGGGCAACACCAGACCGGCGAGCCCGTCCTCGCCTCGGGCGGGGAACAGCGGCACGTCGTCCTGAAGCCCTTGGACGAAGTACGCGGTGTCCTGCTCGACCAGCGTCCCCTCGCGCAGGCCGAGCAGGTACGCCGGGCCGAGAAGTTCACCGTCGAGGGCCACCGGCGGCAGGACCACCGCGCCGCCGTACTGGAACCCGTAGGCCCCCTCGGCGTGCCCGCCCGTCAGGGCCTCGGCGGCGAATCGCACGATCGCCGCGTGGGCGATCCGCCGGGTCATCACCTGGACGACGAACCAATCACGGGCGTCCTGGAGCCTGGTCAGACCATCGGCGTCGGCGAGTACCCGCACCCGCGACGGGTCGGTGAACGGGATGAGGGCGTCCCGCAGCAGCACGAGCTGCCACAGCCACTCGTTGTAGAGGTTACGTGCGGCGTGCAGGCCGGGACCGGCGATGAGCCGTTCGACCACCGGTGGAATCCAGGCATACCCCACGCAACTGCTGTGGATGTCCGACGGGCCGGGCGCTTCCGTGCCGGGCACGGTTCTCACCAGGTCCAGGACCACCTCGGACACCGCGATGGCGTTCTCCCGCAGCTCGCCCCGCACGTCCCGGTCGGCGAGCCCGGCGTCCAGCCGCAGCGTCCCATAGGGGCCGGACGTGCTCAGGGTGGCCTGGAGCCCGGCGACGAAGTCGGCCTTGGTGGCCTCGCCGCCGCCCGCGGCGGCGACCGCCGACTCCAGCAGCGTGCTCGCGGCGGCGACGAAGGTCGCGGGATCCACCGCACGGCCTCCGGCGAAGTCGTTCCATGTCATGCGCCTACCTCCGCGTCCTGGAAGATCGGCCGCCCCGACGCGTCGAGGCGGATCCCTGTCACCCGTTCCGCGAGCCCCACCGACGACGCCTGCTCGAAGAGCAGGATGCCGTGGCCGCCGGAAAGGATCGCCTTCGCCGCGGCCTCCACGGCGTCGGCGCGCCTTTCGGCGTCCGCGGTCGCGCAGGCGGTGAGAAGTACGGCGCAGCACGCGAGTACGGAGGGCAATCGAAGCACGGGCACCAGTCTGCGAGCCCGCAGCCGAGATCCCGGGGTCCCCGTTCTCACTCTGTGGAAAGCGGCGGGGTTTTCGCTCGGCGGAACCTATCCGTGGCACCCCGGCGGGAGGGTGCCACAGCCGGGATGCCGGCTACTTCAGTTCGACCTTCACCCCGTCGGAGAACACCGAGTCGTGCAGCTCCACGTATACCGGTTTCACGGACTTCGCCAGGTCGAACAGCACGATGCCTTTCACGCTGTTGCCGGGGTTGATGTCCTCGTACAAGGACTTGGAGTCCTCAAGGTAGATCGCGGCGCCGTCGTCGGCCTCGAACTCCCGGCCACGGTCGTCGTACAGCTTCTGCGCGCCCCCCGTGAACGCCTGCGCCTCGTCGCCGATGTTCTTCACCGTCACGTGGACCAGCAGGAACTCGCCCTGGGCCTTCTTGTTGAGGAACTCACCACCGATCGTGGTCCTCTTCTCGGTCTTTGTGATCTTGAAAGCGAACTTCCCGTCCTTCACGAGGTCGCCGATCCCGGGGGGCGTATCCTGCCGTGCCCCGCCGGCGGCGCCGGGCTTCTCCGGGGTTGCGCTCGTCGTGCCCGCCTGATCGCTGCCGGCGCCGACCAGGAGGGCGACGCACCCGACCGGTAGGAGCAGGAGGGCGCCGATGATGAGCAACCACTTCAGGGCGCCGCCCTTTTTCTTCGGCGGCGGGCCGGGATGGTGGTGCGGCGAGTACCCGGGTGAGGGGTGATGGCCGGGATGGGTCTGGTGGTGCGCCCCGGACTCCGGTGGGTGGGACATGTGACTCTCCGTCTCGGTCTGTGATGTATCGGTGACATCAGGAGACGTGCCTGAGACGGGTGGGGAGGGCGTTACAGACGCGTTGGGCATGGGCCGGATGAGGACAGGTGCACTCGACAACCGGCTTCCCGCGAGGTGCGACGAACGAGCCCGTGCCGGGCGTCATGATGATCGGCTCGTCCTCGCGCAGCTGTGCGGTCACCTTGCGGATCGTGATGCGGGCGACGTCGAACCCGGCGTCCAATCGGTTCGCGTCGCTTGTCGCCGAAGCCTGAAAACCATGATCCGCGGACCGGAGGTATTCGGAGCAGGATCAGGAACCCGTTTCGGGGGCAAAAACGAAAAAGCCCTGAGTCTCCGACTTTCTGAGACTCAGGGTTTCCCTGGTGTCCGAGGGGGGACTTGAACCGTTCGCCCATCTCCTGAGCAGCACCGACGCTCCGTGGCTGGACCTCTCATGCCCGGAATAGGCACGCGGAGAGGGGGCGGTGCCCACGCCCGCCTCAACGAGATCGGGTCCTACCTCGCGGCACACGCTCATGCCGGGGAAGCTCGGCAACCGCCAGTTCAGGATCCTCAGCAGACGATCTCAACTGCGCTCAGGGCAGCGGTGGTAAGGGGGCAGGAGCTCGGTGATCGCAGCATCGAACCCCTTCCTGCATCCCGGCAACCTGATCAACCCGGAAGCCGGGCCGTGCGCCACCCCTCGACACCAGAAATTGCCGGGGAGGTGGTTCCGATCGAAGGGGCTTGGGTCGAGCGTACTCGGCGAGATCGGGTTGGGGACCGGGTCATTCTCGGCTGTGCGGTGGCTGTCCTGCTGGGGGTCGCCGGCGCGGCTGCCTACGTCTCGTACCACCACTTCTACGGTCTGGCGATCGCTTTGGGTGAGCGACACGACATGGCCATTCTGTATCCGGCGATGTCCGACGGTGTGATCGTCATGGCGTCGCTGGTGATGGTCTACTGCTCGCGTCGTCGGCTACGTGTGCCGGTGCTGGCATGGGTGGCGCTCGCATTGGGCGGGGCGGTGACACTGGCGGCGAACGTGGCGCACGGCTGGTCCGGCGGACTCGGATCGCGCCTGGTCAGCGCTCTGGCACCGCTGGCCTTCGCGGGAGCGTACGAACTGCTCATGTGGATCGTCCGGAACACCCGGCAACCGTCCACCGAGACGCCGGCCAAGGACCACGTGTGCCAGCCCGTTGAGACTCTCGTTGAGGTGGAACGTGTGCTGCCGGTGCTGCCCACCGACCGGTACGAGGCGGCGCGGCTCACCTATATCGAGAGCCTCAGTGAGGGCAATCAGCGGGTCGGCCGACGCCCGCTGATGAGCCGATGGGGACTGGAACAGCGTGAGGCCGAGGAGATCATCGCCGAGGTGGAGAAGGAGCGGGCCCACGCCATCGCCGAGGTGGCCGATTCAGAGAGTGTCGTGCCGCCGCCGGGAGGCCTCCGTTCAACTGGCACGAGCGAGGCCTGTGGCGCGTAGTAAAGGACATCGGTAACGGGGTGGTCAGGCCGTCCTCCAGTCGTAAAGCTCGGCCATCGGGCGGCCTCCCATTCTGAAACGATCAAGGTTCAGGGCCGCAATAAATCATTCCCATACTGCGCATTAATAAGCAGCCGCCGAGCAATCAGTCATTACCGGCCCGCCTTTGTCGAAACGAGATCGTGTGATCTGGCTGTTTCATCTGCAGTCTGGACTGCCGAAGCCGCAGGCAAGTCCTCCGAATGTGACTTGTTTGGCAGTCGGGCTATCGCAGCCTATTCGTCGGCAGCATCGTCTTCCTGCTCCTCGGGCGGTGCTGACCGTCGGTATTGGGGATGGTCGAGATCCATCTGTTTCGCTGCATGCAAAGGAACGGGATAGCGGGAACGGTCAGACCAAGCGATGGTCTGGTGGCACAGACGTGCGGTCGTCCGAGCAAGCATCGCCTTGTCGACGCCCTTGCCGATACCAACAGGGTAGATCTCGGTTGCCGTGATGGCATACCACGGGGTTTTGAGCTGGTTAGCCTCCCGTTCCCCGACGTCGCCGGCCCGGCCCGGATCTGCGTCCCAGCGTGTGAAGGTCCTGCCCAAGTCTCCGCCCTTTGCCTGGTAGTTGCGCGGAATGTTGAAGAGGACCCAGAAGGGGTCTCCGAAGTCCACCTCGGCGCGGTGCAGCTTGGCCGATGTGAAATCGATCGAATCCGGCTCGGTGTCCGATTCGCTCTCACGAGCAACAGGAACGTACTGAGGCACCTCTTCGGGTTTGACGTTCATCCGGATGACAGCGCTCGGCTTCTTGCGCGGTGCGTTTTTGCCCTTGCCATGCCCTGGCAGCCAGGTGCGCGGATCGGTGATGTTGTCTTCGTTGTAGCTCTGGTTCTCGTTGTGCAGGCCCGTCCACATTCGACGGCAGGCAAGCCCGTCGACCATGACGACGTAGCTCATGTCGGGTTCCAATTCGTCTCGGACGAGACTGGCGAGCGCGTCTTCGACGTGGGCCGCTGCCTCTGCCCAGCGTTCCTTGTCCGTCTTGGCCTTTCCATCAACATGAAGTGCGTAGTCACTGGCGTGGAAAGCGTTGATCGCCTGTCGGTAAGGCAGCCATGAACCCGTTAGTGGCGTCCACGCTCGCATTGTCCAGACACCGCCCTCCTCTTCAGGAGGGAACAGGGCAGTGGCGATGACAATTCGCTTGGTCTGTTTGTCGTCGACTGTCTTTGCCTGTCGGCGCACGTGGATACCGCAGTAGACGATACTTCCGGCCTCTTTCCCCTTCTTGTCCTTGGCGATGGCTCGCGCTAGGCGCTGGTCGATGATGCCAAGCGAGCGATACAGATCCATTAGCGCCATGTAAGCGGCGTGATCTTTCCCCAGCATCGGCGGGCTGATCTCTGTGCTGGGATTTCCGAACGCCCCCTGCTTCATCCCTTTCGTGAACTGGCAGACGAAGTCCTTTTTGGCCAGAAGGCGGCGGACTTGGAATTTTCCGTCATACCGCTCCTTGCGGAGTAAGTAGGCGTTCCGCTTTTCTCCTTCTCTTCTCTTCACAAGCGGGATCTCGGTCTCGCACCAGGCAGCGACTATCACGTTCGAGTCGCCACCAGCGAAGTCGCCTTCGAAGGATCTGAACTCCTCGACCCGGTTGATGTCGTCGCCGTGTGACAGGAAGCGCTCAGCCTTGCGGAATACCACGCTGATGCCGGGAACGAGGAGAACCTCCTCGCCTGACTGCGGATCACCGATTGACGGGCTGTCAGGGAAGGCCAGGGACAGCGCATTGATCATGCGCAGGCGGGTGCTGTGGCGATACCAGAGGCATACGATCCGCAGATGATCGAAGCCTTGAGCATTGACGGAAGCGGCTATCTCCTCGGGTGAGGGAAAGCCGATGGTGTGAAGGAGTTCACCGGCTTCGATCCGTTGAGCCCGTTCCTGAGGAGACATCTTCTGTTTGTCTGTGGGGCGCGGCTCAAAGATCATCGGTTCCACCGCAAAGCTCACCCAGCTGGTTTTCTCGCCGAGCACCTTGGTGACATGCTCGGCTAGAAGCCGCAGGTGAAGGGTTCCTGGTCCCGTGCCCACGGCGAAGTTGTCGTTCTTCGGCATGAGGGGGCGGATAATCCCAGCGTCGGGAGTGATGAACGACGGGAATTCCCCATTGGCGGCGGCCTTCTCGAGCACAGTCCGTTCTTGCGTGACGCGTGCCTGAAGTTCTTGCAAAAGACTGACGTCCATCTTGTCACGCGCGAGCAACTCCAGCGCCCGATGGTTGACTTCTCGGACGCTACCGCTGCGCACCAGTTCGGTGTAGAGGATCGGAAGACCGTCGCTGCCCTGGTAGATGTTCGTCGACTTGGCGAAGACCATGTTGCTGTGAACGCGGGTTACGTGCGCGTCCAGGAAGATGACGGGGTCGACGATGTTGGGCACGGTCTTCATGACCACCGAGAATCTGGACATCGCGTACTGGGCCGCGGTGGCGTCGTTTACCACGGTCCCGTCGTCACGAATGTTGTACTTGCGCCCGAAAGGGTGGTTCCACGCGATTAACCCACCATTGCTGTCGGGGAGGTACGTGACCTCCCGTTTGTTCGGGTTGGCCTTCCAGCCCATCGTACGGTTCTTGAAGATTTGCTGGCCGTCAGCGTCCAATTTGAGAGAGCCGTCCGTCTCCTTGGCAGGAACCTGCTTAGTGATCGGGACGAGGTCATAGATGGTGAACTTCTGCTCAGCGAGCTTCTTGGAGACCACCCAAGGCACAGCCACGTACATCCAGTCAGGGCACTTAGGCTGCCTGCCATGCATCGGTTTGAGAGACCGTGCCATATCGAACTCCACCTCAGGCGTGCTCGCGATGGCATCGGCCACCGGCGGGACGTCTAGGAGGATGGCCTGATCGGTGGATAGCCCCTTGTTGTAGCCGACGATGCACCGGAAAACATGGCGCAGGGTGTCGTCGTCGATCTTCTCCAGCGAGACCAGGAAGTCGAGGCCCCGGTCGAGGTGGACGTAACCGCCGGTTTTGATCTTCAGATAAGTGATGGCGGTTGAGTAAGGCAGGTTCCTCTTCTCATCGTCCCCGTCCCCTCTTAGCTTCTCCCATTCGTCACGCACGCTCCGCGAGAAGTTGCGTACGTACACCTTCTGACCCTGAACGAGTTCGGGGGTACAGCGCAAGGTGAGGGCCCGCGGAAGGGCAGCAGTGCTGTCGCTCAATGCTGTGACTCTTTCAGGATAAAGCGCTGGGCTATGCGGAAAGGGTGAGGTCAACGCCCGCGTAGGTTAGGAAGGCATTGACCGCTTCGCCGTACAGTTCGGCCATCTGCCGGCGTTCTTCCGGCAGCCACCGTGAGGCCATGCGTTCGATGATGCTGGCCAGGTCGGAACTCCAGGTCTCATCGTGGAAGGCATAGTCCACAAAGTGCAGTTCCATATTGGTGCCGCCGCGTCGGGCTCGGCCAGCGAGTTGGATGAGGGACACCAGCATTCCGGCGACCATTTGCTCTTGAAGGATGAGGTCCATGGTCGACAGCTGCGGAGAGGAACGCATGATGGTGGCCAGGTGATCTCGTGCTGCAGTACGGGCCGTTTGTAGAACCTCAGTTGGATCTGCGGCGCCTGACGTGGGTAGTGAGTTGATACCCGCTGCGTTGACGCTGCCGTACATCCAAGCAGGATCATCGATGATCAGCGGGGGCCTCACACACAAATAGATGGAGTGGATTGCTGAACGAAGATTGACGACGATGTTAAGTCCTCTGGCGATGTTAGCCAGTGGAGCAATCAAGATGTCGCCGAATTGGGGAAATTCCTCGACCTCTTCGACCGTGATGCGGCGGACCAGCGACGGGTCGGGGAGATAACGGACGTTGCTGAGACGGTCTTCCTCCCGGACGAGGACGCACACCTTGTGAGAGAGCCCTTTCGCCTTGGCGAGGCCGGTGGCGATGTGGCCGCACTGCTCGTAGCTGTTGGCTGTAAGGATCACTCGTGCACGATCTTCATCGGTCTTGGCCAGGCGTGCGAGTTTCTTGGACAATTTCGTCTCGTACAGGCGCTCGCCGATTTCTCGCAAGGCTTCGGGTTTGTCCGAAGGAAACCGGCCAGCGATCGGGATGCGTTCCCCAGCCTTTCTGTGGCCATCCCCATAGGTGACAGCTGAGGACTCGACCAAGATCGATTCCTCTTGGGCGTCGGTCATCCACCACATGACGGGCGCGTGGACGTGTTCCTTGACCGCCTGCGGGAAGTAGGCGGTGGCGGAAAGGCCGAAGATAGGCCGCTCCACGCCGGCAGTGATCAGAGAGACCAGTCCACCGAGCTCTGATACATAGGTGTGCGGGTCGCCAGCCATATGCTGCGTGGAAAGCTTGGCGTCCTTTTCCGGGTTTTTCATGCCGGTGACCCGATATCCGTTGATCGGCCTGCCGATCATTCCATGCGGTAGGACGTCGGCGATGCCGCCAGACTGCATGGTATTGATGATGCGGTTGGCGGAAAGTAGGCCGGAGTGGCGCAGAGACTGGGCGGTGTCGCGCAGCCGAGCAAGAGACCAGTCCAGTTCGCTCATCAAGGTGCGGATGAGGAGGTGGTCGATGGCCCGGCTGCGTGCACGGCCGTCACTGATCATCGGTGCGAGTGCCTCGTGCAGCCTGAGTTTGAGTTCGTCGCGCTGGTTGATGCCGCGTGGTGACACGGCTGTCTCGAGGATGCGCCCGACGCGCTCCCATTCGGGGTCCAGAAGCATGGGGGTGGGAGCCGCCTCGTCGTCTGCACCGAAGTCGGGGGCCGGGACGAGAGCGTTGAGCCGATCGATAGCCTCGCGCGGAAGCGGTTCTCCGTCGCTCACCTGATGTTCGGGGAAGAGCAGGCGTATGAGTTCGCGGTCCTTGGCGCGAGCCAGGCGCCATCCTTCGTAGTCATATTCGTGACGCAGCCTCGCGACTTTAGAGTCGTCGCGGTGGTTGAGCCGGAATACTTTGGTGCACAGTCCGGTCAGCAGTGACTCGGCCATGAGCCGGACGTGGCTGACCGGTTCGATGAGCTGGTCCTCGTATCGCAGGGGAAGATGCTTGGCCGCAGTGTCGAGAATTTGCGGTTCCGCGGTCCACGGGCGTCGGGAGTGCAGGTCGACTGTGGTGGCGCACCGATCTACGGCGACGGACTGGAAGGCGTCGATCTCGTCGATGATGACAAAGTCACTGACGCGGAGCACGAACTCGCGGACGGTGACAGAACGGACCGGGCGTCCATCGATTTGGATGCCCACCCTCATGGTGCCTTGGATGAAGTTATGGTGATTCGTGACGATCACTGTGGCATCGGCGGCCTGGTAGGCGGGCGTGAACTTGCCGCAGGTCGGGATCCAGGGGCAGGCCAATATCTGTCCGCCGCTGTGGAGGCCGAGGCAGTTCTCCTTGCCGGGACGGTAGATGCCGGCGGATTCGAGCCAGTGCTGCTGTGCGCATCCGTAGGCGAGGTGATCGACGTCACGGTGCCCTCGCTTGCCCCATTCCCCGGGAGCCTCAGGGTTTTCCTTGACCAAAGACGCATGCTTGAGGGCCCGCTCGTACCGCGAGGACGGCGACATCAGTGGGGCGCACGTCGCGAGATGGTTGGTCTTGGCTTCCCTGTGCAGGATCTCGAGGTCGCGGTTGATATCCCAGGCTGAGGCGAGCGTGGCTTTGACGTCGGGGACGAGGAGAGTGACGCGGTAGTCGTTAAGCGCGGCCCAGGAGCCCAAGAGGCGAACCAGTACAGACTTACCGGTTCCCGTGGGTGCATGGAAGATCTGTGTTCGGCCAGTCAGGAGGTCCAGCATGTTGACGTTGTCTGTATCGCGAGCCTTGAGCCGGTCGAGCAGCCCCGTCAGCACCTCGTACAACCAGGGGCCTGTTTTCGTGCCGTTGTACTGGGTGTCCAGGAGTTGTGCGATGTCCTTGAGCTCCTGAACGGGCACTGGGACCGAATCCAAGCCAGGCCGGGTAGTGATGGCGGGAAGTGAGTCGTGGCCCAGCGGCTGGGTGAAAGCGGGAAAGCGGGGGATGGTGACGCGCCCGTGAACGACCTCGTGGCCTTCGGTGCGTTCGCTCGTCTCGTATGTCTTGCCCGGCGCTGCGAAGTCGTGGGGCTTGCGCCGGCTGCTGGGTCGACGGAAGGGAGCGAGAAGGCGGTTGGCATAGCCGCGGTAGTCCGCTCCCAGATGGGGATGGGCCGCTGTCGCGGTGAGCGGATCCCCGACCAGGGTGAACAGGTTGAGGGGGATCTCCTCATCCTCGTGCTCGGAGTCCAGGGCTCCCAGGAGAATCCGCGCGGCGGTGGCGAAACGGTTTTCGTCGACGAGGTCGGGGTTGCTGAGGTTCATCACCTCCGCTACGAGCAGCCGTTCCTCATTGCTCAGCTCGTTCCATCGCTCCCACGCCTGTGGCTTGCAGCTGGCGAAGAAAGCCGCATGGCGGAAGGAGGCCACAGGCTTGCCGTTGTCGTCCTGCTCTGGGAAGTATTCGGCGGCGAGGGTCAGCGCGGCATAGATGAAAGCGTCCTTGGCGGTCATCTGACTCATGCCCACTCCACCCCGGCGCTCCGGCAGACCATCTGGGCAAAGTCGGTCATGGTCGCGACCTTCATTCTGTACTTGTCGCAGGTCACAGTGAGAAGAGGGATCTGGTCGGCCCGGTGGTCGGGAATGACGAGCCATTCGGCGCCGCCCTTGTCGCCTTCATTGCGATGCAGGCTCTGCGCCAGGACACGGCCGTGGGTGTAGTCCTTCACATCCACGGTGAAGACGTGAGTGCTCCCCTCGGGGCCTTTGACCTCGATGCGATGGTCGTACGCATCGCTCATCGGCCAAAGCCTGACGGCCTCGTTCACATCTGCCTGATTGGCGGCCAGCCGCTCACGCAGGACGGAGTGCAAACGCAACTCGTGCAGGCCCGGCACACAGGTGTAACGCCACACTCCGCGTTTGAGGGCCAGATGTCCCTCCACTGGCTTCGCCTCCGGCACGGCACCGACAGCGCCGAGCGCGAGTGCCGCCTCGCGCGGAGCGGGAGTGTCGGGGCTGTCAGAGTGCAGTTGTGGCGCATCTCCGGATGTCGGCCGGAACATGAAACTGGCACCGATCTCGGCGTGACGGGCGTAGAGACAACCGACGCGATAGTACTCGCGGCCCGCGCTCATCCGCTTGCTGATCTTCATGGGCCACTTGCACACCGTGCAGGGAAACCACCAGGTGCGATAGATGGCGTGGTAGGGGATCGCCTCGTAGTAGGCGATCGCGTTGAGAGGTAGGCCGCGCCCGTTCAGCTCAGCGACCGTGCCGGCAGGACATTCCACCAGTGTGGAACGGTCCTTGACGTACTGGGTGTCGCCGCGGCCTTTGAGTATCTCGTACATCTGATCCTGATCGATCTCGTCCTGGAGCTGCTCCTCTGTGAATCGCATCCGGCCGGTCCTCTGAAGCCGCTTCAAGATCCGGTGCAGCTGAGAGATCTCCCACTGCAGGTCGAAGGCGTCGGCGGTGACGCAACCCTCGGCATCGACAACAGGGAAATCGAGATCGTCGAAGCCGGAGCGGTCCAGCCACGGAGGGAGCAGGCCGTCGATCGGACCGCGCAGTCTTTCGCGGAACTCACCGAACGATAACGGCACTCCAGGGCCGTACGCGGCGAGTAGGTCGCCGTGATACTGCATCAGCTTTTCGGCCCGGCGCCTCGGGTTCAGGCCCGGGGTCGCGATCGTCTCGCAGGCTTTGATAAAGGTGAAGTTGATTAAGCGGAACGCCTCGAAATGAGAGAACGTCAGGCCGTCATCGTCGGCATGGGTCGTCACCAGAGACACCGTAGGGCACGGGGCCGACAAAAACCGGAACAGCTTCGGGCCGCCCTAAATGATCACTACGGTGGAGGTGTGACATTCGGGTATATGTCTGTGTATATGTGCAGATAAGCCGCAATATGCTGTCGTCCGAGTGCGGTAGCGTGCCACCGGTATTCAAGGACGTGCGTATCACCTGGTGCCATCCGGGGGCGCAGTTCGATAAATCCTCTACTGGGATGTGCTTGCCGTTTGGGCCGGTAACCGACAGCCAGATAGAATAAAGACTTACCAGCCAACTCGCTCTCATGGAGACCTTCCACGCCGGCGTCGGCGACACGCAGCAGGACACTCCACAGCCATTCGGACAGAAGATGTGAGGGTGTCGCCGGCTCTGCAGGTTCCCCCAGCCCAGCACGCGCGCAGGCACGGCCCCGGCGAGTGATCTCCACCAGAGTGCGATCCACCTCGCCGACCCCGGGAATCTCCACTCGGTCCTTGGCCACCTTGACCAAGCCCAGTCGCTCCAGGGCATGGAGAGTGGCTCCGGCGCCCTGATCGTGAACGCCGGCGCTCCGCAGGCGTAACTGAAGGCGAGTGTGACCGACCAGCTTGGCGGGTGCGTCGAGAGAAAACGGTAGCCTCCGCCACAGCCTGGCCGGTGGAACCCGGGCCTGGTTCTGACGGCGCATCCACATTTCAGCCTCGGTCATCCGGTCGTCCCGCAGGATCTCACCGAGATAGACCCGCTGCCGATCGTTCAAACTGTCCCAGCCCACGACTGCTGAGGTCGGCGGACCGTGCCGCTCATGTTCGGGCAGGCTCGGAGGCTCATCCATGGGCCGAGTACGCATCCAGGCATCCATGACCATACGTACTGGCACCTCGTACAAGGCGGCCAACTGCTGTACAAGCCGTCCTGTGCACTCCGGCTTTCTCCAGTTCCACCCAGACACCTGACGATTCCGCTCCAGGCTGCGGATCTTGTGGGCGTCCACGAATAGCTCACCGCCGACGGCAGTGGCGCGAAGTCGGGTGGCGGCCTCCTCTGCCGTGAGACCAGCGGCATACCGGAGGTCAACCAACATCTCGGTTCCGCTGCGCGTACCCGTGAGGTCGGCAGTGGCGCAGCCGAGAGCATGAGCGAGACGTCTCATGTTTCTGGCTTCGGGCGCATACCTGCCCTCCTCCCAGTACACCACCAGGCGATATGTGACCCCCACGCGATCAGCAAGCTCTTGTGGCGTGAGTCCAGCCTGCTCGCGCAGCGCCCGGATCTTGGTGTGCTCAACGGACAGCAGACGTCTCGACATACCCTCAGCAGACTTCAATGAAGACTTCATTGCAACTACTGATCGATGCCGAATCTGGCCGTTATCGCGACCAACCTGCTCAATGACGTCGTGGCGACTCGGTGCGCGAGTTCGCTGTCACTGTGACACCTGCCGGAGAAGTCATGACGGCTCACGGTTCCGTCAGTGGATGAAGGATGTGGTGAGCCGGGGGCTGGCTGTACCAACGAGCCAGAGTCCAAGTGCGTGGAATGCCCAAAATGTTCTTGGTGTGGTCCGCTTGGGTGAAGAATGGCATGGTGGCAGACGTGGAGAGCTTGATCGGCCAGGTATGGGGTCCGGATGTTCGACCGCTGGTCGAGGAGGCTTGGCGCTGCTACAACGCCGGCGCGATCCGCGCCTGCATCACCACGACGTGGAGCGCCATTACCGCCGACGTCATCACCAAGCTCGTGCGGCTGGCCGATGACGGTGACAGTCAGGCCGTCTCGTTCCGTACCGCGCTATCCGATGCTCAGAAGAAGGGATTAAGCAAGGAAGGCGTACGGGCCATGCAGGCCATCGAGGCGAGCCTGCTGGACAAGGCCGTGGAGTTCGAGCTCATCGACTCGATCGGGTCACGTGAGCTGGAGCGTATACGCGAGGATCGCAACCTGTGCGCGCATCCTTCGCTGCGCACGCTCGGGGACGTCTACGAGCCTCGCCCAGAAGTCGCCCGTGGCCACCTGGCCGTCGCACTGGCGACCCTGCTCACCCATCCTCCAACGCAGGGCCGCAAGGTTGTCGAGGAGTTCAGCACCTACATCTGCGACCCGTTCTTCGTGCCTACGTATCCGCACATGCAGGCCACCTTTTTCGATCGGGTTCGAACTGCGACTCGCAAAACCATCGTCAGTTTCGCCGCCAAGCATGCCCTGCTTGAAATCGATCCCGACGGGCGCCTGCCTGCTGCTGAACATTCCGACAGGATGGCTTTGGCCCTGATCGCCTTCGCACAGCGGGACCGAGAGCTGGTCCGCTCGGCCATTTCCGCGCAAAGCGAGAGGTTCCAGGTGCTCGAAGGTGCCGCCCAGCTGCGTGCCTCGGTGCGGTTTGGAGACCAGGACTTCTTCTGGAGCATGGTGGACCAGGCGCTGGCCACACGGCTTCAGGAGATGGTGGCCAAGTTGTCCACCCCCGTCGAGTGGGAGCCGCTTCCCCCGGCGACGGCTGCTGCCATTGCCCTGGTTCGGAGCCCGTACGCGCGCGAACGATTGTCAGTACTGGAAACGCGGTTCACCGAGCTGTCCTGGACCCATCGCCTCGGGGTAGCCACCATGCATCCCGACCCGTACTTTGTGTCGGCGGTGGTCCAATTCATCGACGAAGCTGGCAGCTGGCGTATGGGTGAGCAGGCTGGGCGGATACTCGTCCAACACGCTCCTTTCCTGACCATCGAGACCTTGCGAGAAGCCTTGAACGGCTGGTGGGAAAACTCAGAGTGCCGGACCGCGGCAGACATGCCGAACCTCGCCGTACTCCTCTTCCAAGGCACATCACACCTCGGTCCCCAACGCGCCCCCGTGTTCGGCGAGTTCCTGACCAACGTTCGAGCACTGGAAGGCGAAGGTGAGTACTACAGCTACCCGGCGCTGGAAGAAGCTCTGATTCGGTCGGGATACAACCCTTCAGCGGCTGGTAGATGAGCCGCGAACGTTCGCCGCTCTTGCAGTAGACCAAGGCGGCGATGTTCACTCGTCCGCTCCCGTTGGCGTGGACGTGCACCACCGGGATCCGCCGAGGCCACGTGTCGCTATGTTGACAGGGGAGTCGAGTCTGACCCCCATCTCGGGGGAACGATCAATGCCAGCACAGTAAATGATCATCAAAGGCTGCTCGCCCCTGCGATAGCACCCATCCGTGAATGCCTCTCTCTCGCATCTTCTCGTCGAGCGGCTCTGTATTTCTGTTCAGATGAACTGACGGGGGCATTCATGCCGTAATTTGACATGAGCTGTCGCTACATTCATCCGAGGGTGCGCTACCGGGCTGATTCACCAAAGCGCTAAGGGTGGATGTCTTGAAAGGGTAGCATTTGCCGGATTTGAAAGGTGAGCAGGCTTATGGACGTCGGTGATGTCTGGGGGTTCAGGGATCAGCCGAAGACCGTCGGGGGGCGGGTGTACCAGGTGGAGGTGGTCCGGGTCGATGGGCCGCGAAAACACGGCGATCTGCATGTGCGTTTCCTCGATGGCGAGGAGGCCGGGCTGCAGGAGTGGGTGGCGCGTGGTCAACTGGTCGCTCCGTGGGCTGACGTCGGGGCGTTCCTTGATGACGATCGCCGGTGGGCGGCAGCGATTGAAAGCTCACGTGAGGTTCGAGGTAGCGCGGAATTCGAAGTGGCCAAGCTGCTCTTCGGTCATGTTCGGCCGAAGAACAAGATTCGTCTCCGGCATGCTGTCGCGGATGCCGGAGTGATGGAGATCGCCGATCTCGATGGGGTGGCGTCGTGGCTTGGTCTCGACCCTCAGGACCTGCGTAAGGAAGCGCTGGCCTTTGAGGACAGGTTCGGAACCTATGTCGCTTCGTGGCCGACGACTCGTCAGGTGGCCATGCGAGTGGCCCAGGTTCTGGGTGGAGACATCCTCAAGGCCATGGCGAAGCAGGAAGAAGCGCTGAAGACACAACGCCGGAGCGAGTCCTGGTACGGACATGAGAAGACCAACCGCGAACTGGAGCGGCTGGAGACCGTCGTCGGCACGCTCTATGAGTGGTGCGGTAAGGAAGCCATCGACCGTTATGATGAGCTCAAGGCCTTACGAGCCGAGGTCGAACGTCTGGGTGGGCTGGTCCAGCGCGCAGTGTCGGAGTTGAGGGCCCGCAAGTGTCACGCTATCGCCGCCACCATTGAGGCCGACCTCGGCGTCCATACGACCAGCTTTCACGGTAGGCATCGCTGACCTGTGTTCGCTGTTCGGCTTGAGGCCGGTAATACTCCTTTTGGGGGCCATGGGGACTCCAGTCCCCGAGGTAAGGGCGCAGGTCGTCTGGGGCCGGGTCCTTGTCAAAGCCCGCGTGGGCGAGACGAGATGGACCGCGGAGTGGATCCAGGCGGTCGGCGATCGCGTGTCCCCACTCGATCCAGGGTCGCAGGAGTTCGGCTTCCCCTGGCTCCTGGCAGCCGGCCGCGGCTTGGTCGAGAGCGGCGCAAAACTCGCGGATTTCGCTGGCCGCCCCCCAGGCATCCAAGGCATTGGCGAATGTCGTGTTGCGGTAGTCGTCAACTGCGCGGCTCCGGGCCTGCACCATCGCGGCCTCCCAGCGCGCCCGCTTCGCGGCTTCTTCTCGTTCTTCTTTGGCGAGCCACTCCTCGTATTCCTGTCTTCGGGCGAGGGCAGCCTGTTCCTCCGCCCCAGCGCGATGCTCGATCTCCTTGACGACCTCGCGTACTTTGCTTTCCACCAGCGAGCGCGAACTATCCGTCCACTGGTCGCGTCGGCTATGCGGCGACTGGGGTAACTCCAGGCGAAGGCGTCCCGTTGGTACGGATTCGTATTGCACGGGGACTCGCTGCCAGGCATAAGGTCTTCGGCGT
Source organism: Streptosporangium sp. NPDC006930 (assembly GCF_040635605.1). NCBI lineage: Bacteria > Bacillati > Actinomycetota > Actinomycetes > Streptosporangiales > Streptosporangiaceae > Streptosporangium > Streptosporangium sp. NPDC006930. The sequence goes on along the minus strand of NZ_JBEYID010000022.1, from coordinate 20,415 downwards.
TTTTCCTCGGGATCTGGCTCGCGGACCACCTGGTCCTGTTCCTCTTTGACGGCAATCGGGTGCTGCCCTGTACCGACCTGCATGTACAGTCCGCGAGCTTTGCGTTTCTTGGACATCGCGAGTTTGTGGCCGCGTCGGCGGGCTTCTTCTGCAAGGGACTTGACCAGGTCGATGGCCCGTGGCATGAGTGCCTCGGAGACGGCCAGTACCTCGGGATGATCCCGAAGCAGCTTGACCAGCGCGTCGGCATCGGTGACCTTGTCGCGTGCACTAAGGCGGATGCGGTTCCAGTCCGTCTCGTCCGGATGCGCGTCGTCGAAGAGCCGGATGATCAGATCGCCGCCATTTCGGCCGGTGTGCCGTAGATGGAAACCTGCGGGTACCAGGCTGTGTTGTTTGGCCGCGTGCATCGCCCGCCGGTAGGACGCGCGTGTCTCCTGGTCAGGGTTCTGGATCTCGAAGGTTCCCCTATTGTGTTGTAGGCGTTCGATCAACTCCTCGGCCAGGCCGAGGGGGCTTTGACCGGCGTCGCGTGTTCTGGAGGCGCCTGGTGTACGGGCAACGACGGCACTGCTCACTGTGCCTGGAGTTGGCCGGTCCGGGTGATGGCCATGCTCCAGATAGAAGCGGCCAGCCTCAGTGATCTCGGCCTGCCAGAATCCGTCCTTTCGCGGCGTGGTGACCAAGCCACGGTCACGAAGCGCGTACACCGTTATAGCCAGCTCCGGCGTCTTTGCGCTGACCGGTTCCTGGCTCTTCCCGATCCGCTGCAACACCGTCAACTGACGATCATTTAACCTGCCCCATCGCTGCACGTCACCAGATCACACCGCAATGTCACCGCAGGCAAGTGGTTTCAGGATTTGCGTCGCGTCGGCGAGCTTGTCGACCTTCTTGGCGTGGAGCATGCAGGGGGACTTGAACTGTTCGCTTATCCCCTGAGCAGGGTCGATGCCCCACGGATGGACGTCTCATGCCCGGAATGAGCGCGCAAGGTGGCGACTCCCGGACTCAACTCGACAGAATCGGGTCTAACAGCGTGGCATACGCCTATGCCGGGGAACCCCAGCAGCCGCCAGTTCGGGATCTTCAGCAGGCGATTTTCGCTGTGCCTGGGGCAGGAGTAGCACGGCGGGAGAGGTTCGGCGGCTGTATGACCGAAACCCGGTTCGAGTCTGCGCCGGGCGGTTGCCGTGATTGGAGTGCGGGGTTCGCAACCACGGCCGGAGTAGCGATCATGGGTCGGATCAGGCCGCTTCGTGTAGCTCGGCAAGCAGGGCGCGCAGGTTGTCTTCGCCGTGACGGACTGCGGCAGTGAGGGCATCCAGGTGGGTTGCTGGGAGGTGTCCGGCGCCGAATCCCGAGGCGGTGAGCACGTCGGCGACTTCCTGTTCCTGCTGCGGGGTCATGCGGGAGCGCATCCCGTGGTGCCCCATGACCTCTCGGGCAGCGTAGGCGTCCGAGCAGGCCACGCCGACGACAGTGGACCGCAGGTCGGAGTCATATGCCGTGGGTCGGTCGGCGGTCAGGTCGAGCACGGTCAGGGCGAGCCGGGTCCGGAACGCTGCGGTCATCGGGTCGGGGTCGGTGATCAGCGCGAGAGTTTCCCGCCCCGCATGGTCCAGTTCGTTCTGTGGTGTCGGCGTGGTCGGAGGACGGCAGTAGACGCGCAGGATGGCGGCGACGGCGTTCTCCCAGGGCTCTGTGGGAACGCTGGAGTCGATCATGGCGGCGGCCTGCTGCGGGAGGCCCTGTTCCATCAGTGACATGATCGTGAGCTGGCGGCCGTCGAGAAGCCGCTGGCCGACGCCGCGGTGCGCGGCCATGGATTCGGCCGCCTCGGTCCAACGGCCGACGCTCGCAAGAGCTCTGGCGCCGTCGATCAGCAGGGCGACCCACAGCTCCGTACAGATCGTGCGGTGGTCTGCGACGGTCCGGATCAACGGCGACAGGTCGACGGCGTGATCGCGGATGACGGTGGCGCCGCGCTGCTCGGCGGCCCGGTACAACTGCTGCAGCACCGCGAAGGCAGCGCTACCTTCACCTTCGCGGATCAGGAGTCGGGCGATGTTCACCAGCGGCATCAGCGACATCACGGCGATGTCCTGGTCCAGGCTCTCGGCTTCGGTGAAGACCTTGTGCTGCCGCCAGCACAGTTCGGCTGCCAGGTCGGGCATGCCGCTGTCGGAGGCGATGAGAGCGGAGAAGTTGAGGACACCGCAGGCGCGGGCCACCCGCTTGGAGTGGTCCGCGCCGGGTGTTTCGGCGGTCAGCGCGGTGAGTTCTGCAATGCGCTTGTCCAGTGGAAGCCCGGGGGGTTTGGGGCGGCAGACCAGCGGGATACGGGCGGCGATCGCAGGGTTCATCACGCTGTTCCCCTTCCTACGGCCAGTCGATGACGAGTCGGCTGTTGGTCTTGTCGATGACGAAGCGTGAGTCAGCGGCCTTCAGCAGGTCGCGGTTGGCGGCCGTGGCCATGCGGAAGCCGGGGGCCGGGGCGTCGTTGCCGTAGTCGCGGTCCCATTCCTGGATCGCGGCGGCGACCTGCTCGGCGAGGGAGGCGGCGCGCGGGCCGTGACCGATGGCGCCGATCTCCCAGAACCGGCCCACGGTGTCTTCACCCTCGCGGACGGTCAGATAGGCCAGGCTGTCGCCGTCGAGCGCCGCCATCGAACCCCACCCGAAATGCGGGGTGAACCCGGGCCGCCGGCCAGGTACCCGAGACAGGCCGTTGGGCAGGACGCACGCCAACCACAGATAGACCCACTCCCAGGCTGAACCCTGCCGGAACTTCACGCCCGTGTAGACCTGGTGGGAGGACTCGTCCAGGACGGTCCGCATCGCCTCCCGGTCCACGAGCTGCTCGCTGTAGGTTTCCAGCCGGACATTGCCCTCCCCGGCCATGGGGACCACCGTACGGACGTCATCACACACGCCTTTGCGCAGCGGGACGAACGTGGCCATCTCGCAGGAGACGGTCTTCCAGGTCTCGCCGTCTCCGTCGCGCTCGAAGGCGAAGGAGCGGGAGATACTGCCGCGGATCCGCATCGGGATGACGAGACGGCCGTTCGGGGCCAGTTGATTCAGGACAGGGAGGGGGATGTCACCGGCGCCCACGGTGAACTGGATCCGATCGAACGGGGCATGCTCGGGCAGACCGGTCGCGCCATCGGCCAGCAGCGCGGTCACGTTCGATGCGCCGGCAGCGGCCAGATGCTTCGCGGCGGTGTTGACGAGGTCAGTGTCGACGTCCACCGTCCACACGCGGCCCCCGGGGGCGACGAGCCGCCCGAGGAGGGCGGCGTTGTAGCCGGTGGCCGCCCCGGCCTCCAGGACCTTGTGGCCGGGCTCTGCGCCCAGTTGCTCCAGTTGGGTGGCGACGATCGACGGCGCGGAGATGCAGGAGATCATCTCGCCGTCTCGGTCGTTCTTCACCGACACGGCGTCATCGACGTAGGCGGCGACGGCCTCGACGTCGGGGATGAACCGGTGGCGCTCGACGTCCCGGAAGGCGTCGATGATCGCGGGAGTGCGCAGGTGGCCGGAGCCGGTGAGCTTGTCCACCATAGTGTTGCGCAGCTCGGCGAGGTCGGTCGTAGTGATGGTGCTCTCCATCCTCTTGAAAACAAGGGTTACGGGTGCGGACTGACTGCTGGACACGGTGGCTGGGTCGCCGTCTCCGAAGGCGACGTTCCAGCCCAGCCAGGCCGCGGCAGCCTGCTCGGCCACGGGTGTGGCCGCGCGGTTGAAAGCGAAGATCGCATGGTGGGCGAGGACCGCGCGCAGCCCCCGCCGGAGTTGCCCACTGGTCGCGAGCCGGGCCAGGCGGCGGCCGGCGTCCTCGAACGCGGCGACGCGGTCAAGCCAGCCGGGTTCGGTGGTGTCCCGCTTGGCGGCGTCGGCGTGCACGAGGCGTCGCATGGCAGTGATCGCAGACGCCTGGTAGGCCGCCTGCGGTGGGTCGATTGCCGGGCGGAGGTTGCCGAATGTCGCCCACACGTCGCTGATCTCGAACGGGTCGAGGCCCGCCGCGCGGTTCATGGTGGAGAGCAGCAGGATGCACCGCTCGCGGGCGTACGGGCTGCCGGTCTCGGCCAAGGCCGCGGGGCTGTCGGCGCACCACACCTCGTGGGCGATGGCCATACCCTGCTCGCCGCCGAAGGTTTCGATCTCCGGTTCGTAGATGCCGCCAACCCAACCGGCCGCGACTTCGTCGGCGACGAGCTGATCGAGCAGGTCGGCAGCGGGCCTCTCGGTGCGCAGCCGGAGATTGCCTTCCTTGCGCAGGAAGTGGAAACGCCAGCCGGACAGCGCGGCCGCGAGTGCGGTCGCAGCCTTCGGGGTCGCTCCGGCGTCGCCGGGAAAGCGGATGGTGGCGTGCCACCACTTTGGTTCGTCGGGCAGCGGTAGGTTCTCGTCGTTCCAGTCCATGTCCTCGGTTCGCTCCTGCTCGGTTGTGGCGGCGGATCAGTTGATCAACAGGGCGCGGGTCCAGCCAGTCACGTTGGAGCCCTTCAGCGCCATGACCGCCCCGGCTCGGCCTTCCATGAACCCGGGTTTGGACAGTGCGGGGATCCCCGCTTCTAACCTCTGGCGGGTCTGCCGGATGGGCTCGGCGAACCGGTCGGAGGTACGGCTGTCGGCGGCGAGGGCGATCGTGACGGTCAGCAGCCCGGCCCAGCCGTGGCAGAGGGACGCATCGGTGACCCGGCTCAGGCGGGCCGGGTCGGTGAGGGCGGCGATGGCGAGTTCCTCGGCCTTCTGCCTGCGGGCGTCGTCGCCGAGCGCGCAGGCTGCCAGTTGCAGCGTGCGGGCGATACCAAGGTCCCCGTAGCACCAGGAGGGGCGCAGGGGCGGCGCCTGCAACGCCTCAGCGGCGAGCGGGTCCAGGGTGATCCAGTAGAAGGAGCCGAACTTCTCCAGCCAGGCCGTGAACGTCTTGATGGCGCCTATCTGGCCTTCCACCAGGAGGCCGCGGCGGGCGGCGAGAGATAGCAGCGCCAACGGGCCGGCGATGCCGTGGGCTACCCCGTTGTTCGCGTGGCCACCGGTGATCTCCTCATGCGTGGGGCTGTCTGGCGACCACCACCCGGGCAGGACCTGGGCATCGGCTTCGGCCGGGACTGCCAGCGTCACCAGGTAGGCCAGCACCTCCTGCAGCAGCGGCGGCGGCGAGCCTGCTCGGGCAAGCAGCACCACCCCCAGCCCGGTGAGCCCCCGGATGAGATCGAACTCTGCCAGTGTCGGGAGCCGGGTCGCCTTTCGTCGGCAGCGGGCCGCGGCGAGCCGGGCGGCCACGACCCGGTCGACGGCCGCCTGAACGGTCTGGTCGACGCGCCCGGCACGGCCAAGCACGAACTCCAGGGCCGGGGCGCCGTGGAACAGAGAAGCGTTGGAGCCGGTGCTGACGCCGCCGGCGACCGCCTCGGCCAGCAGGGGCCGGGCTGCGGCAAGGTTGCCGCGCTCGATGTGCAGCAACGCTATCCCCAGCGCGCCCTCGGCCAGGGCCTGCGTCGTGGGCGGGCTCATCGGCCCGCCTTGACCGCGACGACGATGCTGTGGGCCCGCCCGCCGATCCATCCATCCACGTCCGGCGGCGGCGCCTCGTAGAGCACTGCGATGGGGGAGCCGCGCAGGTGCGTACGGAGCACGTCCAGGTCCATCTCCCTGGTGAGGTCCAGCAGCAGGCGCTGGTCGTCCATGGCCAGGAGCACACGCTCCGGCACACCCGCCCGGCCGCGCCAGGCGTGCAGCCGCGCGGCCCACTCCTCCAGGGATGCCGCACGGCCGGGCAGGACGCGGGCCCGAAGCTGCCAGCGGGCGGCAACGAGGATGCTGCGCCGACAGTGCAGCCCCGGCGTGAACGGCAGCGTCCATGCCGCACCCCAGTCGAACCAGGTCACCTGCGGAGCCGCGGCACGGCTGATCTCGGCCAGGAACCGGGCCAGCGGCGGGGTGAAGTTGTTCCACATGAAGTTGAGCGCGGTCGGCGCGAGCAGCTCCAGGCGCTCCCCGGTGGCGGACACCGCGAGGTAGAGGTGGCTGCCGCGCAGACCTACGACCAGATCAGAGGGGACGAACACCGTGGCGCCGCTGCCCCGGTGCTCTCCGACGCTGACCAGCTTCGGCAAGACTTGCGGGGTGCGCGTGAGCAGGTCGGCCTCGACGCGGGAGGGATGGAACGACAACTGAGCCAGTTCCGCCACAGGGTCAACTGTGGGAAGGGCCACTTGCCCGGCGGCCTGCGGGAACAGGTGCCCGAATCGTCCCGTCATCGTGCCTGCCGCCCTGGAGACGGTGTGAACGCGGACGCGGAAGTCGCCTCGGTCGAGCGCCGGAAGCGAACGGGCTTGGACCTGTGCGCACACCTCGAAGTGCGGGGCCAGGGCGGTAGGTTCGCCTGCGGCCGCCTCCAACTCCTCGATGAGCGGCTCGGACAGGATCACCGTCCGGTGGCGTTCGACGGCGGCGGCCCCTGCGAGATCCAACAGCAGCCGGTCGCGCCGCGACATCGGTCGTGGCGGCTCGGACACCGAGCCGAACCCGTCAGGCAGGCCCAACCCGTTGTCCGGGTCAACGAGCTGCTCCACGCCGACCTCGGCGTCTTCGCCCCATCGGGCGGCGAACTGCTCGGTGTAGCGCCGCCACGCCCGGGTGCCGGTTGGATTGGCCGCGAGCCTGGCCAGCACGGTTGCCACGGTTTCCATCTCGACCGCGACTGTCTCTGGTAGTCGAACCCTGGCGTCCAGCCGTAGGTCCACGCACGCCTCCCGATCGCGGGCGTCCAAGGCGACGGCAGGCAGGACGGCTGCCGGGTCAACGATCGTGGCGGGGGCACGCAGCGCCGACAGCAGCAGCCGAAGCCGCAGCAGCTCCGCGAGGAACGCCGCCTGGCGGTGTTCCTCCACCTGCGGGAACTCTGCGGCGAGTTTTCCCGTGAGCGCCGCATACCGGATGGGTGACGTGGCCGCCTGGAGAACGAGCGTCAGCGCAGGCGTCAGTGCGAGGGAGAACTCCGACGAGCCCTCGGACGGCACGAAGACGCGGCCGCCGCGCACGTGCGCCAGGTTGTTGACGCACACCTCGACGGCCGCCATCGACGCGCAGTCGGCCTCCTGGGCGCTGATCACCTTGTCCAGCGCCCGGGGGTCGGCTCGGGTAACGATCTCGTGTTCATCCCCGACAAGCACGGCGGATGTCTCGCCGAAGTCGACCAGGCAGACGCCGGCGAACAGGCCGAACGGCGTGGACCGGTGCTCATACCTGATGGCGTACCGGGCGACCGCGAGCGCGGCGCGACGCGCCCGGCGAGCGTTCAACAACCGCCCGTCCAGGACTGCCTCCACCTGGCGGGCCAGGTCCAGGCTGGCACTGGAGACCGCGCGCCGGAACGTGTCATCGGCCCAGATTGGGCCGAGCCAGGAACGCCACTGCTCGGGGGACGCGGCGGGCCCCGGCCACTGCGGCAAGGCGGGGGCGGAAAGGTTCACCGCCGCGCGCAGCATCCCGGCGCCCGTGCACCGGTACAGGGTCCGCCGCGACCGCGTCATCACTCACGCTCCGTTCTGGGGAAAAGGGGGGCGCGGGTCCGTACGGGCCCGCGCCTCGCGGACTACGAGGTCGTGCAGGCGCTCGGGCAGGAGGTTCCGCAGTTGTCGCCGGTGGTGCACATCAGCACCGTGTCGGCCGCCGGGGTGTTCTCGATGAATTCGATGTTGAGGGCGAACGGGTCGAACGTCTCTCCCGTGTCGACCGTGACCGTCTCCTCCGGGGTCAGAGTGCTCATGTCTCTACTCCTTGTCCTGTTTCGGGTTCCTGACGTGGGGTGTCCACGCCAGCCGGGCAGGGGCATAGTCAGCCCGCTTCCGCCTGGTTCACGTACGGGTCGGCCTCGTACCATTCGTCGCGGCTGGTGTGGTCAAGGTGGTGCTTGCGCACCAGGGCGGCGTACATCTGGATGACGTCGCGGTAGGCCCGGCCTCGGCTGGCTTGCTCGTGCCCGCGCCCGTCGGCGTCGTAGGCGGCGCGGGGCAGCATGGGTGCTGGGTAGGGGCACGGGCCCGCGCCGGAGTACGTGGACGGCCGTACGTTGTGAGCCTGCTCGGCTGTCCACGCCAAGACGAGGAGAAGCAACACGGCCACCCGGCGGCGACCACCAGGAACGCGTCACTGTACGTGAACACGATGCGCTCCCTCCTGGCGTGGTCTGGGGCCCCGAGGTCTTCCGGGCCGGCGGGGTGCTGCCGGGTCCGGTGATCGTCTCGGGGCCGCCTCTGGCAGATCCTCACGGCCACCCGGGACGGGTGTGGTGGGCGGCCGGTCCGCGGTCATGGCGCGCGGGGAGGCCCGCCAGAGATCAAGTTCAGCTTCCTGCATGCGCTGCCACAGCTCGGCGGCGCTGCGCCCCATGACGGTGCGACATAGCCGCGGGTCGGAGCACTCCCATGCCTGCAGGACCCGCCAGTACGGGCGCCACAGGACAACCCAACGGGGCGCCCGCGCCTGTATCAGTTTGGCGACCTCGACGGCGCCGGGGTCATACCGGGGCTGCATCGAGCACTTCACGAAGGTGTACGGGGAGGCGACAGCCGCTGCGTTCTCCTGGACGACCTCGGTTACCCCAGGAATCGCCCCCTTCAGCCTGCCGGCGGCTGCACGGTCGGCCTCGAAGCCGTCCTTGTCGGAGCCTGCGAGCGGGGCGTACGTGCGCTCTACCGCTGGCACGTTCGGGTTGAATTCGCTGCTAGGCGGTGGTACCACGAAGGTGTCAATCATCATGGGGTCCTTGGCGAGTTGGTTCGAGCTGGCCATGGGGAACGGCGCGGGCCAGAGTCACGACTGGTCGGCCGGCGGAAGAGCCAGTGGTACGGAGGGCTCCCCGCACGACCAGCAGCCGCGCCCCAATCGCGTTCAGCTGTTCCCGCCGCCGAGTCGCGATGAGCTTCTCGCCCAGGTGGTGCGTAGTAGGCAGAACCACCCCGTAGGCGCCGGACATGAGAAGGACGTCCAGCAGGCCGGCGAAGGCCGGGTCGTCCGACGATGCGGCCCCTCGATCGGTGAAGATGCCGCAGAGCTGTAGTTCGTGCTGCTCGCAGTATTGGGCGAGGGCTACCGTCAGGGCGGCGTGCCGCTCGGGCGTCGAACGATGCAGCCGCAGGTACCCGTAGACGATCGGGCCGTCCACATCGTGTTGTTCGGTGAGTGTCCACAAGGTAGCCGTCCTTACCGTGGTCGGGGCTGATGGCCCGCTCTTCGAGCATGGCCAGCCCCGACCCCGCTGGATACGACCCGCTGTCGCACTTGCGTTGCACTTCCGTAAGCCCTCGGTACTTCTACGTGCTTCCATGGCCGTGGAAGGGAGCAGCGACGTGACGACCGTGCATGAGTGGACCGGCCTCGAAGCGCGTGCACTTCGCCGAGCCTTGCGGATGAGCGTGCGGGTGTTCGCGCAGCACCTCGGCGTGGCTCCCCGCACCGTGGCGAAGTGGGACCAGCTCGGTACCGCTACTCGGCCACGTCCGGATACCCAAGCCATCCTGGACACCGCGCTCGCTCGCGCGAATTCGGCCACTCACCTGCGGTTCGAGACGCTGCTCTTGGAACTCGGCCAGGACGTGGACCAAGGGCTGAGAGTCACCCGGATGGGACCACGAGCCTGGGACTACGAGACCTGGACGGACGACCTTGACCGGGCTGTGGTCGCGCTCAGCCGCCAGAGCTTCAGCTACGCCACCGACCTGCTGAACCGATGGCTCACCCGCTACGACCCGCACGCGTTGGACGACAAGGGTCTTTACCTGTTCGCACGATCGACGACACTGTTCGGCGACCTCCAGCGCGACCAAGGAGCAGTCGCCGGCCCATTGTCCGCTCGCCGCTCCTACCTCAACGCCCGATCAATCTACGGACAGCTCGACATCCCCCGTCGTATCGCGCAGCTTGACCTTTCGTTGGCGGTGGTCGCCGAGATGGGGGGCCGGTTGGACGAGGCCGCCAAGGAATATGAGGCGCTGGCGGTGGACGACCGGCTCTCGCCACGCGACAGGGCGCGAGCCCGGCTGTGGGTGGGGACCGCCCTGAGCAAGAACGACAAGAACGACTACGCCGCCCGCCTGATGACGACCGCCATCCGCGAGTTCGAGAATCTCGGTGAACCCGAGGACTGGTCCGTCGCGCACCAGAAACTCGCTCTGGCCCACCGTGGCGCAGGGAACCTCTCGGAGGCGCTACGCCTGATCGACCTCGCTCGTGCTACCGCAGTCACCGATGCGCCCATGCAGCGGGTCCGGCTGGAGACGGCTTACGGGCACGTCCTGCTTTCGGATCGGGCCACCGTGGATGATGGGGTGGTGATCCTCGACCGTGCCGCGCGCGAGGCCGCGCAGCACGGGCTCGCGCACCAACTGCGCAGCATCGAGGGCATTCAGCGGACCATCCAGGGGGAGATCCGCCTTCCTCTGCCACGGCGACCAGGGAGCAATCGAGTGAGTGTCAAGCAGCAGGTCATCACCGACGAGCAGTGGCAGCACGCCTACACCATCTGGGACTACCACCAGATGCACCACGACCTGAGCCGGTGTGACGTGGCTATCGGCCTGGGTAGCCACGATCTGGGGGTGGCACGCGCAGCGGTCGACTTGCACCGCGCTGGTTGGTTCCCGCTGCTCGTCTTCTCCGGTGCCACCAGCCCCACCACCGCGGCCCGCTTCCCCCGAGGCGAGGCCGTCCACTACCGCGAGCACGCGCTCGACCTCGGCATGTCCGACGAGGCGATTCTGCTGGAGCCGAACGCCACCAACACCGGCCAGAACATCGCACTGTCCCGCCAGGTGCTGGCCGATGCGGGTATTCAGCCCGGTTCGGTGCTCCTGATCTCCAAGCCGTACATGGAGCGCCGGGCCTACGCCACGGCACGAAAGGTATGGCCCGAGGTCGAGGTGGTGTGCGCCTCCGAGCCGCTTGAGCTGGATGACTACGTCAGCTCGATCGGTGATCCGAAGTTGGTCATCGACATGCTCGTCGGCGACCTCCAGCGCGTGATCGAGTACCCCAAGCTTGGCTACGCCATCAAGCAGCCCGTCCCAGGAGAGGTCCATGACGCCTACCAGGCTCTTCTCCGCGCCGGATTCGACAGCAGGCTCCTTACGCCCTGACCTGCCATACGGCGAGGTGTGCGCCATCCACCAGCCCAACCTCTTCCCCCGGCTGGTGACGCTGGCCAAGCTGTTCACCGCCGACTACTGGATCGTCCTGGACGACGTGCAGTTCGCACGCAGGGACTACCAGCACCGCGCGCGCCTCGCCTCGCTCGACGGCTCGCGGCAGCCGCAGTGGCTCTCCATTTCCACCCATCTGCCGCACGGCCGCTCCACCTCCATCCGCGGAGCGCGCCTGGCCGATCCCTCCCGCTGCCGGCGCCGTGTCGCCCAGCTCCTCGCCGACCACTACCGGCACAGTGCCTACTGGCCGTCGTTCAAGAGGGGGCTCGAACTCGTACTCGCCGCGTTTGAGAGCACGGATCGACTGGCGGACGTGACGGAGCTGTCCACGCGCCTGTTGCTGGAGGAGGTCGGGTGGCGGGGGCAGATCCTGCACAGCAGCGATCTGCTCGCACCCGGTGAACGTTCGCAGCGCCTGGCCGACCTGGCCTGGCTGACAGGCGCCACAACCTACCTGTGCGGGACCGGGGGCATGCGATACCTGGACCCGGCCGCTTTCCGGGTCCACTCGATCGAGGTCCTCCCGTTCCAGGCCTGCGGATCGGGCATATGGGCATCCGCCCGGGAGGTGAGCGCGGTACACGCCCTGATGCTTGTCGGGTCGGGCGCTCTAGGGCGGGAACTGGAGGCCCTGCGCGGACGAGTTCTTGAGGACGATCTCCGATCTGGTGCCTAGCCCTGCCGGGCTTTGGAGATCGGTTCGCACTCCCTCGATCGCCATCGCCCCGCTGGGCGATCACGCACGTGGTCGGAGGTCGAACAACTCGCCGACCGAAACCTCAAGAGCGTCAGCGATCTGGAAGACGTTGTCCAGCCGAGGGCTGTACATCCCGTTCTCGATACGGTTGATGGTTTTGCGGTCGACCTCGGCGAGTTCTCCGAGTCGTTCCTGGCTGAGTCCTTGACCTTCCCGCACGTCACGCAGTCGCAGGCCGAACTGTCTGCGCAGCTCAGCGAGGCGTGGCGGGATTGGGGCGGGCACTTACTCACGGTGGCGTGCATGATCCTCAAAGGTCTGTACCAAGTTTGGTACACATCACGGAGGGTGATCAGTGCCCGCCCCCGCGCAGCCGGGAAGCTGACGGCGACCCCTTTGCTCACCTCGGCAAACCTGAAGAGGCAACCATGATCACAACGGAGTCGCGTCGCTCCGCACGCACAGTCGCCGTACCGCGCCGCAACCACCACGGCGGCCACTCACCCGCCTGGCTGCTCGTCCAAGCCGCCCAGCTGTCGTGGGAGATCAACTCCATCCTGTCCCTCATCCACGGCGCACGCCTCAACCTCACCGAAGAGCTATCCATCCAGCACGAGGCGACCCAAGCGTTGATCAATGCCGCGCACGCCGGCGTCATCGTCGAATCCCGCCTCCCTTTGGCCCCCTCCTGGAGCAGCGGGGTACCGCGCCCGCGCTCGGTGTTCGCCCAAGCCCGCGAAGCCGGCAGCGACCCGCAGGCGGTCATCCCGGAGATGTATGCCCCCATCAAGCCCGACATCCCCGCCGAACACCTGCAGGCGCTGAGCGAAGCCTCCCGCCCCGACCTCTTCCCGCACGCCCAGTGCTCCGGCGTCAACCTCAAAGGCGCGCGCTGCGCCAAGCGCATCTTCACCGGCATCGGCGCCGAGCACTGCCACGTGCATCTGACCACCGCCGAACAGCAGCGCCGCGAGCAGTTGCGCGCCGCCCGCGACAAGGTCCGCCAGGCCGAAGAAGACGCCATCGAGTGCCAGCGAGTGACCTTGGCCCATGACTGGCTCGACCGCTACGGCCGCCGCCCCCACCGGGTGGAACTGCCCACCCTGCCCTCGCGACCGCACCAGATCACCCTCACCCACCCCGACGTCCCGCAGCCGGCGGATACGCCGCACGCGGTCATCGGCGTGTACGAGACCGGCTGGCTGACGATCTGCCCCCGCGCCGGTGAGATCATCAGGGCCTTCCTCGACACCCCGTGCGCCTCGGCGCAGGAGATCGCCGCACACGCCGTGGCCCAGACCCCTGCACGCTGGGACGACGGCGAGCAGTGGCTGACCTCTTGCGTCTGGGACGGTATCCAGCCGCCCCTGGACTGCATACCGGCTGCCGGTGAGATGCCCGAACTGGACGAATACCCCGGAATCTACACGTTGCGGCTGCAGATGATCGGCGATGAGCACAGCTGGGCCCACTGGGACAACGGATTCTCCGCACTGGTTCAGGCCTGCGGCTACCCGGAGGTGGAGACCATGGCGGACCTGCTGGCGTTCTGGCAGCACGTGGGCATCCTGACCCAAAGCACCGACACCGGCTCGTGCGACGAACCTCAACTGATGATCGGGACAACGGTACGTTCCCCCTGGCGGGTCCTGCACGCGGCGGGGCGCCCCGAAGCTCCGTACCCATTGATGGGTGCGGTGCGCTTCCTGACCGAGGTGGCCACCCCGTGGGATCGTGAGATCTCACCAGGAGAGGTCTTGGAGCTGGCCCGCATCGATATATAGAGGCGTACCGACGCAGTCGCCAAGGACCTTTGGGGACTCCCGCCAATAATCCCTGGAAACCTCCATAATTTTGTGGATCAGTCAGCTTGCAACCGCTACCTACAACTGGGGGTCACGAGCGCTATTTCGACCCTTTCTGCGCCGCGTGACCTCAGGCTCCTATGACAGGAGTTCGGCGAGGTCGAGAGCGGGTTCAGCATCGAGGTCGCAGCGCGCGGCCAGCACTTGCGCGTAGGCGTCGATTCGGACGTGAATCAGCAGACCAGATGGCCAGGGTGATGGGGGCCGAGGCGGCGGCCGCGGCCGCGCTGCGTACCGCGGCGGCCAGCGCGGCGCGGGCCAGGCGGCGCAGTAACGGGCGGTCGATCATGAGCGGTTCTCCTTACCGCGGGCCCTGGGCGCTGCTCGCCCGGGGCGGTGCCTTCATGAGGCCGCTTCGGAGGGTTTTCCGGATTCGCTCGCATCGGCGCGGTAAGGCGGGCAGGGGGAACCTCGGGGAAGGCGTCCTTGCCGACCGCGCGGACCACGTCGGTGACGCCGTTGACCGTCAGCCGTCCGCGCTGGACGGCCCACAGTCCTTCGCCGACCGCGTTGGCCAGGGCGGGCCGGGCGGCCAGCAGTTCGGCGCGCACCTGCAGCCAGGCGGTCAAGCGTTCGCGGGCCGGAATCGGCAGCGGGACGGTGCGCACCTCATCTCCCTTGCCGTGCAGGCGGGCGGTGCTACTGCGCGCGGTGATCGGCGCGTCGCCGACGTGAAGGCGTTGGCATTCCTCGGCACGGGCGCCCGCGCCGAGCAGCAGGGCGATGAGGGCGGCGTCGCGGGGGCTGCGGCGGTCGGCGGTGCGGCGGGTCGGGTTCTCCTGCGCACGTGACAACGCGTCCAGGGCGCCGGGTTTGGGCACGCGGGCGCGTTTGACCGCCAAGCGTAGTGCGGGTCCGTGTTTGTACAGCAGCGTCACTGCGGCCAGCGCCTGGTTCACCGTCGCCGGCGACGCGCCCGCGGCGAGTAGGTGGCGGCGCCAAGCGGTGACGGCGGCTGGCCCGCGCCCTGCTGGAGGTCACCCGCGACCTCGACCTGCGCGACACCTTCGACCGGATGCTCCACGACCACCTGAGCCGATAGCGAGCACCCCGGCCGCCCAAGGTGATCGGCAGCCAGTTACTGACATCAAATCCACGCGCAACAACCTTCAAGCAAGATCTTTTAGAAACCACTACTTCAACGCTGCTATCACCAGCTCTAGTTACGATCTACCTAATATCAACACAATATGTCATAATTCCTTACAAGATCAATTCAAGTTTTGGACCCAAGGTATCTGGCGATACGGACGGCCTGCGGCCGCAGGAACCGGCGCTGAGCTGCGCGGACGTGAAGGGGGTGGTTTTGGTGGCGTGGGTGAGCACGCTGGGGCCGTCCATGGCGCAGGTCGACTACCGCCTGCAGGAAGGCGCCGGCTGTCAGAGTCACCACCTGGTGCGCGGTCAGGAGGATGGGCAGATCTCCTACCGGCTGGCCGGGGATCGCCCGTTGATGTGGATCGGTGACGGGTTGCGCGAGGTCGGCCTCACCCCCGGTACTCCGCTCACCGCCGACCAGCACGAGATGGCCCGCGCTCTCATGGACGGCCGTCACCCGCACACCGGCCAGGTGCTGATGGAGGCGAAACGGGCCGTTGACCCGCGCGCGATGCTGCCCGGCGGCCCGCTGCTGACCGCGCTGGAGAAGGCCGCGGCTGAGCGCGGCGTCGCCGACGTCGCCGCGCTGGTGGCCGGTAACGAGGAGATGGCCAAGCGTGCGGTGCGGCTGCAGCGCGGGGTGCGGCGCAAGGGCGAGGCCTACGTGATCCCCTACGACGACGCGCGCCGGCTCGCCAAGGCCGCCGGGCTGGACCTGGCGGCCGTCTACGACGCCGACCAGTTGGCTGAGGCGCGGCGCTGGCGCGAGGCCCGGGTGCGCGTCGGCAACCGCGGCTATGACCTCACCTTGGACCTCGCCAAGAGCGTCAGTGTGCTGCACGGCCTGGGTGATGCGGCGGTCTCCGCCGTCGTCGACGAGGAGTTCACCGCGTCGGTCATCGAGACCGTTGATGCGGTGCAGGGGTGGGTCGCCTACGGCCAGCGCGGCCACCAGGGCGACGGCCGACTTGCTGGCCGCGCGGCCACCGGGGGCCTGCTGGGGTGGGTGATGTGGCACCAGACCGCCCGCCCCGTCGATGGCCAAGTCCCCGATCCGCACCTGCACGCCCACGTCCAGATCGCCAACATGGTGCGCGGAGTCGACGGCAAATGGTCGGCCATCGCAGCTGGCGGCAAGGACCTGCACCGCCACGCCCACGCCGCCGACGCCTTCCTCAAGGCCCGCCTTCGGCGCCGGTTAACCGAGGAACTCGGGCTGCGCTGGGAGCGCGACGCGCACACCGGCGCGTGGGAAATCGTCGGTATCGACGAGACGATGCGCACCCGCTTCTCCAAACGCGACGGCCAGATCAAGGAACTGCTCGCCGAACACGGCCTGGCCTACGACGAGGCGCACCCGCACGCGCGCAAGGTGGCCAGCGCCACCAGCCGCCAGGCCAAACACCAGCTGCTGGACGGGGACCGGCGCGGCGACTGGCACGCCCAGTGCGCCGCCGACGGCGTTGACGCGGCCGCCGTCATGACTTCCTGCCTGCACCCCGGCGAAGGCCTCCCGCCGCGGCCTGGCGCGCAGCAGATCGCGGAGTGGATCTGGCGCCCTGGCAGCGGGCTGACCGCGCACACCAAGACCGTCAGCCACGCCGATGTCCTGGCCGCCGTCGCTGATGCCTGCCCCGACGGTGTCGCCGATCTGGCTGACCTGCAGGTGCTGACGGATGCGGTGCTGACCCACAAGCCCGCCGTGCGCCTGGCTGAGGCTGGGGCGCGGCACCTGGTCAACTCCGCCCGCTACACCTCCACCGACATCCTCGAAGCTGAGCAGCAGGTCCTGCACCTCACCCGGCAGCGCTACACCGAAGGCGCCGCCGTCTTGGACACCGCGGCGATTGCGTTGTCGCGAGAAGCCTTCGAGGTCGCCCACAGCGTCACCTTCTCCCCCTCCCAGCGCGCCGTCCTGGAGCGCCTGCTCGGTGACGGCCATGGCGTTGATGCGCTCATCGGCGTCCCGGGTGCGGGCAAGACCATGCTGATGGCCGCTGCCCGGGCCGGGTGGGAAAGTCGCGGCCTGGTGGTGGCCGGCGCCGCGACCGCCGCGGTGGCGGCCGCGAACCTGACCGCCGAATCGGGCATCGGCGCGTACACCTTCGCCACCTGGATGCAGCGCATCACCGACCCCGAGGGCCCCGGCGGCCGTGGCCTGGATGGCGTCGACGTCCTGGTCATCGATGAGGCCGCGATGGTTGATGACCGAGACCTGGCGGTGGTCCTGGGCGAGGCGCACCGTACCGGCACGAAGGTGGTGGCGATCGGCGACCCGCTGCAGCTGCGCGCGATCGGCGTCGGCGGCACCTTCGCCGCCCTCCACCGCCAGGTCGACGGCCTGGTGCTCAGTGAGAACCGGCGCCAGCGTGACCCGATCGAGCGCCAAGCGCTGGCCCAATGGCGCGATGGGGACCGCACCGAGGCGCTGCGAACGTGGAGTCGCGGCGGGCGCGTGCACGCCGGACGCGACGCCACCGACACCCTCGGTGCGCTGCTGGCCCACTGGGCCACGGTGCGCACTGGCTACCGCGACGACGTGCACGGCGAGCTCGCCGCGGTCCTGGTGCTGGCCGGCAGCAACGCCGAAGCCGAACGCCTCAACGCCGCCGCGCGCGCGATCCGCCGCGCGGCCGGGGAGCTGGCGGGCCCAGATGTCCGGTACCGGCTTCCTGGCGGGCGCACTTTAGAGCTGGCGGTCGGCGACCACGTGCGGGTACGGGCCAACGACTACCGCTCCCGCAAGAGCAAGGGGCGGCGTGCGGACGTCCTCAACGGCTACCGCGGCATCGTCACCGCCATTCACCGCGACCGGTCGGTGAGCGTGCAGTGGCGACGGCTCGGCGCTGACGGCCCGGCCCCGGTCGTCGAGCGGGTGACGCCCGCCTACATCGCCGCCGGAGGCCTTTCACACGGCACCGCGATGACGGTGGCGGCCGCCCAAGGACTGACCAGTCACCATACCCTCATCTACGGCATGGGCCTGGACCCCCACACCCTGTATGCGGCGATGAGCCGCGACCGTCTGTCGGCGCACCTGTACCTGCCGCGTAACGTCTTGGAGTCCGATGCTGATCGGGCTCGCCACGGTGAGCCGCGTAATGCGGCCGAGGAGCTGCACCGCGCGCTGGATGCCTACGCCGCCACCTTGCACGGCGACCGCGCCGACGATCTCCTCACCCCTGAGCCTGAGCCGATCGCCGCGGTGCGCGCCCGCGAACTGGCCACCATCGAAGCCGAGGCCACCCAGGTCGTGACCCAGGCCCGCGAACTGGCGGCCATCAAGGCCGAGGCCGCCCGGGTGGTAGCCGCCCGCGTGGCGCTGAACGAGGTCACCCGCCCCGATCGCCCACACGGCCTGCTCAGCGATGTGGCCCTGCACGCCCGCATCGAGACGATCGCCGCCCAAGCGACGACCCTGGCCCAGCAGGTCGCCCAGCAACGGTGCAACGAGCGCGAAGAGGCCGAGCAAATCGCCGCCATCCGCGTCCAGGTGAAGACCGAGCTGGTCGACGAGCGCGACCGCCTGGCCCACGCCCTGGACCAAGCCCGCACCGCTGGCGACCGGCGCCACGACGCCCGGGGTACCTACCAGCGCGTCCAGCAGCGCGTTGCCCGGCTGCAGGCGGCGCTGGCCGAGAAGAACAGCGGGCTGCGCGCCCTGCTGCCCAGCAGCCAGCGCACCCGGCTGCAGGAGAAGCTGCAGGAGGCCTCCCAGGCGATGACCAGAGCCGCCCGCCGGGCTGAGGCCGCCGCCCGCGTCGAGCAGGCCGCGCTGCACGCCGCCCGCCAGGCCTCCCCCTCGTGTACGAGCGCGGCCGACCTGCAGACGCGCCACCGCCTCCTAACCGGCTCGACGTCCTTCGCCAAGGTGCTGAACAAGACGATCGCTGACCGCGTGGAGCAGGTGATGCCGGGCCTGGCCAACCGGAAGCGCGTCGCGGCCGCCCGGCTCAGCTTCCACACCATCGCCGACTCCCCTGCCGGCCAGCGCGAGCGCGCCACCCGTCTGCTGGCCTCCCTGGTCGCCGAGCGCGACCACCGCGGCCAGCTCAGCGAGGATGTGCGGCGCGGCCAAGACCGCGCCCGCCAAGATCCGGCCGCAGCCAAGCGGGTCCGTACCCGAAACGAGCAGGCCCGTGCGCGCACCGAAGCGCAACAACGCAAGGCCGCCCAGGCCGCCCAGGCCGCCGAGCGGACCTACTCCCGTCGCCCGCCCACCGCTAGGGGCCCCGGCCCGGGGCTGCGTATGTGAGCGTGGGGGCAGGGGCGTGATCGTCGCGGCCCGAAGTATGGCCGTCGGCTCCGCGGCCCTCAAGGCCACGACCTTCGCTGCGCTCAACTCCTGGCCTTGACCGCCGCAATCACCGACAGCCTTACGGGCCACCACGACGACCACGCGACCCGAAACGAGGAAATAAATCTACGCCGCAAAGGCGCGGGGAGGAAAGCGGGCAAGGTGACCAGGAAGGACCTGACGGGATTCTCGGGACGGCGTAGCGTCGAGGTAAGGCCGAGAAGCAACAGGAAGCGCCGATCTGCGGCACCTGCCTGGGCGCGGGCGGCGAATGGATCGACCGCAACGGCAGCAGCGCCAAGCAGAGCGTCTGGGTGACGTGTACCTCGTGCGCGGGGACGGGGCGGCGATGAGTGACCCGATCACCTGCCCCGAATGCAAGGGCGACGGTGGCCAGCGGCTGGGCCGTCTGCGGGTCGCGTGCCGATTCTGCCACGGCCGTGGCTGGGTCGGCGCCGAGCACGAGCCCGCCGAACCTCCCCCGCCGCCCACCGAGCCACCCCCGGCCTGGGAACACCGCATCTGGTCCGGCTCCGCGGCCGCCGCCGTCCTGGGGTGCCGCTACTGCCTGGGGGCGCAGACGGTGGCGCACCTGGATGCGACCACCCGCACGCTGGTGATGACACCTTGCCAGTGCCAGACGTCCGGGGATCTGTCGGCGAGCGCGTAGAAAATCGCGAGCCCCATGGTAAAGGCCTGTTGTGGAGGAGCCTATCCCCAACTGCGACGCGGTGCAGTCGGTGACCCGCACGGAGCGGCGAGTGTTTCGCGCAGTGCGCGACGGATGCCTGATCGTGCTCAATCGGGTGCACTGGGCCGGTAGGTCAGGCCGGGGTTAGGGTGCTCGCGTCAATCCAGCCTATGCGATCTATGGCGCTGTCGGTTGTGACAGGGATGTAGGTTTTGCCGTCCTCGGGGTTGGTCCACTTGGTGCAGTACGGGCCGACCTTGTTGTCCTTCTCCTTGGTCTTGATCCGCGGGGCGTCCTTGCGCGGCTCCTCATATACGCCCGCGATCTTGCGAATGATCTTCCACTGGCAACCGGTCGTCAGGGTCTCGGCCGACGGCGGCGTGACGTCACGGAAAAGCGCCGCGACGCGCGGACCGGCAAGGACAGCCACTAGGACAGCCACTAAGCCAACTACTAGAAGGCCGATGAAGATCTTGGTCTATCAGGCGATGCCGCCTTTCAGGGCATGGCCGTGATTCGCCAGGTGACGCTGTCGTGGTGGAGTCCAA